>NZ_LBFA01000001.1:0-207128 GCF_013363265.1 Marinitoga sp. 1138
TAAATCTCAACAAAGTTCATGAAATTTTTTCTTGATTAAGTATGTTAAATCTGATATCCTATATAGTGCACCTCGTTTTATTATTTTTATTTTTTGGTCAGGGGGTAATTGTTGTGTCGAAGGAAGAACTGTTGGAGCAATTGAAATCGAAAATAAATAGACTTACCTGGGATCAATGGTTTACCTCTGCCAAGATTCTCGATATACAGGGAGATAGGGTAATAATAGGAATGGGAAATCTTTTTATAAAAGATTTCGTAGCAAAGAAATATGGTAATCTTGTGTCGGATACGCTTTCTGAAATTCTTTCTAAAAAAGTAAAGGTTGAATTTACATTTATACCAGCTGACCAAAATAAGAATAAACCAGCTGGAAAATTAATCAAGGAAAGACCTTTAAAATTATCCGACTTTAATCCTGAATATACATTTGAAAATTTTGTTGTTGGAGAATCTAACAGAGTGGCATATTATTCTGCGTTAGAGGTAGCGAATAATCCAGGGAAATACAATCCATTGTTTATATATGGCGATGTTGCCTTAGGAAAAACGCATTTATTACATGCTATTGGTAATAAAGTTATGGAAACATCTCCAAATTTAAAGGTTATGTATGTAACAGCAGAAGAGTTTATGAATGATATGATGCGTTCTTTAAGAGAAGAACAGATGGATGATTTTAGAGAACGTTATAGAAAAAAGGTTGATATCTTATTAATTGATGATGTTCAATTTTTAATAGGAAAGGACATGGCTCAGGGAGAACTCTTCCATACATTTAATACATTATTTAATCTTGGAAAACAAATTATTATCTGTTCTGATAGAACGCCTGAAGAATTGGCAACCTTTCATCCAAGGTTAATAAGTAGATTTGAAATGGGATTGGTTGTTAATGTAAATGAGCCTGATAAAAAAACAAAGTTAAGAATTGCTAAGAAAATGGCAGAGATGAGTTCTTTATATATTTCCGATGATGTTGTTACATATTTGGTAGATAACATAGATAATAATTTAAGAAAATTAAGAGGTTTAATTTTAAATCTCTTTTTCCATAGCAAGGTTACTGGGGAGCCTATAAATGTTGAAACTGTGAAGAAATTGTATAGCTCATTAAAAAGACATAAGAAAATTGCTATGGAAAATAAAGAGAGTTTGGCTGTATTAAAGAAAAATCTTATTTTGGAGTCTGTATTAAAAGAATATAATCTTACAAGAGATCAATTGTTTAGCACTACCAGAAAAAAGGAAATATCTGAAGCGCGTCAGGTTTTAACCTTTTTATTAAAAAATTATGGAAAGATGAAAGTAAAGGAAATTTCGTCTTTTGTTGGTAAGAATCATTCCACTGTAAGTCAGGCTATAAAGAAAATAGAAAAGGAATTAACTACAGGGAATCTTGTCTTAAAAAGAAGAATTGATGATATAAGAAGAGTTTTTGAAGAAGCAGAAAAGATTCATGATCAAACAGCAAGTTAAACTGTACCCTTATATTTCAGGGTACAGTTTTTTATTTATTATAAAGAAATAAAAAATTTTGTAATTTCTTCTCTTTTATAATGACAATAAGGTTTTTTCCCTGTTTTTTCATAATAGTCCTGATGGTAATCTTCAGCAGGATAAAATTCTTTCGCCTGTTCTATTTTTGTAGCTACATCATATTTTGACTGTAAAATAGATATAATTTTTTCAGCCAATTCCCTTTGTTCATCTTCGGTGTAAAATATAACACTTCTATATTGTGTCCCGATGTCAGGTCCTTGCCTATTTATTTCAGTGAAATCATGTATTTCAAAAAAATATTTTAATAATTCTTCTGTTGAGATAATTTCATTATCATATATAACTTTTACAGTTTCTGCATGTCCTGTTCTTCCTGTACATACTTCTTCATATGTGGGATTTTCTGTTTTTCCACCCATATATCCAACCTCAGTATCCATTACACCATCTAATTTTTTAAATAAATCTTCTACTCCCCAAAAGCAACCAGCAGCAAGATAAATTGTTTTTTTCATATTTTCACCTCCAGAAAATGTATATATATTATTTTACCATAAAATTAGGAAAACAAACAACTTTTTTATATTATAATAATCTGATATAATATAAATAACAACAATGAATTTGTTAAGGGAGGGAAGAAAGATGAAATGCGGAAGAGAGGTTTTAAAATCGAATTGGAAGAATCTTGAAGTGGATTTGCCAGATAGAAAAAAGGGAATTAAAAATCCTCCATATATAAAACCATATCCTCAGGATACGGAATTAATAAATTTACCAGACATAAAAGGTTTTAAACCGATAAATAATGATTTCATTTCTTTATTGTTTAATAGGCAGAGTCGCAGAAGATATAAAGATAAACCTATTAGTTTGGAAGAATTATCCTATATGTTGTTTTATACGCAAGGTGTAAAAAAAGTGGTAAAGGATAAAGTAACCTTTAGAACTGTTCCATCTGCAGGAGCTACACATCCTCTTGAAACATATATTGTTGTGTTTAATGTTAAAGGATTAGAAAAAGGAATTTATAGATATATACCAACAGAACATAAATTGCTTCCAATAAAATCTGGAAACTTAAGAGAAGAGATTATAGAAGCTACATTAGGCCAAAGATTTATAGGAGAAAGTGCTGTTGTATTTGTTTGGAGTGCAATTCCTTATAGAACAGAATGGAAGTATAAAAATGAAGCTCATAAGACAATTTCTATTGATGCAGGACATGTATGTCAAAATCTATATTTACTTGCTGAATCAATAAATTGTGGGACATGTGCAGTTGCTGCGTATGATCAGGATTTAATGGATAAATTAATTGAAGTAGATGGTAAAGATGAGTTTGTGGTTTATCTTGCACCAATAGGTAAAATTTAATAAAAATAGCAGCCTGAAATGGCTGCTATTTTACTATTACATTTATTTTTTCTTTAAAGAAGTCTTTATCTTCTTCGGTAAATACATTGGTTGGATATAAATAGATATAAGTCCATACTGTATCAATAGGGTCTATAACCATTTTTTTATCAGTTCCATTTATATAATTCACAATTTCTTTTAAAGCAGAAATTGACTCTTTATCGTCAGTATTAACTTTGAATTTCCATGTTTCAATTTTTTCACCTTTTACTTCAAGCACTTCAAGTTCAAATTTTTCCATTTGCATTCCTCCTTGGAAAGATTTCATTTTTAATTTTTTGAGAGTAATAATGTGCTAATCTTGTTGGTTCAGGGAGTTTATACCTTGTAGAAAATTTTAAAGCAAAATATCTGGCTTCATCTATTGTAATGAAATTCCCCGGTGAAACAAAAACAGGTTTTGTTTTTTCACGCGTTCTAATAACACAGCCAATTTTTTTGTCTTTTTTATCATAAATATATGAATAATCACCTTTATTATTTCCAGGTTCATCAAAGTTACCATATAATTTTGATTTTGCTATACCAATAGTCGGAATTTCTATAAAAAATGAAGCGTGAGTAGCAATTCCCATTTTTCTTGGATGAGCAATTCCATGACCGTCAAAAAAAACAATATCAGGTCTTATAGTGACTTTTTTCCATGCGTTTAAAAAGACAGGTAATTCTCTAAAAGCCAATAATCCAGGTATATATGGAAATTCAATTTCCTGATAATGATATTTTACTTCTAACTCATTGAAATTTTTATCTATTATTACTATAATTGCCAATCCAAATTCTTTATAAAACGAAAGATCGACTCCTGCAACCACATTAACTTCCTTTGACAAAGGAATTAGTGAAATTTGATTTATTAAAGATTTTTGTATATTTATGCACTTTTTATAATCTAAATCTATAAAATCATGAATATGATTATAATCCAATTTATTCACCACACTCAATTAATACAACACAATAAGCTTCTATACCTTCATTTTTGCCGCCGATTCCAAGCGAATTTCCTGATTTTCCTTTTATATTAACTTGGGAAGGTGAAATTCTCATTAATTTTGATAAAAGCTCTTTCATTTCCGTTTTATATTTGTTTATCTTTACATAAGAAGTAACAACGGTGGTATCTATATTGATTATTTTGATATTTGAAAGTTTTTCCATAGTTTTTTTTAATAGAATTTTGCTGTCTATATTTTTATATTCTTCAGTTTCAGGGAAAAGCTCTCCTATATTTTCATATCCACATGCACCAAGTAATGCATCAATTATAGAATGAATAAGGACATCCCCATCGGAATGCCCTTTTAATCCTAAATCAGAATTTATCTCAATGCCGCCAAGATATAATTTTTTGCCTTTTTCAAAAGGATGTACATCATATCCAAAACCAACTCTGAACATTATTGTAACCTCACTGGCATAACTATATACATGTATGAATCATCGCCAACAGGTTTTATCATTGTTTGTGAGCTTTCACTTGTAATATTAAATTCAACCTCAGCGGTTGCAATATGGTCAATAGCCTCTCTTAGATATTTTGGAGAATAAGCTATTAATATATCTTCACCTTCTTTATCAACTTCTAATTCTTCAACAGCAAGACCTACATCAGGTGATTTCGCTGATAATTCCATAATACTATCTTTTATTTCTATTTTTACCTGATCATTTTTTGCAGCAATTGAAACTCTTTTTAAAACATTAAGGAATAAATCTGTTGACGCAATAACTTTTGTTTTAAATGCCTGAGGAATTATATTTATATAATCCGGGAAAGGTGCATCAACGACATTTAAGATTATTTCTACCTTATCGTCTTCTAGGAATATTAGAACCCTGGAACCATCAAAGAAAAGTTCTATGTTTTCGGTTTTTGAGCTCTTTAAAACATTTACGAGTTCTTCCATACTTTTTAGAGATAATAAAAATGATGGTGGCATATTTACTGTATCTAATGAAAGTTCAGCAAGTGCTAATCTATAACCATCTGCAGCAACAAGAGTTAAATAACCACCTTCTCTAAAGTCCCAATAAACACCATTTAAATTTTTTGAAATATTTTCAGAGCTTTTTAATGCACAAAAAATAACCTTTTCAATCATAGCTAATAATTTAGTTTTTTCAAATGTAAATATTCCTTCTTCAACTTTATTTGGTACTATTTCCGGAAAATCTTCAGGATCCATTGTTGGAACTACAAATTCAGATTTTCCAGCAATAATTTTAATGTTTTTTCCTTCAATATAGATATTAATATTTTCATAATTTAAATTTCTTATAATATCTACAAAGTTTGTAGCATCAACTACAAATTCAGGTTTTAAAGAAGTTGAATCAGTCTTTATTTCTTCAGGGGAAAATAATGTGTTGTTTTCTTCTTCGGTTTCAATAACTTCAAAATTTTCATTTTCAACAGCATCAGCTGAAACGCTTTCTTCTCCGAATAATTCATTGTCTATTTTTTCAACCTCTTCAAATAATATGTTACTTAAAACACCATGAAAAGAAGTTTGTAAATCTGTTGCGTAAAGGTGTAAATTGTTATCCTTAACAGAAAACTTAAATCCAGATAATACAGGGTTTGTTGTTTTTTTAGCCACAGCTTTTGATGCCATATCCATAAGGTTTAAGAGCTTGTTTCTTGTAACTTCTAGCTTATAAATCATTTTTATTCCTCCTCAATCTATTTTATTTGATTATTTCATATAAAAATATTTATATATTCTATTTTACAATAAATCTTCATTAAAAATCAAGTAATATATAGTATAATATATATGAGGATGTGAAATTGTGAGATTTTTAAAGATCATAACTATTGTTTTTTCTATAATTATTTCATTATCAATGGTATATGATAAATTTAACGATGAAATTAATTATAATAAAATATTTTCAGATATTGAAAAATATAAAGCAACACATAAAATTAAAGGAGGAAGAAAGATGAAAGATAGACCTGTAATACTTGGTCATAGAGGATATAGGAGTAAATATCCAGAAAACACAATTTTAGCTTATTTAAAAGCTATAGAATATGGTGGAGATGGTGTGGAGCTTGATGTTCACCTTTCTTCAGATAATGTTTTAATAATTCATCATGATGATAACTTTGAAAAGATCACAGGTGATAAAAGAAAAATTAGAGAAATGACTTCGAAAGAAATAATGAAAATAAAAATAGACGGAGAGCCAGTTCCTACGCTTGAAGAGGTTTTTGTAAAATTACCAGAATATGCATATATTAATGTTGAAATAAAAGATCCAGATGCCTCTGAGCTTGCATATAATGTTGTTAAAAGTTTTAATGCGTTTGATAGAGTTCTATTTTCTTCATTTGAAATTGAAAGTTTGAGACGTTTAAGAAATCTTGATAAAGATATAGATCTTGGACTATTAATTGAAGATAAAGAGAGAATAGAAAAAATAATGGACTTACACAAAGAGCTTAATTTTTATTCTTTAAACCTTCCAGTTGAAGGAATTGAAATGTTGGGGTTAGATAATTTTAAAACATTAATATCAAAATATTCTGAGATTGGGTTGCATATTGTAATATGGACATTAAATGATATTAAAACATTAGAAAATTTAGATGGTTATATAGATGCTGTAATTACAGATGATATTGAAAAAATAGTGAATTATTATAAATGATTTTTATAGAAAAATCTATGGGTTATTACATGATGGGGGGGATAATATGCCTGAATTTGCAAATCCATTTTCTGGATTAAAAAAGGATAAGAAATTATCTCATGAAGAATTGGTAAGGGCTATTAGATTCATGGTTGCAGCAGAATATGAGGCAGTTCAAATGTATATGCAACTTGCAGAATCTACGGATAACAAATTGGCAAAAGAAGTTCTTATTGATATTGCCAATGAAGAAAGAGTACACGCAGGAGAATTTTTAAGGTTATTGAAAGAACTTGCACCTGATGAAGAAAAGTATTATGAAGAGGGTGTCAAAGAGGTTGAAGAGGAAATTGAAAAGTTAAAAGAATAATAAAATGGCTAATCTCGTCTGAGATTAGCCATTTTTATATGAAAAATATATGGTATAATATGTACTGTATATGGAAAATGGGAGGTGTTGATATGAAAAGAAGATTATATTTTATTCTGGCATTATTTATTATAGTAATTACATTTAATTCATGTGGAGCTACAAATAGTGGTATATTTGCTCAACCGGATATGGAAAAGAATACTTCATATCATGATTTTAAAGGATTTGGAATTATTGATTACAAAACTTTTCCTCATGAAGCACAGGCAAAACTTGCAGCGCTTGAGGCTGCAAGGCAGGATGCATATACAAAAGCAGTGGAATATGTTTATGGGACATATATTGATTCCAGTACAACTGTAAAAGATTTCGTTATGCAAAACAAAGAAATTGAATCAAAATTATATGGTTTAATAAAAGGTGCCCAGGAAATAAATCAGGGATTTGATATGAATGAAGGAATGGCATGGGTTGTTATAAGAATATATAAAAAGGATATAGAAAATATTATTGGAAAAAGAATAAAGTACTTCTAAAAAAGGAGGAATTCTTTTGAAAATCCTGTTTTTGCATCAATTTAATAGTTACTGGGATGAAAAATTGAAAGAATTAAAAAAGGAATTCCCGGAAATAGAAATAATATTTCCTCAAAAAAATAAAGAAATATCATTAAAAAATGCTGAAGCAATAATAGGTGGATTTATAAATGAAACAGAATTAGAAATAGCAGAAAAGCTTAAAATAATTTTTGTTCCTTTTGCTGGTGTTGAACAATTACCTTTGGAAATATTAAAAGAAAAGAATATTATTGTTTCAAATGCTCATGGGAATGGGAAATATGTCGCTGAAAGAGCTGTAGCCTTAGCTTTAGCTCTTCTTGGAAAAGTTATTCCATTTCATGAAGATTTAAAAAATGGAGTATGGCATGGTTTTACAGTTGGAGAATCGATTTTTGAATCATGGCACTCAATTCAAGGAATGAAAATAGGAATACTTGGATTTGGAGAAATTGGTAAAAATATAGCCAGGTTTTTAAAACCTTTTGATACTGAAATTCATATATTAAAAAACAAAAAGATTGATTATATTCCAGAAAATGTTGATAAAGTTTATTATGATGTTGATGAAATAATTGAACAAAGCGAAATGTTGTTTTTAACTCTTCCGTTAACTGAAAAAACATTTAATATTTTGAGCAAGGAACGGATTATGAAAATGAAAGATAAGTATATAATAAATATTGGAAGAGGGAAATTAATTGATGAAGAAGGGTTATATTTATCTCTTAAAGAAGGAATTTTAAAAGGTGTAGCTTTGGATGTATGGTTTAATTATCCAACAAAAGAAAATAAAAATGTGTATCCTTCAAAATATCCTATATGGGAATTTGATAATGTTGTTTTATCTCCGCATGTAGGTGGCTATTCATTTCATGCAACAACAGCAGGTATAGATTATACTATTGAAAGTATTAAATCATATTTGAAAACAGGAAAACCATTGTCAATAGTTGATTATGAACATAAATATTAAGCTAATTGTGAGGTGATATTTTATTAAAGAGTTTATTAATATACCGGATGACATAGAAATTATAGAACTTTTCGGTACTTATAATAATAGGGTAAAATATTTAAAGAACAAATTTGATGTTGAGATTAGCTATTTAAATAATCGAATTGTTATAGTAGGAAATAAAAAAAATAATATTGAAAGGGTAAAAAGCATTTTAAAGGAAATAATAGATATAACCTCAAATGGACATTTGCTTGATTGGACAGAATTTCAATATATAACTTCATTATATGAAAATAATAAAAATACAATTCAAAAAAATGAATCTAAATCATATAAAAGTGTTGTAAATACTACAGTAAGTGGAATGAGAGTTCAGGCAAAAACACACGGACAGTCGTTATATATAAACACAATGAAAAAAAATGATATAGTCTTTTGTATAGGACCAGCCGGAACGGGGAAAACATATCTTGCAGTAGCTATGGCGGTTGAATTTTTAAAAACAGGTCAAATACAGAGAATTATATTAACAAGACCTGCAGTTGAAGCAGGTGAAAAATTAGGTTTTTTGCCAGGAACGTTATACGAAAAAGTTGATCCTTATTTAAGGCCGCTTTATGATTCGTTAATGGATTTTATGCCAGCAGATAGAATAGTTGAATATAAAGAAAAAGGAATTATAGAAGTGGTACCATTGGCATATATGAGAGGAAGAACTTTGAATAATGCATATATTATTCTTGATGAAGCGCAGAATACTACATATTATCAAATGAAAATGTTTTTGACCAGGATAGGATTTAATTCAAAAGCTGTTATTACAGGAGATATTACACAAATAGATCTTGAAAACAAAAAGGATTCAGGACTTTTAGCTGTTCAAAAAATATTAAAAAATATAAATGGGATTTCATTTATAGAATTAACTGAAAATGATGTTGTTAGAAATCCATTGGTTAAAGAAATTATAAAAGCCTATGATAATTTTGAGAAAATCAAGGTGAAGAAAAATGAAAAAATTTAATAAGTTAAAAATAGTGATAATAGTACTTAATTTTTCAATATTATCTATATTTTCTGAAATATTTTTATGGAAAAATGTATCCATAGAATTTTTGTATAATTCCCTTTTGATACTTATCCCTTTCTGGTTTGGGATAATAGAGTTTTTTATGAATAAAAATAAAAAATTCAAATTACATCCTAAAAATTATTGGGCAACATTTTTAACTGTACTTGATATAGGTATAGTGTTAAATATAATAGCTTTAAAATATTATTCGGATCCGGCAATTTCACCTGTTTTTGTTACTGTAATGATAACCTTGATGATGGATTTTTATATGGGATTATTAATATCTTTAGGTTTTTCTTTTTATTTTGCACTTTTACTTGGTTCATCGTTTAAGTTATTTATTATTCTATTTATTACAGGGAATGTAGCAGCATATTTTAGCAAAAATCTTTATTCGAGGGTAAGGATTATAATTCCCGCTTTTTCGGCTATAATAGTCCAGATCATTTCTTATCTGTTATATTATCAATTTGACTATGAGGCTATTCCTGTAATAAGTTTTTCTAATTTTATACAAATGTTATTAATTCTTGGAGTGTTGCCATATCTTGAATATATAACAAGAATATATTCCGATATTGGATTGTTGGAATTGGGGAATTTGAATCATCCATTATTAAGAAAATTATCATTTAATGCGTCAGGAACATATTATCATAGTTTGATTATTGCAAATCTTGTTGAAAGTGCTTCTGAATCGATAAATGCAAATCCTGTTTTGTTAAGAGTTGGATCATATTTTCACGATATAGGTAAATCTTTAAGACCATTGTTTTTTACCGAAAATCAAAAAGGTATAAACCCGCATGATAAAATAAATCCGAAACTTAGTGCTATTATCTTGAATAAACATGTTACAGATGGAATTGAACTGGCAAGAAAATATAGATTACCTATACTCATTGAAGATTTAATAGCACAACATCACGGAACAAGAATAAAAAGATATTTCTTCCATAAGAATCTTGAACAGGAATTGAGTATTCCAGCAGAGGAGTTCAGATATCCAGGACCAATTCCACAATTTAAAGAATCTGCTATTTTAATGATTGCGGATAATATAGAAGCAATTACAAGAAGCATGAAAGAGTTAAATAAAAAGACTTTATCGGAAAGGTTTGATAAACTGATACAGGACCTCTTTTTTGAAGGGCAACTTGATGATTGCGGTTTAACCTTGTCTGAAATAAACAAAATAAAGGACTCAATGATAGAAACAATACTGAATATGAATCATTCCAGAATTAGTTATCCGGAAATTCCGCAGGAATTATTGAAGGAAGGGAATAAAAATGAAAATTAATGTAATTAACAATCAAGATTTAAAAAAAATTGATGAAAAAAAAGTTGAAGAAGTGTCAAAATATGTATTATTAAAGGAAATAGGCGAAGGAGATTATGAATTAAATATAGTAATTACAGATAATAATGAAATTGCTAAGTATAATGAAGAATATAGAAACAAGAAAGGACCAACAGATGTATTATCCTTTGAATATGGATTAGATGAAGAAATAATTGGAGATATAATGATATCTGTTGAAAGGATTGAAGAACAGGCTCCAGACTTTAATAATACCTTTGAAGAAGAATTTTTTTATATTTTAGTTCATGGAATATTGCACATATGTGGATATGATCATATAAATGAAGAAGATAAAAAAATAATGTTTCCAAAACAGGATAAATATTTTCAAGAGTTGAAAGAAAAAGGAATTATCTAATTGAAAAATTTTTCATACTTATGCAACTGAAAGATTTTAGTTAATAATTCCCCATATTCCTTCTTTAAAATAGCGTTTTTTAAAATAATCAGGTTGTTTATAATCATTAGAATTGTTATAATAAAGACGATTTTAAAACAAAATTTATTAAAGGAGGAGTCAAAATGTCAGTGATTAGACCATTTAAAGGTTTAAGACCTGTAGAAAATATGGTAGAGGAATTTTCCTGTCCCCCATATGATGTTTTAGAAGAAGAAGAAGTAAAAGAAATAGTTTCAAAACATCCAAACAGTTTTTTAAGAGTTACAAGGGCAGAAGTAGAATTCAATGAAGATATAGATCCACACAGTGAAGTTGTGTATAAAAAAGCAAAAGAAAATCTTGATAAATTTAAAGAAACAGGAGTTTTAATGGAAGAAGAAAAACCTGCATTATATTTATACAGAGAAACATGGCAGGGGCATTCTCAAACAGGAATTTTTGCAACATTTTCTGTTGATGAATATCAAAAAGGTTTAATTAAAAAGCATGAATTAACAAGACAGGATAAAGAAGACGATAGAACAAAGCACATAATGATTTTAGAAGCACAAACAGGTCCAGTATTCCTTACATTTAAATCAAAAGAAGAAATAAAGGATTTAATAAACAAAGGGATTGAAGCAGCAAGAAAAATATATGACTTTACAGATGAAAAGGAAGTTCATCATGAATTATGGGTATTAACAGATGAAGAATTAATAGAAAAATTACAAAAAGCATTTGAAAGCGTTGAAGCATTATATATTGCTGATGGTCATCACAGAGCAGCTGCAGCTTCAAGAACAAAGGAAATATTAAAATCAAAAAATCCTGCGCATACAGGAAATGAAGAATACAACTTCTTTATGGCTGTTGTATTCCCGCATGACGAATTAAAAATCCTTGATTATAATAGAGTAGTTAAAGATTTGAACGGATTAAATGACGAAGAATTTATGAAAAAAGTAGAAGAAAAATTCGAAATTTCAGAAGCACCAGAATCACCATATAAACCAAAATCAAGACACGAATTTGGAATGTATATTAATAAAAAATGGTATGTATTAAAAGCAAAACCAGAAATAGTTAATGAAAATGATCCTGTGGAACAGTTAGATGTTTATATTCTTCAAAATTATTTATTAGATCCAATACTTGGAATTGAAAATCCAAGAAAAGATCCAAGAATTCACTTCCTTGGTGGAATTAGAGGAGTAAAAGCTTTAGAAGATTGGATTGACGGTAAAAATTGGAAAGTTGCATTCTCCATGTATCCAACATCAATAGAAGAATTAATGGCTGTTGCTGATGATAATAAAACAATGCCACCCAAATCAACATGGTTTGAACCAAAACTAAGATCAGGATTATTAATTCACGAAATATAATAAAAAAAACGGGCAATTCGTTATGAATTGCCCGTTTTTTTATTCAATAAATTAAAGAAAGTTGCAAACCAGAAAAATACTAAAAGGAAATAAATAATAAATCCAAAATAATCTATAAATTTAATTTTAAATATTAATGATATTGTATGAGTTGCTGTTATGTAAGCCCCAGTAGGGAAGATAAAAGCAAACCAGGATAAAGTAAAAGGTATCTTCATTTTTTTAGAATAATATATAGTTAAAGAAATAGCCATTAGCAACCACCAGATACCGTAACCCCACAATAAAAATGAAAATCCATAAAAAACATCTTTTGAAATAATAAAATTAGATGCTTTTGTTAGTTTAATTAACGCTGTTGTTCCAGCACCGATAGGACCAAGATTAACCCATATAGTTGGTGCCATAATATTTGGTAATGGATGATGTAAAATAAATCTGTACATTGAAATTGCAGACATTATCAAAAATAGAAAAAAACCTGTTCCCCAGCTAAAGTAATTGATAAAAATAATAAAATCATTTACCCAACCCTGAAAATGATTAATAAAAAAACTTCCTGGAATTGGAATAACAATAAAAGCAACTGGCGGAATAAAAAACGCAGGACAAATGTGATCAAGTTTTATATGGTTTTCTTTAAACATAATAAATGGAGTTATGATGCCGAATAAAATAGTAAAAAATGTACCTGCAATCCAGAATCCAAACGAAAATGAAAAAGAATTATTAAACAACATTTGTATATTTGCTGATATAACAAGCATTGCAGCACCAAAAGCTGAGAAAAAGTTGGAAACAAGCGGATGATAAAAATCTTTTAAAAAATCCTTTTTAAAAATAAAAAATTTCACAATCCATAAAGATAAAAAAATGATAAACAAGAGAATATTGAGATAGAAAAGGAAATAAGAAAACGATCTTAGAAAGGAAAAGTATTGTGAAAAAATCAAAGAAGTGATAGAAAAAATACCTGTTCCCATAATGCCAGCAAACCATGATGGTTGAAATTCTTTAGCTTTCATATAACTACCTCCTTGAAATATTAAAGATTGCAATTATTATCTAAGACAACATATTCTTTACTTCTTTCTATATCTTCAGAGTATTCGTTAAAAAGATCATGTTTTAAGTAATTAAAAAAAATGAATTTATTTGCTATTTTATCATTAATAGAATACTTTGTAAGAGTTCCCATTTTTTCTGGCATAATAATTCCAATTAGTCGCATCTTTGAAATATGCCTTGAAACAGTAGATTGAGGTAAATCAAGAATTTTAGTTAATTCACAAACGCAATGTGGCCTATAAAATAAAAGATTTAAAATACGTAAACGGGTTTTATCGGCAAGAATTTTCATTAACTCTTCTAACATTAAAACACCTCTTTCTAAATATCCGGATATCCGGATATATTATAAATTAATAATGTTAATGTAAAATGAAGGAAAAATAAAAATAAAAAATTAGGAAGGATAAATAAGATATCTAAATAATATTTTTCATTATTACCAACTTGTAAAAAAATAGAAATTTTTATTTAACAATAAATAGATATAATAAATGTGAAAAAAGTAATTTTAAAATTTGGTAAAAAATGAAAGTGTATTTTATATATAAAGTGAATAAAATCACTAAAAATAAGGAGGGAGTTACTATGGCAAATTATGAAGTAACAAAAACAATTGATGTAAGAGGAGAAGTTTGTCCGGTGCCAGATGTAGAAACAAAAAGGGCATTAAAAAAAATGAAATCAGGTGAAATTTTAGAGGTTTTAATTGATTATGCAATGTCAGTTGAAAGGATTCCGGAAACTGTGAAAAAACTAGGGCATGAAGTATTAGAGGTTAAAGAAGCTGGTAATAGCGAATGGAAAATTTACATAAAAGTGAAATAATTCCTTATAGGAGGATGATTAAAAATGGACGGATTCCTTGATATTCTTTATCAATATGAAATTTATTTTGGATTGGGAGTAGGACTTTTATTTGGTTATATTTTACAAAGAGGGCGTTTATGTTTTAACTCAGCAATTAGAGATGTTAAGTTTTTTGGTGACAATTATTTGATGAAAGCTATTTTTTTGGCAATTTCTATTAATTCACTTGTGTTTGTTGCAATGGCTCAATTTGGTTTAATACAATTACATCCGCTCGCATTTGCACCACTTGGAAATATACTTGGAGGTTTAATTTTTGGGTTTGGAATGGTTTTAGCAGGTGGATGTGCAAGTGGTGTTACATATAGAACCGGAGAAGGAATGATAAGCGCGTGGATTGCTGCATTATTTTATGCAATATTTGCATCAGCATCTAAAGCAAGCTTTTTAAAACCTTTAATTTCGTTATTAAAAGGTCCGGTATATACTGTTGAAGGTGATGGGAAATATTATGCATATGACGCTGTTGGACCAACAATTGCAACTGTTTTAAAGGTAAATCCATGGATACCAGCAATAATTTTTGCGGTAATTGTATGGTATATTCTCTGGAAAACAAAAACTACTGAAAGGCCAGATTCAGCATGGAACTGGAAATTGTTGGGTATCCTTACAGTAATTGTTTCTGCATTAGGATATTTAACAAAACAAACATATGGTCTTGGAATTACTGGTGGCTGGGTAAGTTTAATGAATTATCTTATAGGCGGTAAATATATAGGCTGGTCTGGAATGTTTATTCTTGGAATTATTTTTGGTTCTTTAGTAAGCGCATTAATTCGCAAAGAATTCAAATTTAGAGCACCAAGAGATCCAAAAGTGTTTGGACAGGTAGCTCTTGGTGGAATTTTAATGGGATTTGGAGCTGTTTTGGCAGGTGGCTGTAATATTGGACATTTCCTTACAGGATTTTCACACCTTGCTATAGGTTCTATTTTAACAACAATATTCTTTTTTCTTGGAAACTGGGCTGGTTATTACTGGCTTTATGAAAGGGATTAATTATTTTTATAAATTATTATAAATCTATGGAGGTGGAATTATGAAATTAAGAAAGGGTTTATTGGCATTATTGGTATTGATATTATTGATAACAACATTAACAGCAGAAATTAAGGTAAAAACAGCTAAAGATTTTATTGCTGATGCAAAAGCTGTTGTAAAGGAAATAAGTGTTGAAGAAGCATTTAAGATATATAAATCAAAAGATTCAAAATATATATTCCTTGATGTTAGAGAAGCAAATGAAGTTGAAGCTGGACATATTCCAAATGCACATTGGATACCTAGAGGATTATTGGAATTTAAAATTGCATCGCTTGTGAAAAATACAGAAGATAAGATTATAGTTGTATATTGTAAATCCGGAGGAAGGTCAATTTTAGCAGCTAAAACATTGAAAGAAATGGGATACAATGTATTAAGCGTTTCAGGTGGATTTACTGCATGGAAAAACAAAAGATATCCAATTAGAAGAGGATTACCTGGAACAACTGGTGGAGGCTGCTCTTGATTATAAGAATATAGATATAGGAGGCAATAATATGAAAATAGCTATACAGGTTATGGTTCAACCATATACTTATCAGGATATAGATTCTGCTATAAATATAGCAAAAGCTGCTTTGAATAAAGGGCATGAGGTGACAATTTTCTTATTCTGTGATTCTGCAATAGCTTCAAACGATAAAATAAAACCCGTTAGAAGTGATAGGAAAATACCTTCATTATTAAAAGAAGTTGTAGATATGGGTGGAAGAGTTGAAATTTGTGGAATTTGTATGGATTATAGAGGCATTACAAAGGATATGATTGTTGAAGGTTCTAATCCAAGTGGATTGCCAGAACTTGCTGAATTAATATATGAAAGCGATAGATTCATAAGCTTTATGGCGTGAGGTGAAAATAATGGATAAAAAAGTATTGTTTGTAGTCTATCAATCTCCTGTAGGAAGTATATGGATAAACGAAGCATTTAGAACAGCATTTGGTATGTATGGTGAAGATATAGAACCAGCTGTAATGGTTATGAAAGAAGCAGTAACAGGTATATCTGCCGACACTAAACCAGAATCACTTGGGTTATTGCCAATAAAAATTGTTCAACGATTTATAAAAAGATATGAAACACCTGTATATGCATTAAAAGAAGATGTTGAAAGATATCATGTGAAAAATATAGATGAAAATTATCAGGTTCAAATGATATCAGAAAAAGATTTATCAGATTTCCTTCATGATTTTGATTACGTAATATTTATGTGAGGTGGTTATTGTGGCCTTAATTATGGTTAAATATGGTATAGATCATCCTGTAGAAAGACTTAAGATTCAAAGTGCAAAAAACGATGATACAATAGTTTTAATACAAAACGGAATATACTGGAATTTTGAAAATTTAAAAAAATTAACAGATGCAGAAGTAGTATTATTAAAAGAAGATTTTAATGCGAGAGGATATTCTGATGAAGATGCAAATGTAAAGCTGGTAGATTATAACGGTTTGATTGAAGTTATAGAAAAACAGGAAAAGTTTATTGGATAAGTAAAGTAATTTTTGGGGAGCTAATAACTCCCCTATTTTTTTAAGAGTTTATTTTTTGTTAATCTAAAGGTTAATAAGTATTTTTTTTAAAAGGATAAAATTATATCTGAATATAAAAGGTTAGGAGGGGTAAGGATGTATGATGCAATTGTAATAGGTGGAGGACCAGGAGGATATGTTGCAGCAATTAGATTGGCACAACTTGAGAAAAAGGTTGCCCTTATTGAGAAAAATAATCTTGGGGGAACATGTACAAATCAGGGGTGTATTCCTACAAAAGCTATATTGACTGCTGCACATCTTTATTCAGATATTATAGGTAAATCAAAAAAGTTTGGTATAAAAGTAGATAATGTGTCTTATGATCTTGCAGGAATTCTAAAACACATGAATAAATCCATTACAATGTCAAGAAAAGGTATAGAATATCTTATGAAAAAGAATAATATAGATGTAATGAAAGGAAATGCTATTATAAAAGATAAAAATCATGTAGAAATCGAAGAAAGTGGAGAAGTTATTGAAGGAAAAAATTTAGTATTAGCCCATGGTTCAGTACCAGCTATATTTCCACCATTTAGCGAAGTTGAAGGAATATGGACAAGTGATGATGTATTTAATAATATGAAAGAATTGCCAGAAAGTATAGTTATTGTTGGTGGAGGAGTTATTGGTGTTGAATTTGCTACATTCTTCTCTTCGCTTGGAAAAAAGGTATATATTGTTGAACTTGCAGACCATATATTGCCATTTGAAGATGCAGATATTGCACAGGAAGTAAAAAAAGCTTTAACCAAAAAAGGTGTAAAAGTTCTTGAAAAGACAAAGGTAAAGGGAGTTTCAAAAGAAGAAATATATAAAGTAACAATAGAATCAGAAAAAGGCGAGGAAATCATCGAAGGTGAAAAAGTATTACTTGCAGTTGGAAGAAGACCATATATTCCAGAAGATGTAAAAGCACTTGGAGTTAAAATAGAAAAAGGTGTTGTTACAGACAAAAGAATGAGAACAAATATAGAAAATGTATATGCAATTGGAGATATAAGAGCACAGATAATGCTTGCACATGTTGCAATGTTTGAAGGAATTGTTGCTGCTCATAATATAGCTGGCGAAGAAATGAAAATGGATTATTCAGCAGTTCCATCAATAATTTTCTCATCACCAGAAGTAGCCTCAACAGGTTTAAAAGAAAAAGATCTCGATCCAGAAAAAATCGTTATAGGGAAATTCCCTGTTTCTGCAAATGGAAGAGCAAGAACAATGGAAGAAAGGGAAGGATTTGCAAAGGTTATTGCCGATAAAGAAACAGGTAAAGTACTTGGTTTTGCAGTGGTATCGCCATCAGCAACCGATATGATAATGGAAGGAGTACTTGCTGTTAAACATGGATTGACTGTTGAAGAAATTGAAAATGATATACATCCACATCCAACTCTAACAGAAACAATACTTGGAGCATTTGAAGACGCTGAAGGAATGGCTTTACATATTTAAAGATATCCAATAATAAAAAGTCCTGACATATATTTAAAGGTTGTCAGGACTTTTTTATATATATCTTTATTTCACCAGGAAATTCACTAATTTTTCCCAAAACAGTATTGCCCTCTTTAGTTACCGAAATAGGAATCCTTTCTGCAGATAATGGATAATCTACAATTACCAATAAGATTTTATCTTTATCCATATTTTCAAGCACTTTTCTTGTTTTTATGTCAGGGATAGGGCATATTTCTCCACGCATATCAAGAATAATATCAGGTTTTATATTTAATTTATTTTGATCAAATGGACATATTGTAGAATCAGAACAATCAATTATTCCCGTTCCATTTATTTCGGAAACAAATTCAATGGCATACTCTAAAATACGAAATATTTTAGTTGATGCAAAATCAAAATATTCAATACCTTTTTTTCTTGAAGAAGTTAGAATTCCAATTTTTTTCATATGTGTGAGATGTCTATACACTGTCGAAATATCATAGCCTAACCTATTGGCTATATCTGAAGTAGTTAAATGATTATCAAGGATAGATATTAATATTTCAATTCTTGTTTGATTTGAAATAGTTTTAAAGAGTTCGTGAAGAGTTAATTTTTTAGACATTTTTAATCATCTCACTTTCTATATGTTTTCATATTCATTCTACAATAATAATAAAAAAATTTCTTTTCTTGATTATTAATAAAATAGTGTTTTTTTATTAATATGAATATATTAATTTTGGACAAAAATATTTTCTTGATATAATATTATAAAAAGCGGTTAGGAGGAATTTATGAAAGTAATAAAAATAGAAAATCTTCAAACAGGAACTTTTATTGACAGACCAAATAGGTATCTTGCAAAAATTGAAATTAACAATGAAATTCATGAAGTTCACGTTCATGATCCAGGAAGATTAAAGGAGTTATTATATTCTGGAAATGAGGTTTTGATAAAATCTGTCTCAAATAAAAAAAGAAAAACAAAGTGGGATTTAATTGCTGCTAAAAAAGATGATAAATATGTACTTGTTAATTCAATGTATCATAGATATATTGCTCAAAAAATGCTTGAAAAAAGGTTTGAGAAATTACAGGCAGAAGTAAAGTACAATAATAGCAGAATAGATTTTTTAGGTAATGAGAAAACATGGATTGAAGTAAAAGGATGTACTTTATCTATAAATGGAATTGCATTATTCCCAGATGCTCCAACAAAAAGAGGAACTAAACATCTAAATGAATTAATTGAATTAAAAGAAAAAGGCTATGAAACAGAAGTTTATATTTTAGTATTTTCAAAAGCAGAAGTTTTTTCTCCAAATTTTAAAACCGATAAATTATTTGCTAAAACATTCTATAAAGCAATTAATAAAGGGGTAAAAGTTCATCCGTTATTGTTTGAATTTCAAGATGAATGGATAATCTATAAAAAAGAGTTAGATATTATGGAGGAAGATAAATGGATTATATAAAAAAGATATATGAATATGTATTAAACTTAGAGCACGAACATTCGCATGATTTTGGGCATATATTAAGGGTAACGAAAAATGCTGAAATTATAGCAGAAAATGAAAATGCCAATAAAGAAATTGTGATAATTTCTGCTCTTTTACATGATATTGCAAGAGCAGATGAATTAAAAGGATTAATTGAAGATCATGCAATAGAAGGGGCATTGAGGGCAGAAAGATTTTTAAAAGAAATAAATTATCCATATGTTAATGAAGTGAAATATTGTATAGAAGTTCACAGATTTAGCAAGGGTTTAATTCCTGAAACACTTGAAGCAAAGATTTTACAGGATGCAGATAGGCTTGACGCTTTAGGAAATATTGGAATAGCAAGGGTATTTATGCATAAAAATGGTGGTGATATAAAAGAAAGACTAAACCATTTTTATGAAAAAATACTGAAATTAGGAGATTTAATGCATACGAAAACCGCTAAAAAAATGGCAGAAGAAAAAAATAAAATTATTAAAAATTTTGTGGAAGGACTGGAAAGGGAATTAAACTTAATATTTAAAATTTAATAATTCTGGCTGAGAATTCAGCTGGAATTTCTTATATAATTGTAATTCCTTTTTCTATCCATAATTTTGCAAGGGTTAGCATTTGCCCCCAACCTAATGCACAACCATATTTTATTTGTAATTCATCGAGAGTATATACCTGTGTATAATCAATTATTTTAAGCCAGGTTCCGTTATTTTCGTCTTTAGAAAAAGACATTTCAACCTTTGAACGATATCCTCTTTCTTCTTTATACCACCAGAATATTATTAACCGCTTATCTATTATTTCTTCAATATATCCTTCATCTTCCACAATTTCACCAAGGGTTAATTGCTTCCATAAAAATGTGATTTTACCTTCATTTCTTAATTCCATATACATTTTATCAGTAAACCATGGACTCCAACCATTTTCATTAACAAAAACATTCCATACTTTTTCTATTGGAGCATTAAAATATTCAATTATTTCAATTGGCGGTGTTTCGACCATAATCCATTACCTCCATTTTTTGACATTTCAATAAGAATTATAGTATAATTTAGTTAATCATTTATAACTTTGAGGGGGAATTTTTGTGAAGTTTATAGATTTAAGGAGCGATACAGTAACTGAACCAACAGAAGAAATGAGAGAAGCAATGTGTAAAGCTGAGGTTGGTGACGATGTTTACGAAGAAGATCCTACAATAAAAAAATTAGAAGAAATGGCAGCGCATATATTAGGAAAAGAAGCAGGGCTTTTTGTGCCAAGCGGTACTTTTGGAAATCAACTTTCTTTATTTACACATTGTGAACGCGGTAATGAAGTAATTGTTGGTGATGATTGTCATATTGTTCAGCACGAAGCAGGTGCAGCATCTATAATAGCAGGAGTTCAGTTAAGAACTGTGAATTCTGATAAAGGTGCTTTACCACCTGAAGAGGTTTTAAGAAAGATTAGAAAAGAAGAAGATATACATTATCCAAAAACGGGTTTAATATGTCTTGAGAATGCACATTCCAATGGAAGAGTAATACTTCTGGAAAATTTTAAAGAAATAAGGAAAATAGCTGATGAATATAGTATTCCCATTCATCTTGATGGTGCAAGGATTTTTAATGCAGCGACCTATTTAAAAGTCGAAGCGTCAGAAATTGCCAAATATGCCGATTCTGTTAGCTTTTGCCTTTCTAAAGGATTATGTGCTCCAGTTGGATCTGTAGTAGTTGGAAGCAAAGATTTTATTGAAAAAGCTAAAAAAAGAAGAAAAATTATGGGTGGTGGATTAAGACAGGCGGGGATTCTTGCTGCAGCAGGAATTGTTGCACTTGAAAAAATGCGATTAAGACTGGATGAAGATCATGAAAATGCCAAATATTTAAAATCAAAGCTTGAAGAATTTGATTTTATCAATATAGTTGAAGAGGTTCATATTAACATGGTCTTTTTTAAAATTAACAGGGATTTTGAAAATATAGATTTTATTGATTATATGAGAAAAAACGGTATAAAAATTAATCCTCCAGAAGAGGGAATATGGAGGTTTGTAACCCATTATTGGATTAAAAAAGAGGATATAGATAAAACTATAGATATAATAAATAAATATTTTAAGGGGTTATGATAGTATGAGTACAATAATTAGTGGTGGAATTTTTGTTTTATTTGTTATGGGGTTATATATTTCTTTATTGAGGAAAAATGAAAAACAAAAGTTTAAAAAGGCATTGAAGAAAGGTAAGAAGAACTTAATTCAAAATGTTTTAAGGTTATTCATAATATTTTTGATTATAGGAATGTTGCAGAATTTTCTTGCTCCAGACAAAGTTGGACAATTTTTATTGAATTTTTCAGGTATAAAAGGAGTAGTAGCAGGATTAATTACAGGTTCAATTATGATGGGGCCACCTGCCAGCGGCTATCCAATAGCCCAATATCTTTTCCAGAATAATGCAACTGTATCTCTTGTAACAGCGTTTTTATTATCCTGGGTTATGCTTGGGATAATGTTTATAACTTATGAATTTCAATATTTGGGTAAAAAATTTACATTGATTAGAAATACTCTTGCAGTTATTTCTATTATTATAATTTCCATTATTATGGAGATGATAATATGAAGCAATTTATAAAAAATTTCATGATGGAATTTATTCTTTTAATAATTGCAATTGTTCTTATAATAATTAATCCAGATAAAGCGATAAATGGAGTTATTTATGCGTTAAAAACATTATTAAATCTTTCATTGGTAATAATTGGTGTTGCATTTTTAACTGGATACATTTCAGAAGTAGTAACCAAGAAAACTATATCAAAGTTTATTGGCCATGAAAGTGGATTAAAAGGAATGTCATTAGGAGTAGTTTTTGGAACAATGATGGTTGGACCAGCATTTGCATTTTATCCTTTCTTTGCTGAACTAATAAAAGAAGGAGCAAGTGTTGGGGTAGTTGCAGCAACAATTGCTGCATGGTCAGTTAAGATTCAATGGATGCCGCTTGCATTGAGCTTATTAGATGTAAAATATGTATTGTTGTTAAACTTCTTTATAATATTATTTGCGTTTTTTAGCGGGATAATAATGAATTATTTATTTAAAAAATATGGAAAATAAAAAAAAAGCCTTATTCCAGAGCTAAGGAGAATAAGGCTTTTTTATTTCCTGAATATTTATTATTTGAGCTTTTTTATTTTCATCATAATTGATTTCAAAGAAATAAATAAAGTCTTTTTCATCATAAAGATATGGAATAATCTTTTTATCTATATCCGTTAAGTTTTCTTTTTGAAAATGCTTTTTATTTATCCATTTTAAAATACCTTCATTACATTCTGGCAGAGGTTCTTTCTTTATTTTCGCTAAAAATATAAATAATATCCAGTTATAATGTTCTGGACCTTCTTCGGAAGTAAATGCTTTTAGTTCAATATTTTCTAAATTAAAACCTGTTTCTTCCATATACTCTCTTTTCATTGCTTCAATAATCTCTTCATTATCCTTTACTTTTCCACCAGGCGGAACTAATTTTCCTGCAAATGGTTCTTTATATCTTTCAAGCATTAAAACTTCACCATATTCATTTTCAGCATAATACATTACAGCTATTTTTTGATTTTCATTTTTAAGTAATCTATTAATGTCAAAGTTAATTTTTATGGTGTTAAAAAATTTTTCGATATTTTTCATATTATCCCCCTTCAATATAATATTCTAAAAATAAAGCCTCCCGTTAGGGAGACTTGAGATTATTTTTCAAATGTTGGATACGATAAAATCAAGTTGAAATTTTTAATCCATAAATCGGCAACCAAATCCTTTTTATTACTACTACAATATGTCCAGAATACAATTCTCATTTTATCAGCTTTTTCATTTGCAAATTTAGATACATCAAAGTTTAATTCAAATGGCGTATACATTGTAGCATATAATCGATTAATCCATTTATGTTTTTCAAAAGGATAGGAATTATTTCCCCATACATATGATGTTTTTCCAACTTCATATCCATCTTTATCCATAAAAACAATTAATAATCCTGCTAAAGAATATTCTTTTTCATCAGTACTTTTTGTACTTGAAGTGAATCCCATCATATCAACAGATAAATTAACATGTGTTCTATTTCCATATGGAAGTTTGAAATCTTTATATAAATTGTTTTCAGAAAAACCGTCTTTATGTATTCTTAACCATTTTTTACCATCCACAGTATCTACATATATTAAGCTACCGCCCTGTCTTCTTCCTCCTATTTTCCATTCATTTGATTTTTCAATAAAAGGATAAACATATTTTTCAATGTGCTTTGGAATTATAATTTTTACGATATCTTTTTCATTAAGTTGAATTAAAGAATCTTTCAATTGCACATCGTATATACCATTGTAATAGTGTACTAATTTACCTTCAATAACTTTACCATTTAAAAGATAGAATTTTTCGGAAAATACTAATAACGATAATACAAAAACAAAAAATAAGAAAAGAAATTTCTTCATAATTTCGCCCCCTGATAGAATTTTTATTATATTTATATTATATCAGGGTATTTGCGTTTTTTCAATCAATATTAAAAAATTCTATATCTTCTTTTAATATATTAATAGCAATTTCTTTGTCAATAGTTGAAATTACTCCAATAGGAGCGAAAATATAATTTTTATCATAACCAATTTTTTTGATTTCTTTTGGCAACAATTCATCAGGATGATGTTTATGTTGGCCGATAATTGATTTTATTATAGTTTTATTGAATTTTGATCTTGTAAGAACACCACCAGTTCCAAAAATATATTTTATAGCTGTTAAATCCTTTCCCTGAGCAATAGTTTTTCTCCCTAAAGGTGTATAGATATGTTTTTTCCTTCCAGCGTGTCTTCTTATTCCTTCAACAAAACAATATTCAGCTAATGCTGCCATAAACTTTTCATTTTCAATGGTTTTGGGGTATGGAGAAATTTCTTCAACAAGTTTATCAAAATTTTCAAATCTTTTTCTTAATTCTTTTTCGCCAATAAGTTCTATTACTGTATGTGCATTCACAAATACTCCCATATCCCCTTCTACGGTTCTTTTGGCAACTGGTTCAGGATTAATCATAATACTTTGAATTTCTGGATCGCCTTCAGTAACAGAGTCAACGTCTGTAGTTGCTCCTCCAATATCTACTGTTAAAACATCTTTATATAATTCACTTAATAGTTGTGTAGTTCTCATTACAGCTGCAGGTGTAGGAATAATTTTTTCATCAACATATTCTTCTATTTTTTCCATTCCTGGCGCGTGGATAATATGTTCAGAAAAAACCTCTTGAATTACCTTTCTTGCCGGTTCAACATTTAATTGATCAACCTTTGGATATACGTTTTCGGTAATATATAATTTTTTTCCACTATCTTCAAAAATTTCTCTAATTTCATCAACAACAGCAACATTTCCTGCGTAAATTACAGGAACATTTATAGGTAAATTCCTTAATAATTCGGCATTATGTAATACAGTTTCTTCTTCACCATAATCAACACCACCAGCAAGAAAAATTACATTTGGTTTTATTTCAAGAATCTTTTTTAAATGGGATTTTCTCATTTTGCCAGCGGTGATATATTTTATTACACCACCAGCGCCAAGAGCAGCTTCTCTTGAAGCTTTTACAGTCATATCATATACAAGTCCATGAACAGTCATCTTCAAACCGCCGGCGGCTGAGGACGTTGCAAGGAATTTATTCCATTCAACCTTTTCTCCTAAACGCTCCTCGGCAATTTTCAATGCTCGTTCTATACCTATTGTTATATCCCCTTCATTAATAGTTGTGTAATGTTCTCCTTGAGAAAGAATAATAGGCTTTTTAGTATCTATTTTATCAAATAAGGTTACTATAGTTGTTGTACTGCCAATTTCTGCAGTAACTAAATCAATTTTCATTATCTCACCTCATTGATATATTCAATAAGTCTATTGATTCCTTTTTCAAGATTTTCTATAGAGTTTGCATAAGAAATTCTTATGAACCCTTTAGCTCCAAAACCACTACCAGGTATAACAGCTAATTTTTTTGTTTTTAATAGTTGATTACAGAAATTTAAGTCATTAGTATCGTATTTTGAAACATCTATAAATAGATAAAATGCTCCTTTTGGATAAACATAAGGTAAATCTGTTTGATTGAATTTGTTCAAAACAAATTTTCTTCTTTCATCAAATTTTTCTATATAATAATCAATATCTACATCAAATGCTGATAATGCACCATATTGAGCAGGAGTATTGATATTTGAAGAAAGATGACTCTGTATTTTCTTAATTTCTTTTGAAATTTCTTTTGGAGCTACTGAGTAACCAACTCTCCACCCTGTCATTGACCATGTTTTTGAAAAAGCATTAATTATTATAGTTCTTTCTCTTAATTCTTCTAATTGTGTAGGTGAGAAAAAATCACCTTCAAATACTAATTTTTCATATACTTCATCACTTATAATATAAATTTCTCTATCTTTTATTAATTCATAAATTTCTTTAAATGTTTCTTCGGGATATACGGCGCCAGTTGGATTATTTGGAGAATTAATAATTATAGCTTTTGTTCTTTCGCTTAAATAAGGTTCTATATCAGAAGCTTTTGGAATAAAATTATTTTTGAATTTTAATGGAACATGAACAGGAATTCCACGGGCCATTTTTATTTGAGCTTCATAACTTACCCATGCAGGATCAAGCATTATAACTTCATCTGCAGGGTTTAATAATGCCAATAACGTATTGTACAATGCCTGTTTTCCGCCATTGGATACAACAATATTATCTGGAGTATATGTTGTGTTTCTTCTACTATTAATAAAATCAGCAATTTTTTCTCTCAATTCCAAAATACCAGCTGAGTCAGTATATTTTGTTTTTCCTTCAAGCATAGCTTTATAAGCACTTTCAATAATTTCTTTAGGAGTTATAAAATCCGGTTCTCCAGCAGTTAATTTAACTACATCTTCTCCACTTTTTTCAAGCTCTATAGCTTTTGCATTTAATTCTAGAGTAATAGATGGTTGAATACTTTTTATAATTTTTGATATCAAAATAATCCCTCCAAAATAAAATATTGTGTCATTTGTATTCTAACGCTTTATGAAAAAAATTTCAATATCAATTATGCTGTATTTATGTTAAGAAAATGGCAAGATGATAATTATACTCATTTATTTTCCATTAATCTTATAAATTAAAAATAAGGCAGTTCTTTAAAAGAACTGCCTTATTCAAAGTATTCAACACTTAAATTTAGTTTTTCTAATTTGTCAAATAATTTTTCATATCCTCTAAATATATGATCAACGTTATTAATTACAGTTTCCCCTTCAGCTGCTAACGCAGCAATTAATAATGCTGCTGATGCTCTTAAATCTGTTGCTTCAAGTGGAGCGCCTGATAACTTTGTTACTCCTGTAATAATTGCCGTATTACTTTCAACAAAAATTTTTGCACCCATTCTGTTAAGTTCATCAACATGATTAAATCTTGTTTTAAAAACATTTTCTGTTATAGATGATCTTCCAGGAATTAAGCTAAGCAATACCATTAGTTGAGGTTGTAAATCTGTTGGAAATCCAGGGAATGTCGAGGTTTCAACATCAACAGGAGTTAATTCCATTTTTGAAATACCGCTAACAATTAACGTATTATTTTTAAATTCATAATGAATTCCGAGTTTTTCAAAAATATCAAGTAAGGAGAAAAGATGATCTTCTATTACATTGTTTAAAGTAACTTTTCCCCCGAGTATAGCTCCTAATATAGCATAAGTTCCAGCTTCAATTCTATCTGGAATAATAGTATATTCTGTTCCGTATAATCTATCGGTGCCATAAATTTTGATATTAGATGATCCCTGACCTTCGATTCTAGCTCCCATTGAAATTAGGAAATTACATAAATCTACAATTTCGGGTTCTTGGGCACAATTGGTCAATATTGTTTCAGTATCTTTTAACATTACTGCTGTTGTAATTAAATGTTCAGTTGCACCAACACTTGGGAAAGGCAATGAAATATGTATTTTTTTCTGATGATTATTTTCTGTAAATTTTGAATTTGTATAACCATGTTCGATTTTTGATTCAATTCCTAATTTTTTTAAACCTTCTAAATGAAAATTAACAGGTCTTACACCTATTGAACAACCTCCAGGTAATGCAACTTTTGCATAACCATTTCTTATGGTAAGTGGGCCAAGTACGTTAAATGAAGCTCGCATTTTTCTTACAGGACCATAGGGTAAAATAGAATTGATTTTTTCTTCGCCTTTTTCTATAACTAATGTTGAGTTTTCCCACGTAACCTTTTTACCTGTGTTTTCTAATATTTCAATCATTGTATTAACGTCAGCAAGATTTGGTATATTATGCAATATAACCTTTTCATCGGTTAGAATTGTTGCAGCTAATATAGGTAATGCCGAATTTTTTGAACCGGATATGGTGATTTCACCGTTTGCATATTGAGGTCCGGCAACTTTCATTTTACCCATGGTTTCAATCTCCAATCTATGTTTCATTCTATTTCCTCCATTCATATGAATAGCGCTATTCAAAATATTTTATTAAATCTCCCGTAGATGTTAAATCTTGAGGTAAATAAAATTTGTATATCTCTAAATTGTTTATAAAATCAAGTTTTTCAATTTGACTTTTTATTCTGTCGGAAACTTTAAACAATACATCTTCTGTAATGTCTGGTATAATTATGGCAAATGTTGTTTTTGAATATCTCAACACTAAGTCCAACGGCAATCTTACATTGCTTCTTAATATTTTTCCTATTTCCATTTCAGGACCTTTATACAATTCACCTTCGTATTTTATTTCAGCTAATTCCGGTAATTTTAGAATAATAAGACCATAATTTTTCTGGCTTTCGAAAGCCTTTTCAAGTAACAGGTAAAAAATCTTATCAAAAAATTTTCTTGAATATACCCTTGTTGATGGATCAATAAAATCACGTGTGATAATATCATCTACAAAATCACTATATGCATCTATCTCTTCTTTAGTAAAAGTATTATATTCTTCAATAAGTTTATTCATATTATCAATTGTACTTTCAAGTTGATCAACTTTTTCCTTCAATTGATTATTCTCTTTTTCTAATTGATTTACCTTATTTTCAAAATCCATTTTATTCCCCCCTTATTTTTTTACCAACTCCAATTTTTCTTTGCAGAATATATAGGAGTTTTATTGTTGATAAAATCGTTTATAAGATTTTCAACGCTTTTTGAAAAATAAACTATACTTTTTTCTTTACTGTTTTCAGGAAGTTTTCTATAGTATTTTTTATAGTTTTTTCCTATCCAGCCTGTAACAATAATAGAATTTTCATATATTTCTTTTATTATTTCTTTATAATTTTCAGAATTAAAAATTTCCCAGTTTAATTCTGGATAAATATCATTATTTAAAAATACCTTTTTTTCTATTTTATCATAAAACATAAAGGTTTTATCATATGTATTAGAATAATAAAAAACTTTTCCAGCCTTTTGTTCTAAGGAATTCTTTACATCTGAATCAAAATCCTGTCTGAGGTAGATAACAGGAAAAATGCCTGATGTTTCAAACCCGCGTATCATAGTATAAAGAACCTGGGATACTATATATGGGGAGCTTGCAATATATTCTAAAAAATTTTCTGTTCCTTTTTTTAATGTGGCTAAATTACCAAATACAACAAAATCATATCCTTTTCTTTTTAAAAAAGAGCCTATACTTTTTGAAAATTCAAATATCAAGTCATAAGAGTTTAATGTGCCTAAAACAAAATAATCCAATTCTTTATCTAATTCATGTAAATTTAGCAAATAACCATAAAAAGCCTCTTTATTGACTGAATCTTCTAAAGAGGTATTTAAATAACCTATTATTACTTTTTCTTTTTCAATTGGTATTTTTTCAGAAAAAACATAAATAAAATTAATTACTATTACTAAAATTAGAAATAATCTTTTCAAGGACAATAGCAACACCCTCTTCATCATTTGATAGGGTTATATTTCTTGCAGATTCTTTAACATGTTCATTTGCATTGGCCATTGCATAAGAATTCTTTGACAGAGAAAGCATAGATATATCATTTTCACTATCTCCGAATATATATGCTTCTTCCAGATTAAATCTGTAAATTTCCTTTAATTTCTTTAAAGCAAGACCTTTGGATGAATCCTTATTTAAAAAATCAAGATAAATACTAAATGATCTAACTATATTTAAGGTATTTCCATATTTTTCTGTCATGGATTTTTGAATAATATCAAGTTTCTCTGGTTGATTTATAGCGAGAATTTTTGTTGGTTCTCCATGTTGTTTTATATGCTCAACAATATCTTTTACAATCTTATATTCAACACCTGAATGTTTGGCATATTGTTTTATTTCATCATTGTCTTTATCGGTAATTAAATCATCATTTAAATATATTTGCACATGTGTATCGTGTTTTTTTAAATCCTCAATAACCTTAATAGCTAAATCCTTTAAAATATCAGATTCAAAAACAACTTCCCCTGTATGACTTACAACATATGCACCATTATATGAAACAATAGGGATGTTATTATGTAAAAAAGGCATATATTTTTCTACAATTAATCTTGTAGATTTATACATTCGACCACTTGCAATAATTATAAAACTTCCCATTTCAAATATTTTTTTAATACTTTCAACAGTTCTTTGGGAAATGGACTCATTTGAATTTAATAATGTTCCATCAAGATCGAAGATAAATGTTTTATTATGCAAGTTTCTCACCCCTTAAATTATATCATACATTTAACAAAAAAACAAAAAAATGGGGATAAATTCCCCATTTTCTGGTGGAGTCGATGGGACTTGAACCCACGACCTCTACCGTGCCATGGTAGCGCGCTCCCAGCTGCGCCACGACCCCACATCACAAATTATTATATAATATAAAGTTTAAATTGTCAAGAAATCCATTTTAAATTTTGTTCTTTTCCCTCATTTCCTTATATGCAGGACATATTTCTTTGAAATTACACCATTTACAATTATTTATAGATGGATTTGCTACAAAATATTCTTCATCTTTTGGAATATTTAAATATGAATCCTTAAGATAACCTTCTAAAACCTTTATCTGTTCTTTTATAAACTCTTCAACTTCTATAATATCCTCATTTTTAAATACTCTTTCTTCTGCATAACCATAAAGAAGATATTCATTAATCAAGATAATGTCCTCAAGTGGGAATCCATACTTTAAAGAAGCATATAATGCATATAACCTTAATTGAAATTCATCATCTTTAGAAGGCTTTCCTGTTTTCCAATCAACAATATAAATCTTTCCATTTTGTTCGAACATTAAATCGATAATGCTGTAAATCTTATAATCATTTATAAAAAAATGAGGGAAATTAGTTTCATCAACTTCATATTTAATATGTTCCTCTTTTAATCGCTGATAAGTATCAGAAGAAAAGTAATTATTAATTATTTTTTCAGTTTTTTCTTTTAAATTTCTTCCAAAATTATCATCAAATAATTTTCTCGTGTTATAATAAACAGAATGGAACATAACATAATCCTTAGGTCTTTCAAACCATTGCTTTTTATGTTTATACGAATCTTTTATGGCAATATTAAATTTATTTCCTATGAAATTAACAGCATCTCTTTTGTTATTTAAAGAAGATGTAGTAATATTTATTGTGATAAAATCATGAACTACATTACCAAGATATTTTTCAATTGTAGTGATTTTATCCAGCCTATACGCAAGTTTTTTTCTGTACTCAACAGTATCTTCCCAACCACGCCATTTATAAAACTTTGTGAAGTAGAATTCACGAGGGCATTTATTCAAAATTTTATGTTTTGAAAGAGACCATGACTTTTCAGGATATTCACCAATCAAAATTTCAACTCCTTTATTTTTTTCAGAAATATTATAACATAAAATTTAAATATATAATCAATTATGAGGTGATGCGATGAACTTTTTTGAAAAACTGTATGAAGCAATAGAACTGGAAAAAGAAGCAGAAATACAGGCTATGAAAAATGAAATAAAATTGTACAAAAAAGAAAGGGAAAAAATGGGAAGGGCTATAACAGGCCTTTCTGGAAAATATCTTGGAAGGGAAATAGGTAACTTATACATAGTAAAATTTGGCAGAAAAAAGGATATAAAAACAGAGATTTCTTCTGGAGATATTGTATTGGTAAGTAAAGGCGATCCATTAAAAAGTGATTTAACAGCGACGGTTACAGAAGTTGGGAAAAAGTATATTATCGTATCCTTTTCTGAAAAAATTCCTGTTTGGGTATATAAAAGCAAAAACATAAGACTTGATTTATTCTTAAATGAAATAACCTTTAAAAGAATGCAAAAAGCCATTTTAAAAATGAATTATGCTGAAAATGAATTAAAAATATTAAAAAACATATTTACCGGGAAATATAAACCAACACCCATTAAAAAAGAAAAAATAAAGTTTTTTGATAACTCATTGAACAAATCTCAGAAAGAAGCAGTAGAAAAAGCAATTGGAAGCAAAGAAATATTTTTAATTCATGGACCACCTGGAACAGGAAAAACAAGAACATTAACAGAAATTATAGTCCAGGAAGCTAAAAAAGAAAAGAAAGTGCTTGTAACTGCTGACTCAAACGCTGCAACAGATAATATACTTGGAAATCTAATAAAATATGAAACCTTTAAAATCTGCCGGCTTGGACATCCAGGGCGTGTAGACGAAGACTTAAAAAAACATTCATTATATTACATAGCAGAAAACCATGAAGAATACAAAGAAATTGTAAAAATCAGAGATGAAGCTATGCAATTATCTGAAAAAAGAGACAAAACAGGAATAAAACCAACTCCACAAAACAGAAGGGGGTTAACAGACGAACAAATTGAAAAATATGCTTTAAAAGACAGAGGAACAAGAGGAATATTTCCAGATGTAATGAAAAAAATGTACGAATGGATAAAAATAAACAATGAAGTTCAAAAACTCTTTGACAAAGCCAGGGAAATGGAAGAAGAGTTAATAAAAAAAATAATTGAAGAATATCAAATTATAGTAAGCACAAACAGTACATCAGGAATAGATGAGTTAGAAAATATAACCTTTGATGTTGTGGTAATAGATGAAGCATCCCAATCGACAGAACCTTCATGTTATATACCAATTACACATGGCAAAAAGATAGTTATGGGTGGAGACCACAGACAATTGCCACCAACAATATTAAATAAAGATGTAGAAAATATTCTTTCAAAAACGCTTTTTGAAAGAATGATTAACAAATATCCATCGCATTCCGCGATATTAAAGGTTCAATATAGGATGAATGACAAAATAATGCAATTCTCAAATCAAAAGTTCTATAACGGAATATTAAGAAGTGCAGATAATGTCTATAATCAAACCTTAACTCTTGATCTTTCAGAAGTAAATGATGAAAAAACAAAGGAAATTCTTGATACAACACCAATTGTTTTTGTAGATACCTCCTCAAATCCAGAAAGGTTTGAAATATATAAAAAAGGTTCAAAATCAAAATACAATCCATTGGAAGCAAAAATAGTAATTGAACTGGCAACCATATTAAAAGAACAAAATGTCGATTTTGGAATAATCACACCTTACAAAGACCAGATGAAATATTTAAAAGAAAAGACAGATTTTTATGTCAATACCGTCGATGGTTTTCAGGGAAGAGAAAATGACGTAATAATCCTTTCGTTAACCAGAAGCAACGATGAAGGAACAATAGGATTCTTAAAAGACGAAAGAAGATTAAATGTAGCAATAACCAGAGCCCGTAAAAAACTGATAATAATAGGTGATATCTCAACACTGAAAAATTATCCACTATTTGATGAACTTATAAACTACATTTCCTTACATGGGAAAATAATTAGTATATGAACAAATCCCTTCCGAATTTTTCGGAAGGGATTTTTTTATAAAAGGGTATAAGATTTGTATATGTTTTATATAGTTTATGTATTCAGGGTATAAAAATTTTTAAAACTGCAAACAAATGTTCGTATAAAAATAAGTTGGCACGGTGTTGCTAATAATAATAATGGAATAAAAAATACAGTGGGAGGTATGAAAATGAGAAAAGTAGCAGTAACAGGATTAGGAACTATTAATTCAATAGCAAAAAACACAAAGGAATTTAAGGAAGAATTAAAAAAGATGACTATAGGTATTGATCACATAACTCAATTTGACACAACAGATCATAAGGTAAAGATTGCAGCAGAGGTTAAAGATTTTGAACCAACGTTATATATGGATAAAAAGCTTGCAAGAAGATATGACAGATTTTTACAGTTTGCAATTGCAGCAACAAAAGAAGCATTGGAAGATAGTAATCTTGAAGGAGAAGATTGGAAGGAAAATGCAGCAGTAATTGTTGCATCAGGAATAGGTGGATTTAAAACATTATATAAGGAATTTTTGAAAATGGAAAAGAAAGGTCCAAGAGTTGTTAGTCCTTTCTTGATACCAATGATGATTTCTGATATGGCTTCAGGTGTTGTTTCAATAGAATTTGGATTAAAAGGTCCTAATTTTAATACAGTAAGTGCCTGTGCATCATCATTACATGCAATAATTATGGGAAGTATGTTAATAAGACATGGTTATGTAGATGTTGCAATAGTTGGAGGAACTGAAGCAACAATAGATCCAATGCCAATAGCTGCATTTGCTAATATGATGGCATTATCAACAAGAAATGATGATCCTAAGACTGCATCAAGACCATTTGATAAAGATAGAGATGGTTTTGTAATGGCTGAAGGTGCAGGGGTTATTGTGCTTGAATCTGAAGAACACGCTAAAAAAAGAAATGCAAATATTTATGGATATGTAGAAGGATTTGGTATGACAGGTGATGCTTATCATATAAGTGCTCCTGATGAAAATGGGACTGGTGCAGCTAAAGCTGTGGAATTAGCTCTTGAAGATGCAAAGGTTGATCCAGAAAAGGTAAAACTTGCAAATTGTCATGCTACTTCAACACCTGCTGGAGATATTGCTGAAACACGAGCTCTAAGAAGTGCATTTGGAGAACATGCTAAAAAAATATATATCCAGGGAACAAAATCATTGGTAGGACATGGATTAGGTGCAGCAGCAGCAATAGAATTTATAGGTATGGTATTGCAGATGAAAGAAGGATTTATTCATGGAATGCCAAGTTTATTTGAACCCAATGATGAATTAAAAGATTTGAATTTCCCAAAAGAAACTATAGAAGAAAAGGTAGAATATGCCATAAAGAATTCATTTGGATTTGGAGGACATAATGCATCGATAGTGTATAAAAGTTTGTAAGAGGAGTGATTTTATATGAAAATAGGTATAGTTACCGATAATACGTGTAATTTAACACAGGAATTTATGGAAAAAAACGATATTGGATATGCTTCATTATATATTTTAAGAAACGGAAATCATGTAAAAGCAATTGATTTATGCCAGACAACTTTTTATGAGGACTTAAAAGTTGGATCATACGTACCTTTAACCTCTCAACCTTCTGTAAAGGATTTTGAAGAGGTATACAGGGATATGCTAAAAAGATATGATTATCTTATTACAGTTACAATTTCTGAAAAATTAAGTGGGACATTAAATTCTGCAAGATTAGCAGCTTCTATGGTTGATGAAAAAAGAATATTTTTACTGGATTCAAAATTAACCAGTTACGGTTTAGGTTTTCTTGTTTTGGAATTAATGGAAAGAATAAAAAGTGGAATGTATAGCGTCGAACAACTTGTTGAATATGCAAGGGAATTTTACAAGACTACAAGAATATATTTTAGCGTTACCAATTTAGATTATTTATACAAGGGTGGTAGAATTGGTAAAGCAAAGGCATTAATGGGTGGATTGCTTAATATGAAGCCAGTCCTTTCATTGACTGAAGGGGAAATTATACCTGTAAAAAATGTGAGAGGTATTGGTAAGATGGTAAAGGAATTGGCAAATTTAGGACTTGAAAGAATTGATTCCATGAGATTAAAGAGATTGGCAGTGATTCATACTGGCAATTTAAAATATGGTGGCCAATTGTTAGAAGAATTAAGAAACAGGGGAATAAAAGATGAAGATATAGTTTATTCAATGTTGGATACAGTAATAGGAACTCATTTAGGACCTGAAGCGGTAGGGGTGATAACACAATGGGAGTAATGAATATTGATGAAATAATGAAAATATTACCACATAGATATCCTTTTTTGTTGGTTGATGGTGTGGAAGAAGTTTCAGAAAATAAAATAATTGCATATAAAAATGTGTCGGTAAATGAACCGTTTTTTCAGGGGCATTTTCCACAATATCCAATAATGCCGGGGGTACTTATTATAGAAGGCCTCGCACAAACTGCCGGATTATTATTGATGAAGGATTTAAAAGATGATGCAATACCATTGTTTTTAGGTATAGACAAGGCAAGATTTAAAAAAGAGGTTCGTCCTGGAGATAAGCTTGTATATGAAGTTGAATTGATTCAGGAGAAAATGGGTATGTATAAATTAAGTGGAAAAGGAAAGGTGAATGGAAAAGTAGTAACAAGTGCTGAAATACTTGTTGGAATAAAGAAGGGATAACATGAAAATTAAAGAAATTAATGCATATATTCCTGAAAGAGTGTTGGATAATAAAGAACTTGCAGAAAGGTTTAATGTTTCTGAAGAATGGATATATAAAAGAACAGGAATAAAAAAAAGGTTTGTATCCGAACTGGATATATTTCAAATGGGAATGAAGGCAACAGAAGGTTTAAATTTAAATGGTGTTGATACTGTATTATTTGTATCTTCAGTAGGAGCACATTATGTTCCTTATTATGTAAGAGCATTTGAAGAATTAAAAATAGCAACGCCAAGATACGGAATAGATATATCAAACGGATTTGTTGGTTTCATTACTTCTTTGCATATTGCAAATTCAATGTTTAGAGAAAATATAGCCAATAAAATATTGATGATTATATCGGAAAAATTATCGGATCTTGTTGAACCTGATGATATAAATACTGCTATCTTATTTTCTGATGCGGCTGTAGCCATGATTTTGGAAAATCATGACAATTGTGTATGTGATCATAGGGTTCATTATGATCCAGAATATCTTGATGCATTAAATATAAATGAAAATAAAAAGATAAAAATGGATGGTAAAAGGGTATATAAATTTGCAGTCAATAATATGAGAAAAATGATAGATGCGTATTTTAAGGAATATGGAGAAAAGATAGTAGTTCCTCATCAGGCAAACAAAAGGATACTGGAAAGTGTAAAAAAATATTATAAAAACACTGAATTTATAGATATAATAGAAGGTTATGGAAATACGGGAGCAGCCAGTATACCGGTATCTTTATTTGTAAAATATGGCAATAATGAAATATCGTTAAAGGATTATTTATTTATATCGGTTGGTGGTGGGATGACGGCATCAGGAATTGCATGGAGGTGTGGTAATGAATAGAGTTACAGAAATACTAAATATAAAATATCCAATTTTTGAAGGCGGTATGGCCTGGGTAGGAACGCCAAAACTTGCAGCAGCTGTATCAAATGCAGGTGGTTTGGGAACTATTGGTGCAGGAAGTATGACACCGGAAATATTGGAAAAAGCAATAGATGAAATAAATACATTAACCGATAAAACATATGCGGTTAATATAATTCTCGTTAATCCATATGCTGATCAATTAGTTGAAATAGCAATAAAAAAGAAAGTACCTGTATTGGTTTTCGGTGCTGGAAATCCAGGGAAATATATTCCAGAATTAAAAGAAAACAATATAAAGGTTATGGCTGTAGTTTCTTCTGAAAACCTCGCTTTGAGACTTCAAAAAGCTGGTGTGGACATAATAATTGGAGAAGGAATGGAATGTGGTGGCCATATAGGTGATGTTACTACGATGGTTCTTATACCAAAATTAGTTGAAGTTCTTGATATTCCTGTAGTTGCAGCTGGCGGAATAGCGGATATTAGGGGAATGAAGGCCGTAATAGAACTTGGTGCCGAAGGAATACAAATGGGGACACGTTTTGTCGCTACTCATGAATGTGAGGCACATGAAAATTACAAAAATCTTATTTTAAAAGCTGGAATTAGAGATGCTATTGTAACAGGTGCGACAATGGGACATCCAGCAAGAGTTTTAAAAACAAAGTTTGCAAAGAAAATAAAGAAACTTGAAGTTGCATCACCGGAGGAAGCAGAAGAATTGATGGTTGGTAGTTTAAGAAAAGCATTTGTTGATGGTGATTTAGAAAATGGTTCTTTCATGGCTGGGCAAAGTGCTGGATTAATAAATGAAATAAGAAGTGTAAAAGAAATTGTAGAAGAATTTGGTATGGAATTTGAGAAAATTTTAAAAGAGAGAGGTGCTGAAAAATGATAGCATTTGTATTTCCTGGCCAGGGTTCACAAACACTTGGAATGGGAAAAGAAATACTTGAAAAATATCCTGAATATGAGAAATATTTAGATATAGCATCAGAAAGCATAAGTGTTGATTTAAAAGGGATAATATTTGGTGATGATGAACAATTATTAACTTTGACAGAAAATACTCAACCTTCATTATTAACTATATCTTATATAATGTATTTATATGCAATTGAAAAATTAAATATTGTTCCAGATGTAGTAGCTGGACATTCGTTAGGGGAATGGACAGCGTTAGCAGGAGCTGGAGTATTATCTTTTGAAGATGCAGTAAAATTGGTTAGGTTGAGAGGAAAATACATGAGTGAAGCATGTCCTCCAGGTGTAGGAGGTATGGGGGCAATAATAGGACTTGATATAGAAAAAATAAATGAAGTTTTAAAGGAATTTGAAAATGTAAATGTAGCAAATCATAATTCTCCTGAACAGATAGTGATAAGCGGAGATAAAAAAGAAGTACAAAAGGCTTTAGAAATAATGAAAGAAAAAGGTGCGAAAAAGGTAGTTGAATTAAATGTTAGTGGTCCTTTCCATTCAAAATTAGTTGCACCAGCCCAGGAAAAAATGGCAGATGAATTGGCAAAAATAGAGTTCAAAACACCAAAGTATAAGGTGATTCAGAATTATTCCGCAGAGGTTGAGGAAGATCCGGAAAAAATAAAGGAGAATCTCATAAAACAGATAACCGGTACTGTAAGATGGGTTGAATCAATAAAGAAGATGAAGGAAATAGGTGTTGAAAAAGTATATGAAGTTGGACCTGGAAAGGTTTTGACAGGCCTTGTAAAAAGAATAGACAAAACATTACAACCTCAAAGTATATTAAAGGTAAAATAAATATTTAAAATACCACAAGACAGCCATTTTTAGTTAATATCCCCTTCCGTTTTTCTGGAAGGGGATATTGTTATGATATAATTTAATGAATAATTTAAAGGAAGGGTGAAATAATGAAAGTATTAGTGACAGGTTTTGAACCATTTGATGGTGAAAAGATTAATCCATCTTTTGAAGCGGTAAAGCGATTATCAAGCAGTATTTATGGTGGTGAGATAATAAGGTTAGAAATCCCAACGGTATTTTATAAATCCATAGAAACATTAAGAAGTAAAATGTGTGAGGAGCAACCGGATATAGTAATATGTGTTGGTCAAGCTGGTGGAAGGGCAAGAATATCAATAGAAAGAGTGGCAATAAATATCGATGATGCCAAAATTCCGGATAATGAAGGGCAAAAACCAGAGGATAAGCCTATATTCTTTGATGGTGAAAATGCATATTTTTCCAATCTTCCTATAAAAAAGATAAAAAAGGAGTTGGAAGGTATAGGTATTCCAGCAGAGATATCAAACAGCGCAGGAACCTTTGTTTGCAACCATTTATTGTATGGATTGATGTATTATATTGAAAGGGATTTTAAAAAAACTTTAGGTGGATTTATTCATGTTCCTTATCTTCCTGAACAAATTATTGATAAAAAAGGAAATCTTCCAAGTATGTCATTGGAAAATATAGTAAAGGCACTTGAACAAATTATAAAAACAAGCATTAAGGAATCTATAACATAATAAATTTAATCCAAAAATCTGATTATGATATAATATATATGAAAGAATAAGGGGGAAAAGGAAAGATGGGAATATACGATCAATTATTCAAGGAAATATTTTCCGATAAAGAAATGGTACTTGAATTTATAAATATGTTTATTCCTAAATTAAAAAGTTATGGGATTTCAGTAGAAGATATAACAATAGAACATACAAAATTTACAGATATAAAATACGGAGATAAGGAAAGTGATTTACTATTTAAAGTAAAATATTTTGAAAATGAAGTATATCTATATTTATTGATAGAACATCAATCAACTGTAGATTATTTAATGCAATTTAGAATACTCGAATATATGGTACGAATATGGAAAAATTATATAAATGAACATAAAAAAGAATCGAGAACAAAAGGGTTTAAATTAATACCAATAATGCCGATAGTATTTTATACAGGAAAAAGAAAATGGACGGCTGAAAATTGGTTTATGAAAAAAGTAGAAAATTGGGAAATGTTTGATGAATATACACCAAAATTTAAATATGAAGTAATTGATTTAAGCCAAATTTCTGAGGAACAATTAATAAATATAAAAAATGCATTAGGTTTATTATTAGCTTTAAATAAAGCAGAACGAAATAAAATTCAGAAAATAATATATGAAATAAAAGAAGAGTTGGAAAAATTGCCTGATAAAGAAAAGGAAAAATTTAGAAATTATGTGAACGGAGTGATAAAAACTCTCGTCAAAAGGAATGGGGAATTGGAACTTCCTGAAGAAGTTTTTGAAGAGGAGGTGGAAAATATGTTTGAGAATTTTGTAAAAGCGGTAAATGAAGCGATTCATGATGCTCTAGAAAAGGGATATGAAGAAGGAATGGAAAAAGGTAAAAAAGATGGATTTCAACAAGGAATTCAAGAAGGAATTCAAGAAGGAATTCAACAGGGAATTCAACAGGGAATTCAACAGGGAATATTAGAAGGTGAAAGAAGAAAAGCGATAACGCTATTACGGGTTCAATTGTTAAAAAAATTTGGAGAAGATATAAAAATTTATCTGGATAAACTTGAAAATATGAATCTAGATGAATTAAATAATCTGGCTGAAAATATATTTGATATAACATTAGATGAAGTAATTGATATTCTCAAAAATAAGTAAAGGGCATTTAAATATGCCCTTTTTTAAATTAATATATTAAGTATTATGAAAGATTTTTAATACGCAATATATCAGAAAATTCAACAAAAAATGTTATAATTAATTATAAGCAGTATTAAATAGATTCCAGGAGGAAGATATGGACATAAAAATAATTTCAAAAGAGAATATCTTGGATGATTATAAAGTAAATATATCAGAAGATGTATTTTTTGGAAAAGGTTATTTTACAATAATTGCTGGACCATGTTCTGTAGAAAGCAAGGAGATTGTTGAAGAAACTGCGCATTTCCTTTCAGAACTGGAAATAAAAATAATGCGTGGAGGAGTTTTCAAACCAAGGACTTCTCCATATTCTTTTCAGGGGCTTGGCAAAAAAGGATTGGAATATTTAAAGTCTGCCTCTGAAAAATATAATTTGAAAATAATAACAGAAGCTCTTGAGGAAGAGAGTCTTGAAATTGTAAATAAATGCGCAGATATAATTCAAATAGGCTCAAGAAATTCTCAGAATTATGGACTTTTAAAAAAAGTTGGTCAAATGTCTAAGCCGGTGTTGTTAAAACGTGGTTTTATGATGACAATTAAAGAGTTTCTATATTCTGCGGAATATATAGCCCTTGAAGGAAATAAAAATATAATATTGTGCGAAAGAGGTATTAGAACCTTTGAAACACAGACAAGAAATACTCTGGATATATCTGCTGTGCCAGTATTGAAAAACGAAACTTTTTTACCAATTATAATTGATCCAAGCCATGCGGCTGGAAGAAGGGATATAATTCCTGATCTCATAAGAGCTTCACTTGCTGTTGGAGCAATGGGAATAATGGTTGAAGTACATCCTAAACCAGAAAAAGCCCTTTCCGATGGGAAGCAAAGTTTAACTTTCAAAGAATTTGAAGAGGTTGTGAAAGAATTAAGAGAATTATCAAAGGCTTTCGGAGTTGAAATTATATGAGGATAATGCCAATAAAAAAGATAAGGGCTAAATTGAGTATGCCAGCTGATAAGTCCATTACACATAGAGCGTTGATATTATCTTCACTGGCAAAAGATGAAAGTATTATCAATAATTTATTATTATCAGAGGATACAAAAAGGACATTTGAAATATTGAAGAAAATAGGAATGCGTTTTTCAGGAGATTTTAATAAACTTAAGATAATACCTCAAAAAATAAAAGAAGATAAATATGAATTATATTGTGGTAATTCAGGAACAACAGCCCGTTTGCTGAGTGGATACTTTACGTCAAAAAACGGGCTGTTTTTGTTAACTGGGGATCAATCCCTTTCCAAAAGGCCTATGAAACGAGTTGTAGAACCATTAAGACAAATGGGAGCGAATATTGAGACTCGGAATAATAAATTGCCATTAAAAATAATAGGAGGAAAATTAAAAGGGATAGATTATACTTTACCTATTCCAAGTGCTCAGGTTAAATCAGCGATAATAATAGCAGGATTAGATGCGGAAGGAAAAACAATAATTAGAGGAGATAAGAGTTCAAGGGATCATACTGAAAGAATGTTAGAATATATGGGAGCTAATATAAAGGTTAGTAAGAATTATGTAGAAATTCAAAAATCGGAATTATATCCATTAAAAAATTTTTATATTCCTGGTGATATATCTTCAGCAGCATTTTTTATAACCCTTGGAATATTGCATGAAAATGCTAAAATCACAATAGAAAATGTTGGATTAAATAATACAAGAATGGGATATATTGAAATATTAAAATCAATGGGGGCTAATATTGAATATGAAATTATTGAAAATGAACCGGAACCATATGGAAATATTTATGTTGAAACATCAAAAAAATTGCGAGGAATTGAAGTTTCTAAAGAATTAATTCCTGCGGCAATAGATGAATTGCCACTTTTAGCTTTGGTTGGAACAAATGTTGATGGGAAAATAATTTTAAGAAATGCAACAGAGTTGAGGGTAAAAGAAAGCGATAGGATAAAATCAATAGTTGATAATTTCAAGAATTTAGGAATTAGAATTAAAGAATATCCTGACGGTTTTGAAATATCTGGAAAACAGAGAATAAAAGGTGGAAAGATTGAAACATTTGGCGACCACAGAATAGCTATGATGTTTGGTATAGCGGGATTAATTAGCGAAGAGGGTATATACATTGAAAACGAAAAAGATGTTGAAATATCCTTTCCAGAATTTTTTCAACTTATAAATCAATTAAGCAAAGAGTTTTAGGGGGAATGGAATATGAAAATATTACACACAGCTGATTGGCATCTTGGAAGAAGACCGGCAGGAGGAATTGGAAATTTTTCAAAGGTTAGGTATGATGATTATTTTAAAGCAGCAGAATATATAATAGAGCAGGGGATAGAAAAAAATGTTGATGTATTTATAATAGCTGGAGATATTTTTGATAGAAGTTCTTTATTACCGGATATTTTATATAAAACTGAAAAGTTATTAGAAAAATTGAAAGAAAATAATATAGTTACTTTTTTAATAGAGGGTAATCACGACAGGATATATTCCGATAATGATTCATGGATAAAATATTTTGAAAAGAGAAAATTGGTAAAAATTCCGGAATTTGAAAGAAAAGATGGAGAATGTATATGTAATCCCATAACAATTGAAGATATTAATTTTTATGGTATTCCATATCAAGGAGTTATAATAGATGAGATTTTAGATGATTTAGCCCAAAAGCTTGATAGCAACAAAAAAAATATAGTGATTGTTCATACTGGAATAGGTGGAGAGATACTTCCTGGTTGTGTAAAAGCTGAAACAATAGAAAAGTTTAAAGGAAAAGTATTGTATATGGCTGGTGGGCATTTGCATACATATAGAAAGTTTCCAAAAGAAAATCCATATTTCTTTGTTCCTGGTTCACCAGAATACTGGGATTTTGGTGAAGGAGATGAAAAAGGATTTATTATATTTGATACTGAAACAAATAAATATGAATTTTTTCCTTCCAATAAGCGTGAAGTTAAAACATATGCATTTGATATGTCAGATGAAATATATGATGAATTAGAAAATATTCAAATAAATGAGGGAGATATTGTAAAATTAAAGATCAAGAATTTGAACAATAAAATAGTGGATACCGAAAAAATAGAGAAAATACTTGAAAACAAGGGCGTTTTAAAGGTATTTATAAATGTTGAATATACATCTTATATCAGTGGAGTAGATAATATAAAAAATATAAACAAAGAGGAAATAGAAAAAAGGGTTATAGAATCCTGGGGGAATATTTTTTCTTCAAATAGTAATAAGGTGATTAAAAATATAGGTTTAATGAAAGAAAATTTAGGTAATCCGGAATTTATAAACGAAATATTTGATAATTTTTTAAGTGGTATTTTAGAAGGTGAAAATAATGAAAATAAATAGAATACAATTAAAAAATTATAGAAATCATAGAGAAAAAATCGTTGAGTTCAGGGAAGGAATAAATCTATTGTTGGGTAAAAATGGAACGGGAAAAAGTTCAATATTTGAAGCATTGGGAATAGCTATGTTTGATATAGAACCGAGGGATAAAAGTCTTAAAAATGCGGTAAATAAAGGGGCTAAAACAGCTACAATTACAGTTGAATTTATTGGTAATGATGATAATGAATATATTGTAGAACGCAAGATAGGCGGACAAAGCAAAGTGATTTTGAAAGAGAAAAATGGGACGGTTCTTTCGGAAAGAAAAGATGATGTAATTAGAAAAATAGGTGTTCTTGCAGGAATAAAAGGTAAAAATATAAAAGAGATATTCAGAAATGTAATTAGTGCAAATCAAAATGATATTATAGGAGTTTTTAATGAAACACCATCATCGAGAAAGGAGTTGTTTAATAAAATCTTTGATACGGAAGTTTATGAGCAATTGTATTCGATTTTGCAGCTTTCAGAAAAAAAATATAATGAACAAATATTGTCTTTTGAAAGTAAAGTAGAAATATTGGAAAAGCAAATAGAAGAATATGCAGGAAAAGATTTGGAATTGGAAAAAGTAAAAAAGGAAATAGAAAATTTGGAAAATGAATTATCAAAATTGAAAGAAAAAGCGGCTCGATATGACGAAAAAAAGAAATCTCTTGAAGAAAAAATCAATAGACTGAAAGAATATGAACATAAGTTGGATTCATTAAAATTAAAAGAAGAAGTTTTGCAAGAAAAAATTTTAAAGTTGGAAAAAGATATTGATCAATCTTTAAAAGCAAAGGAAATAGTAATGAAAAGTGAAGAAGGCTATAGGAAGTATAAAGAATTAGAATATGAAATAGAAAATAACTCACAAAAGGAAAAAGAGTTAATACTGAGAGAAAAGAAAAAAAGAGAAATTCAAGAGAAAATAAAAAGGTTGGAAAGTTCTGAAGAGCTGTTATCTGAAAAATTAAAAACTGCAGAAAAAAGAGTTGGAGAAGAAAAAGAGATCATTAATAATAAAAAAGATGAATTAGAAAAATTAAATGAAATATATCAAAAGATAAATGTTGAGTTGGTAGAAACAGAGAAACAATTAAAGGAACAAATGAACATAAAGGAAAAAATAGATAATGAATATGATAGTTACAATATATTATTGGAAAAAAGAAAGAATAATTTAGAAATTATTACTGAGAAGGAAAAGAAATTACAAAAATTAGAAGAGTTAAAAGTAAAATTATTAGAATATGAAAAAAATAAAGAATATCTGACAAATAAGCTAAAAGAAAAGGAAGAACTAAAAAATAAAATTAGGGAAATTCAAATAAAAATTGAAAATCTAAAAAATTCAAAAGAAGAATTGAAAGATGGAATTTGTCCAATATTAAATGAAAAGTGTCTAAATTTGGAACAAAAAAAAGAAGGTAATAATTATTTTGATGTTGAAATTGAAAGATTAAATAAAACAGTGAATGAATATGTTAAACAATTAGAATTACATAAAAATATAGAAAATGAAATAGCTGAAAATGATGGTAATGTAATAGAAATAAAATCGAATATTTCTGCAATAAAAAAAGAGATTGAAAATATTGAAAATATTGAATTAGAAAACAAAACAATAGAAAATCAGATAAATGAAATAAAGGAAAAATATGGCGATATACGTGAAAAAAGAGGAAAAATTACTGCTGAAATAAATGAAATTTCAGCTAAAAATGCGGAATTAAAAAATGAACTCAATAACATTTTTAAAAATATAAAAAAATATAGAAATGAAATTAATGAAAAACAGAATTTTATACTGGAAATAACTAGAAAAACAGAAGAGTATAAAAGTAAAATATTAAATATAAAATCAAAAAGGATTTCATTGATAGAAGAATTGAAAGCATATGGTGATATTGAAATAGAAATAGAAGAAATTAGGGAAATAATAGAGAGATTAAAAACAGAGAGAAAAAGATACAAAATAGATTATGATAATTATTTGAAAAATAAAGAATTATCAAATAAAATTGAAGAATTAAAAGTAGCAAAACAAATAGAAGAAGAAAATTTAGAAAATTTAAAAAATACAATACAAGAAGTAAAAGAAAAAATACTATCTTTTGAAAAAGATGAGAAGTTAGAAGCGGAATTAAAAGAGTTAAATCAAAAAATAAAAATATTATATACTGATATATCGGAAATGAATAAAATACTTGGTGGAAAAAGAAATGAAAGAGAAAATCTAATAAATATTTTAAACGAGTTGAATAAAAAAGAAAAAGAAAGAAAGGAATATATAGATAAAGTTCAGTATTTTAAGAAAAAATTAAAATTAACAAAGGAATTTAGAGAAAATATAAAAGCTATGGGAAAGTATGTTAGTGAGAGGGTTACAAATATTATCTCTACATATGCAACTAATAACTATAGAGAAATTACTGGAAAAAATGAAGTAATAATCTGGGATTCATCGAGGGATTATTTAGTCATATTACGTGACGAGATAAAAGGAGATAGAGATTTTTCAATATTATCAGGCGGAGAACAGGTAAGTGTAGCTATTTCAATCAGGATAGCATTGGCAACCTTTTTGTCAAATGCAAATTTCTATATATTAGACGAACCTACAAGTAATTTAGATGAGGAAAGAAAAAATCTATTAGCAGAGAATTTGAAGAAAATGTTAAAAAATATTGAGCAAGCTTTTATAGTTACACATGATGGCACTTTTTCTGAAATGGCAGAAAATATTATTAATTTGTAAATACAAAAGCCCTGAAAATCAGGGCTTTTAATTATTTTATATAAGGATTATTAGTATGTTTGCAAGAAAACTTGTATTGTGAAATTATATCTTCATTTAAATATAAAATTGCAATAACTCCATTTGAACCGGCAAAGAAAATATTATTATCATCAGAACATAGCATTTTTGAATACCCTAAATGATATTTTTTAATAATATTTCCTGTTTTTTTGTCAATAAAATATACATTATGATCAAGAGCATTTAGAATAATCATATTTTTTGTTAGAATTCCTGTTCCGGGAATATAACCAATATATTTCTTCCATAAAATTTTTCCATTTTTTAAAGCATATAAATATTTTCCTTTACTTGAAACATAAACGGTTTTATCTTTATCAATTAATGGATATGAATAAGGTAAATCATCCAAATCAACTTTCCATAAAATATTGCCGTTTTTGTCAAATACAGTAAAAGTGACATATGGACCGTTAACATAAATATTATTATCTTTATCAATATTAAAATATGTTGTTAATGCTTCGTCGCCAAATTGTTTTGAAAAAAGGATATTAAAACCTTTATCCAATTTCATAATATTAGAATAAGCATCAAGAAAAATAATATTTCCTTCATGATCAATAATAGATGAAAATTTTGACATTTTAGTATCAAAAGATTTTAACACTTTGAGATTTTGATCCAATATAAAAAAACCTCTGTACCACGTTGGTAATAATAATGTATTTTGAGATTTTATAGATACTCCTGCACTAATTGTATCAAAATCAAATTTAGTTATGGTTGAATCATTGGATATAACATACAAACTTTTTCTAATTGTTGAAACAAAAACCTTATTTTTATAGATTACTGGAGGATCAACTGCAAAGGATTTTAAAGAAAATTTCTTAATTAAATTACCATAAAAATCGAAAATATAAAATAAACCTGATTGTGCAGAAACATAAATCCTGTTATTGTTTACTGAAATACCACCAATAAAAGAATCTTCTGAAACAAATAAATTAACTATAGACCTGGAAATAAAATCAATCTTTGGATTTTTAAAAGAATAATTATCAAAAACCAGAGAATTATTCACTATCTTAAAGCTTTTTGTGTAAAACTCTTTTTCATTAATAGTTAATTTATACATCTCTTTAAAAGAATCAATTTGAGGAATGTAATTCTTAGATTTTAGAAAAATAATATCTTCTGCAGAGGCATAAAAAGAAAAATCAAGAGCTTTAAAAATGAAAAGACCATTTTTTATTTCTATATTTTCATAAAAAAGAAAATCCCCGTTTTTAAAATATACAATATTTTTATTTTTGCTACTTAAATTGGGTCTGAAATAAGAAAGAATATAATTTGAAGGAATTTCAATAATTCCATAATTTGTAGAAACCTTCCATAATTTATCAGAAATGATCTTTATAGAATTAAATCTAAATTCACCGAATATCGTGGCAACATAAGAAGATAAAACTCTTTTTTTAACGACGACGATTTTTAAATCGCTGTTCTTTATATAAAAAATAGCATTATCATTTTTAAAAATAAAATAATCCCCATCGATTCTTTCAAAAGCACCCTTAAAAGTATAGGTGTTATTAAGGGAAAAATACATATTTTCTTTTTCTTCGCGTGTGAAATTCATATCTTTAATCATGGATAATGAAATTTTTTGAATCTTATTATTATGATCTTTTATAAAAACAAGAGCCCGATTCATAGAAAGAAATGTACCTGTATAATTTTGATTATCAAGTGTATCAATTGTAATGGAAAATATCAGGGAATAAAACATAAGAAATAAAAAAGTTAACATTTTTTTCATAAAAACACCTCATTCTATTAATATATCAAGTGATACATTAATTATTATATCATAAAAGTACTCATTACAAAAAATAAAAAATATCAAAAAAGTGAAAAGAAAATGATAAGAATTCATTAACAAAAAGTAACGTTCTGGAACGATGTATATAAAAGAAAATTGGAAGATTAAAAAATTAACCTGAAAAACAAAAAAACTTGACAAAAAAAATAAAATATATTAAAATTAATATAGGTATAAAAAAAAGCGAGGTTAAAAACCTCGCATCTGGTGGGCTCGGGTGGATTCGAACCACCGACCTCCCGGTTATGAGCCGGAAGCTCTCACCAACTGAGCTACGAGCCCTTCTCACTTAATGCGTTTAGATTATAACATCTAAAATTATTTTTGTCAAGTATTTTTTTTGAAGGGAGTGATAAAAAAATGAAAACATTAGATGTTGAAAGTAAAAAAAACTTTAAAATTGTTGACCCGATTAAGGTCACTTTAGATAAATATCCAAGAATTCTTGTAATAAAAGCGGCGTTTGAAACTCTAAAAGAAGGAAATAAAGTTACTTTGATAGAATTAGAAAAGAAAATATCAATATTATTAAATTATTCATATAAATATAATAGTAGGTATAAACAATAATCATGCCCCATAAAAGGGGCATGATTAATTTTATATAAAAAATGATGTTGTATTTTAAAAAAAATATGGTAAAATAATGCTGTCAATATTTTATATTAATTAAGGAGGAATTGATTATGAACTTTGAAAAATTTATTAGAGACATTCCAGATTTTCCAAAGCCGGGGATAATTTTTAAAGATATTACACCATTATTGGCAGACCCAGAAGCTTTTAAAGGTGTAATAGATGAAATGGCTGAAAAAGTTAAAGATATAGAATTTGATGCAATTCTTGTTCCAGAAGCAAGAGGATTTTTATTTGGTTCAGCATTAGCATATAAATTAGGAAAAAAATTAGTTCCTGTTAGAAAACCTGGGAAATTACCTTATGAAGTAGTTGAAGTTTCATATGCGTTAGAATATGGTGAAGCTAAGATTCAAATGCATAAAGATGCACTTGAAAAAGGAGAAAAGGTTTTAATTGTTGATGATGTTTTAGCAACTGGCGGAACAATAAAAGCAATTCAAACATTGGTAGAAAAATTAGAAGCTGAAGTTTCAGGGATTATTTGTTTAATTGAATTAGAATTTTTAAATCCAAGAGAAAAGTTAGATAATGTTAGAGTAGAAAGTATTTTGAAATATTAAAATCTTTATAAATTTTATTATGGGAGGGGTAAAATGAAAGGATTAAAATTTGATTTTACAAATATGTTTTTTCCTAATATTGAAAAAGGTATAAAACAAGAAGAGTTGATTGAATATGAGGGAAAAATAGCTGAAATCATAGATGAGATATTAAATGAAAAGCCAGGGTTTGTAAAACTTCCTCAGGATACCAAATTTCTTGATAAAATTCTTGATTTACAGGATTGGATACAATCATTTGAAAGTTTTGTGGTTCTTGGGATAGGTGGTTCAGCATTAGGAAATATTGCTTTACAAACAACATTAAATCCATTAAATTATAATTATATGAAAAATAGAAAAACACCAAAAATATTTATTATTGATAATGTAGATCCCGATTTTGTTGCATCTATTTTAGATCAAATAGATCCTCATACAACATTATTTAATGTTATATCAAAATCCGGAACAACAGCTGAAGCAATGTCAAATTATCTTATAGCAAGAGGAATAATAGAGAGTTATGGGCTTGATCCTAAAGAACATATAATATTTACAACAGATCCTGAAAATGGAATTTTAAGAAAAATTTCCAAAGAAGAAGGTATAAAAACATTGGAAATTCCACCAGAAGTTGGCGGAAGATTTAGTGTATTAACACCAGTTGGATTGCTTTCAGCATTAGCGGGTGGTATTGATATTATAGATTTATTAAACGGGGCAAAATCTATGTTGGATAAAGTATCAAATAAAAATTTGAAAGAAAATCCAGCAGCGTTAAATGCACTTTTACACTTCTTATATTATAAAAAAGGATATAATATTTCTGTTATGATGCCATATTCAAATAAACTACTATTACTTGCTGATTGGTATAGACAGCTCTGGGCAGAAAGTTTGGGAAAGAAATATAATATAAATGGAGAAATTGTAAATGTTGGTCAAACTCCTGTAAAGGCATTGGGAGCAACTGATCAGCATTCACAGGTTCAATTATATAATGAAGGCCCAGATGATAAAGTAGTAACATTCTTAAAACTTGAAAAGTTTGAAAGAGATATAAAAATACCAAAAGTGCATGAAGAATATTCCGCATTATCCTATTTAGGTGGGAAAACATTATCAGAATTGTTGAATACAGAATTATTTGGAACTGAATATGCGTTAACAGAACATGGAAAACCAAATATGAAGGTTATATTCCCTGAAATAAATTCATTTAATGTTGGTGAATTCTTCTTCCTTTATGAATTCCAAACAGCAATTATGGCAAAATTACTTGAAATAAACGCATATGATCAACCAGGGGTTGAACTTGGTAAGAAGGTTACATACGCATTAATGGGTAGAGAAGGATATGAAGAATTTGCAAAAGAAGTAAATGAAAAAGTTTCAAAAAAGGAAAAATTCGAATTATGAAAATAATAGGAATTACAGGATTGGCTGGCAGTGGTAAAAGTACCATTGCCAGTCTTTTAAAGGAAAAGGGATATCCAATAATTGATCTTGACAAGCTTGGTCATAAAGCGTTGTTTGAAAAAGATATAAAAGAAAAACTGGTAAAAAAATTTGGTGATAAAATTTTAGAAAATAATGAAATTCAAAGGAGCAAATTAGCTCAGATAGTTTTTACAAATAAAAAAAATTTAGATTATTTAAATTCTGTGGTTCATCCAAAAATTAAAGAATTTGTTTCAGAATTAATAGAGAAATATAAAAAGGATAAGTATGAATATGTGATAATAGATGGTGCTTTAATTGATCAAATAGGTTTAAATGAAATATGTGATATAATTTTATTAGTAGAAGCTTCTGATAAAGAACGCTTTAAAAGATTAACTGAATTTCGAAAAATGGATCCAGAAAAAGCTAAAAATATTATTAATGCTCAAAAAAGTTTAAAATTAAATTATCATTACAAAATCAACACAGAAAAGGAACTAAATGCAATTAAAGACGAATTATTTCAAATACTTAAAATTTTTTAATTTGATTTTTCTAAGTGAATTATAGTATAATGTAATGCTGAAGTTTTTTAATAATCTTAATGGGAGGTGTCTTTTGTGAAAAAGCTTTTATTAGTATTATTGGTATTATCACTTATGGTTTTTTCTTTTGGTGAAAAGATCAAAGTTGAATTCTGGCATGCTATGGGTGGGGGCCATGGAAAGGCATTAGAAGAATTAGTAGCTGCATTTAACAGGGAAAATCCCGAAATTGAAGTAGTTCCTGTATATGTAGGTAATTATGGTGCATTATCAAGAAAATTATTGAGTACAGTTGTTGCATACAACGAAGGTACAAGAGATAATCTTCCTGTATTAGCACAGGCATACTCAAACTGGACATCAAAGTACTTACAGAGTGAGGGAATAGTTGAACCTTTAAACAAATTTATCTACGGTGATCCAGAATTTAAAAATGTTTGGGATAATCAAATATATGATGTTTTCAAGAAATTATGTACATGGGGAGATAAAATTTACTCAATTCCTTTCAACAAAAGTGTATATACAACATATTACAATGTAGATATATTTGATTTATACGGTGTAGAACCACCAAAAACATTAGATGAATTATCAGAAGTAGCAAAAGAATTAACAGATGATATTGATGGTGACGGTCAGATTGATCAGTATGGATTGGGTTATAGAACTACAGTAGATGATTTCCAGGTATTCTTATATGCAATGAATGGTAAAATTCTTGATTATGCTGGAAATGGAAAATGGAAAATTGTTCTCGACAAAGATTTAACAATAAAAACTTTAGAATATATGCATAAATTAAAATCAGATGAAGTTGCATTTGTTCAGGGTGGATACTTAAATGATCCATTTGGAAATGGACAAATTGCAATGTATATGGGAACAATTGCAGGAAAACCATATGTAGAAAAATCAATTAAAGGAAAATATGAATGGTCATGGGCTCCATTACCTTCAGTAGATGGTGTTCCACATTCACCAATTGCTGGTACTGATTTAATTATGTTTGCTTGGGCATCACCAGCACAAAAGCAGGCAGCATGGATGTTCATGAACTTCTTATTAACAAAAGTAAATCAGGCATATTGGGCAGTAAATACAGGATATGTACCTGTTAGAAAAGACGTAGTTGAAACAGCACAATGGAAAGCATATGTTGCAAATGATGATAAACCGGCAATTGCATTAGATTCATTAAAAACAGCTGTTCCTGATCCAAAACCAGCAGCATGGTATGATATAAGAAAAGCATTAGGAACTATAACAGCTGATTTCTTATACGATAAAATAACAGCAGAAGAAGCATATAATAGAATGGTTAATGAAATGAAAAATCTCTTAATGGAAAATGAAGAATATTCAAAATAATTAAAATTTTAAGGGTGGGTGATTTAAAATCGCCCACCTTTTTTATACACAAATGTGCTTTACAAAAAATTAACCTTTTTATTATATCAATGATTTGACAATAAGGTAAAATGATGATATAATTCAAGTATGAGTTGATAAAAAGGAGGTTAAATTTTATGGCAAGAAGACCGAATCCAACCTTAAGAGCAAAAAGAAAAGAAAATTTAATGGATTCTATAATAAAAATAATTAATGAAGAATCTATTTCTGAAGCAACAACAAGACATATATGTGAAATGTCAAATTTAACTATTGCTTCTTTGCATTATTACTTTGGATCTAAAGATGAAGCGCTTGTTGCTACAGGCGAAGGGATATTGGAAGAATGGATAAATGAAATATTTAAAAAGAAAACAATGACTGCAGAAGAAAAAATAAGAAAAATTTTTACACCTCCAAAATATATGATAGCCTTTTCACAGATTTTGACATATCCGTATAGACAAAAAGAGGTATCAAAAAAAGCTAGATTTTTGGATATGCAGTTTACCAATACTATAAAAGAATTTCTTAAATTGCACGAAATTGGAATGAATAATATTGATAACACTGCAGAATTAATGAAAACATTCTTAATAGGATTAAGTTTTAAAGTTGCTGCAAATCCCGATGTTATAGACAGCGAATTAAGAAATTTAAAAGAATTTTTCAATAGAAAAGAAGATCTTCCGGATATAAAAGGTTTTTAAAAGAGGATTTAAATCCTCTTTTTTTTAATTTAAAGCAATAATAGAAAGTAATTAAATCTATTACAATTTAATTATTTTAGATTACATATTATTGAATTTTAAAAAAGACGTATTTTGTAGTACAATCAATGATACGTCTTTTTTATTATATTATAGTAGTGGAGGGGTTATATGTTTATATACTTGTTGCCAGCTATATTCTTTGGGTGGTCTCTTGGTGCAAATGATGCTGCTAATATTTTTGGTACTGCTGTTTCAAATAGGATAGTAAAATACAGAACCGCGACAATTATTTCAGCTATTTTCATTTTAATAGGTGCTTTAACTGGTGGAGCAAAAGGAATTGAGACTATAAGTAGCGTAACTGCGCAAAGTTTAATTTCAGGTTCTATTTCCGTTTTTTCAGCGGCTTTAACAATGACTGTTATGACATATTTAGGAGTTCCGGTATCTTCTTCGCAGGCCATAGTTGGTTCAATTATGGCTGTGGGATTAATAGAAGGTGGAGTTAATTGGGCAATAATTTTAAAATTAGTTTTAGCATGGGTTGGAACGCCTATTGGCGGTGCAATATTTGGCTTTTTATCTTATAAATTGTTAGCAATACCTTTTAATAAAATTAATTCTATTTATGCAAAAGAAAGAACGGTCCAAATTGCAACGCTTTTAATTGGAGCTTATGGAGCTTATTCATTAGGAGCAAATAATGTTGCAAATATTACAGGAGTATTTGCAAGTACAATAGGAGTAAATACAGCGGCATTGGTTGGAGGATTGGCCATATCATTTGGTGTATTAACATATAGTTATAAGGTTATGATGACTGTTGGTACTCAAATAATGGAATTAGATTATTTTTCAGCTGCAATTGCTGTTTTAGGTGAATCTATAACAGTATGGATTTATGCAATATTAGGAATTCCTGTTTCTACATCTCAGGCTATAGTTGGAGCGGTTATAGGGGCAGGATATGCAAGAGGCTCAAGATTAACTAATAAAAAAATTTTATTTAAAATAGTTGGCGCATGGGTAAACACCCCTGTTTCCTCAGGAATAATAACAGCTTTAATATATTTTATTTTAAAGGGGATATTTAAAATAAATCTTTAAAAATAATAATAATTTTATAGTATAATTAATATAATGGGGGTGAAAATATGGGTCTTTTTTTTGGAAGAAAAGAAAAGAAAATAATAGAATTATTTAATCAACATCTGGATGCTGTGGATACAACTATCCAGAAACTAAAAGAATTAATAAAAAATCTTGATAAAGATACATCAATTGTTTTAAAATTGGCAGATGATGTAAGAAATTCAGAATCTTATGCAGACAACATAAGAAGAAATGTTGAATCCGAAATGTATTCAGGAGCTTTTTTACCAAATTTTAGAGGTGATTTATTGGGAACGGTAGAAGCTATGGATAGAATAGCAAACAAAGCGGAAAGTGTAGCTGATGAAATTGAATTGCAGCGTCTTGAAGTGCCAGAAGAAATAAGAGAAAATCTTGTTAGATTATGTGAAAAGGCATATAATACCTATCTTGCTGTAAAAGGTGCAGCAAAAGAAATGTTTGAAAATTTTGAAAAGGCCAATGATTTAATAATTCAAACAGAGCATTTTGAGCATGAAACTGATGAAATAGAAAGAGATACAATAAGGAAGATTTATGATCTTGATATTAGCCTAGCGCATAAAATGCAGTTAAAAAAATTAGTTCACAGAATAGCTGATATATCCGATACATCCGAAGATGTTTCCGATAGAATACAAATAATTATATATAAAAGACGGGTATAGTCATCAAACATAAAACTCCCTTCAATTCTTGAAGGGAGTTTTTATTAACATAGTTGTTTGTTTATTATTAATTTGGTTGTAAAAAATGATGAAAATATGTTATAATTAAACTATAAATAAACTATTTTTATGAAGGTGATTAATACAATGAAAAAAATAAAAATAAGAATTACCTTTTTATTAGTACTGTTTTTTCTGGCGATATATTTTATTACATACAGTTTAAACAATCCCTGGATAGAAATTTTTGAACTAAAAACATTGGATTTAAGATATAGAATAAGAGGAATTGAAAAAACAACTCCAAAGGTTGTTGTAATAGCTATAGATGAAAATTCTCTTGTAAATATGTCTACAAGATTTAATGATGAATGGCCCTGGAATAGAGAACATTATGCAAGAATGATAGCTAAACTTTTTAAACTTGGAATAAAAACTATAGGATTTGATGTGTCTTTTACTACTCCTTCAGAAAGTAATATAATGAGTAATGGAAAATCTAAGGACGATATGTTGCTTGCAGCAATCTTAAGAAGATACAATAAAGTTGTTTTAGGAACGTATTTAACGGTAGAAAAAAGCAATTTTGATGAATATAATCCTGAATTTAAAAAGCAATTAGAAGAAAATAAATTTTATTTAAAATATTCATTTAAATTAAAAAATCCAGAGTATTTATCATTGTTTTTTCCGTTAACTGCATATAAGATAATACCTCCTATTCCAGAATTTTCTTCATTGGTACCTGCTTCAACATATGAAATTGGGCAGCTCGATCCTGACGGAGTTGCAAGAAGTCTTCCATTATTATTTAAAGAAGAATGGGCTGCAGATAATGGGTTTAATACAGGATTATTTCCGCATATGGATCTAATGTTGTACGCAAATTATAAAGGTTATAATCTTCAAAATTTTATTTATGATCCAAAAAATTATACAATTGAAATTGAAAATGAAAAGATTAAAACAGATAAAAATGGTTTTTTTCTTTTAAGTTTTTATGGAAAAGGTCCTCAAGTTTTTGATACTATTTCTTTTTATGATTTAGTGTATACCAATAAATATGACAATTATGATTTTAAAGATAAGGTTGCCATTTTAGGTTATTCAGCCACTGCAAAAGGATTATATGATTTGCGAGTTACACCATTTTCCAACGATGAACCAGGTGTATATTTACATGCGACTGCTGTTCAAAATTTGATAAACAATGAAAGAATGACAAGAGTTAATTATTTTTATACTTTGATTATTTTGACTTCTATTTTATTAGTAACCCTAATATTATTATCTTTTAATAAGATATACACCAAGTTATTATCCTTTGTGATTCCAATTGCTTATATATTTATCTCGTATTACTTATTTAAACAGCATATATGGGTTGATACATTTTATCCAGTAATGTCGAGTTTGATTATAGCGGTTGTAGATAATGCACAATCATTCTTAAAAGAATCAAGAGAAAAGAAAAAAATAAAATCATTCTTCTTTAAATATGTACCAGATTTTGTTGCACAGAAATTATTAGAACAGGGAAAAACGGAGCTTGGTGGAGAGAAAAAGAATGTAGTTTTAATAATGTCTGATATAGTAGGATTTACTGAAAAATCAGAAAAGCTTTCTCCAGAAGAAGTTGTTAAGTTTCTCAATTTTTATTTATCACAAATGGCAGATATCATAAGAAATAAATATTATGGAACAATTGATAAATTCATTGGTGATTTAATTATGGCAATTTTTGGTGCTCCTATTGAATTTGGCGATGAAGTTGATAGGGCTATAGCCTGTGCAATAGATATGAGAAGAAAATTAAAAGATATAAATAAAGAATTAAAAAATATGGGATTTGATTTTGAAGTAAATGCAGGTATTGGTATGCATTATGGTGAAGTAGTTATCGGAAATATAGGAGCGGATTTCAGGATGGATTATACATGTATTGGAGATACTGTAAATACAACCTCGCGTATAGAACATTTAACAAGAGATTTAAATGAATGGTTAATAGTAACAGAAGAAATAGTAAAGCGATCTAAAAAATATAAATTTGAATACATTGGAGATTTTAAAGTAAAAGGTAAGGAAAAACCTTTAAAATTATACAAGATTAAGGAAGGAGATTTAGATGACGTCAATAAAGAATCTGATTCTTGAGAATATTAATTTTTTGAAAACAAGAAATATTAATTATAAAATAAAAATAGACAATGATATATTTGAAAATTTAAATAATAAAAATGCAAAAAAGATTTTTGAAGTTCATTATGGAAGTGATATCTTAATAGAATTTTATGATAATATAGATAATTTAAAAGATACTTTTTTAATTAGTTTTGATAAATTGTTAAGGGAATATACAGGAATACCTTCTAAAGATAGTGAAGAAATAATATTTGAAATCTTAAAATATGTAAAAACCGAGATAGATTTAAAAGATACTATAGAGGAATTAAAAAGAATATTTGAAAATATATTCCAGTTAAAAAAAACCGAGATTTATTTATTCAAAGATAATAATAATGTAGATGAATTAAAAAGAGCATTAAATATAAAATATATTGAAGAATTTAAAGAAGATGGAATCATAATAAATAATAATATAATGAATATTCCATTTAAAGTCGATGGGAAGAACTTTTTGTTATTTGAATTGATAAAATCCAGAGAAAAATCTTATGATATTATCGATTACATTGTTGTAAAGAATATAAATGAATATATATCAAAAACCATAGAAACCTCATATTTAGAAACCAGATTTGAAAAAATATTGGATAAATCTTTAAAGGTTTTAACGAGGATTTTAGAGGCAAGAGTGCCTGGTGCAGAAAAACATTGTGAAAGTGTTTATAAAGCTGCAATAAAAATTGGCGAAAAATTGAATTTAACCACCAAAGAACTCAAAGATTTAAAATTTGGTAGTATGATTTTTGATATAGGAAAAATAGGTATTCCTGAAAAAATATTGTTAAAAAAAGAAGAATTAACCAATTCTGAAAAAGAAGAAATAAGAAAACATGTAATATATGGGTACGAATTAGTTTCTAAAATTCCAACAATTCCTGATGGAGTAAAAGAAATAGTTTTATATCATCATGAAAAATGGAATGGAGAAGGGTATCCGTATGGGTTAAAAGGAGATGAAATACCTATTCTAGCACAGATAATAGGACTTTTAGATGCGTATTATTCGATGTTAGAGGATAGACCGTATAGAACTAAAATTCCGAAATCCAAAGCTATTGAATTAATTGAAGATTATAGTGGCGTATTTTTTAATTCACAATTGGTCGAGCTATTAAAAGAGGTGGAATCATATGAATAAAGAGATATTTTTCTATTTTTTGCTGACGCATCTTGTAGGCGATTATGTTTTTCAAAATGGATATATTGCAAAATATAAAAATTCTAAACTTAAAGTTTTAATACTTCATGTTTGTATAATATTCTTATCAATGATTATTCTAATGTATCCAAGTTCATTGAAAATAAATAATTTGATAGTAATTATAACCTTGACAATAATTCATTTTGCTATTGATACAATAAAATTTAAAAATAGAACTAAAAAAGTATTTAATACCCATACATATTATATTATAGATCAAGTTATGCATTTTTCTTCCTTATTAATGGCGAGTTTTTTTTACGAAACTGATCATTTTCTCATCTCTCAACAATATGTAAAACTCATAGCTGTAGGATTATTTAATGCATATTTTGTTAGTTTATTGTTCTATATGATTGATGGATTTTCAAAACCTTATACAAGAGATTATCTTGGATACTTTTTTCGGTTTTCGTTACCCTTTATAAAATATTATGGGGATATGTACTTCTTAATAGCTTCAATTATATTTATAACGTTTTCCATAGTAATATTTTTAAGAAATAATACAGAAAATATAAAATCAGAGAGTGGACCTTTAGCTTTAAGTATAATTATAACTTATTTATCCATATGGAGGTGATGTTATGTTTAAAAAGTGGGGAGTATTTCTTTTGTTTATGTTGTTGTCAATTACATTCTTTTCTGAAATTACTGTAACAACAGAAACACAAACTATTTATGTTGGTGAAAGTGTTAACATTACAGTAAGTGTAGATGATTCAGCAGTAACTCATTTATATGTAGATGTAACCAATGGTGGTTTTGATGATCCTTTTATTCTTTTTGATGGTTTTGATTTAGTGGATGGAACAGCAAATCTTGTGTTTTTAGCTCCATTAATGCCTGGAAAAGCAGAATTAGTATTTTATAATGAAGATAAAACACTTGAGAAAAAGATAGAATTTGACATTTTAGAAGAAAAAATAGAAATGCCAGAAACATCGCTTATAATTCTTGAAAAAGAAGGTAATGTTCTTTATAAAGAAGCAGATTCAGATGTTTGGGATTCTATAAACAGTGATACGGTTATAAAAGAAAATTCGGAATTATTAACTTTAAAAGATGGATATATACATCTAAAAGAACCTGAATTAAATATAGAAATAAAAGTTTCACCTGAAACACAGTTATACATAAAAAAGTTAAGAGCTTCAGAAAGTGGAGATATTGATATTGAATATGAACTTAAAAAAGGTGCAACAGTAAATAAAATAAACGAAATTTTAGCTCCAGGTTCCAAATATTTAGTGGGTTCTGGTTCAGTAGTTGCTGGTGTAAGAGGTACAGAATTTGGTTTTGAAAAAAAGGGTAACAATACAAATATAAGAACATTTGAAGGTACAGTTTACACAATGGTAAATAATAAACTATTCCCTGTAAAAGCTGGAAATATGTTTAATTATTCTCCACAAAATCCAAATCCACAACTTGAAAAATTAGACATGCCTATAGAAGATTATGAGAAAAATTTAATGCCTGAAAAAAAGCAGGAAGAACAGAAACCTGAAACCAAAGTTGAAGAGAAAAAAGAAGAAAAAGTTGCTGAAGAAAAAAGGGAAACACCTGTTGCAGAAGAACCTGCTGCCGCACCTGTAAAAACAAAAGCAAATTTAGGAAACATATCCTTCGGGAAACAAACAAAGGGTAATAGTACATATTTAGTATATTCATTTGCACCTAATTTTGATATAGGTCCATTTGGAATAGGAATAGGTTTCAATGCATACCAGGAAAGCATAGACGGTCCATTATATTATGGAATACCTTCAAAAGAAGCAACTTCCCAGGATTTATGGAGTGCAATATCAATTAATTATTTAAAACTTGATTTCCCAATGTTTTATATAAGATACGGTGTAAGTCCTTCATATACAAAGGGATTAGGGTTATTTATGAATAATTATTCAATACCTTATTCAAGAGTTTTTGATACTGAATTAAGATTTGGAGGATTAAAGTTAGGAATGCATATTCCTTATGAAGTTACATCATTAATGCCATTTAATTATCAAAAAACATCAAATCTTATGTTTGGCTATGTTGATATGGATTTGGGATTATTTAATACAGAAATAACAGGTATTTATAATATGTCAGAAGAAGATCTTAAAGACAATGAATTAAAACAAGCTATATTAGCAACATTATATAAAAAGATATTCTTTATAAAATTTGGTGTAGAAACTGATGTTGTTTATTCAGGTGATGATACACTAACTTATGGATTGCTTATAGGTCCTATGATAGATTTTCCTCCATATTTCCAGTTTATGTTTGGATTTGATTACTTATCAGATGGTTTTAATATGGAATATGTCGGACCATATTACGAATATAATGTTGCAAATGGGAAATATATGGACTTAAATCAGGAAAAATCTATGGGTTTAATAGGAAAATCATATTTAACAATAGCTCCATATTTAAATATTACTCTTGATTATAATAGGCCGTTTAGCAATGCAAGAGATGGATTGTTAAAAGGGAATATGACTGTTAAAATCCCGGCATTAGGAGGACTTCCCGAATTAACGGCAGGATTTAGTTATATCCAGTGGAAATTCCTTGAAGATGATACAGTTGATAGTATATTCCTCAATAAAAATACATGGGTTCAAGGATTCATATATTATCCAGTATTAGAAAATTCAGGAATTATTTATTCAATAAGTTATGATGTAGAAAAAGATGAATTTGAATATACAATTAACTTTGAAACGATTGAATTCTAAGGTGATTGTATGATCAACTGTTTAATGAAAGAAATGAAAATTGTAGGACTACAAATAAAACAAGAAGTATATGGAGAAAAAAATGAAAAAGCTATAACCATAGATGATAATATAAAAATATATACAGAAATAGAAATAAAAGATTTAGAAAAAATTTTAACTTTGAAAAATATGTTTTATAATATTTCTCAAGATAAAGCTGAAGAAATATTTAGTACAAAATGTCATAATAAAAATATTTTGGAATCTGTTAATCTAATTACTGAAAACTTTAAATTAGAAAGCATATTAAAATCAATAGAAGAAACTATAAGGAATCTCTTAAACTCAGATGGAGCAGCTATATTATTGTATAATGAAGAAAAAGATGTCTTAAATTTCTATGTAACTTCTGGTGGCGCAAGTGGTAAAATTGAAACCATTGACGTTCCAATAGATGATTCAATAGCCGGAGAATGTTTTTTAAAGAAAGAAACAATTATAATTAATGACACAACCAAAAGCAAAAAACATTTTAAAAAAACAGATGAAAAATCAAAATATCATACAAGAAACTTAATTGCAACACCATTATTTTTTGAAAACGAAGTAATAGGAGTTTTAGAAGCTGTAAATAAGAAAAAAGGGAAATATACAGATCAAGATAAAGAAATTATGGAAATATTTTCATCATTAATATCAAATAAGTTAAAAAACTCAAAAGTATATGATGATTTAAGTAGCACAATAAAAGGATTAATTCAGGCTGTTGCAACTGCAATTGATTTAAGGGATAATTATACCCATACACATTCAAAAAATGTTTCTGTTTTGGCAGTTGAAATAGCTAAAAAGCTTGGATATAATGACTCATTTATTGAAGAGCTTGAAATTGCTGGATTATTACATGATGTTGGAAAAATTGGAATTCCGGATAATATTTTAAATAAACCATCTAAATTAACAGATGAAGAGTATGAAATTATAAAATCTCACACAATAATAGGTGCCAATCTATTATCTGATATAGACTTTTTATCTAAAAATATACCTTTAGGAGCACTGGAACATCATGAAAAAAATGATGGAAGTGGTTATCCAACTGGTAAGAAAGGTAATGAAATTTCGTTATTTGGTAAAATATTAGCTGTAGTTGATATATATGACGCATTAACAGCAAAAAGAATATATAAAGAACCATGGCCTAAAGAAAAGGTATTAAAAATCTTAGAAAAAGATTGTCCAAAAAAATTTGATTGTGAAATAGTAGAAGCTTTAAAAGAAACTGTAATGGCATAAAAAGGGGGATTTTCCCCCTTTTTATTTTTATAGTGATATGGTATAATTGAAGAGATAGAATTTTATAATAATACGTTTTTGGGAGGTATTTTTATTTATGATAACCTTGTATAGGAAATATAGACCTTTAACCTTTGATGAGCTAATAGGTCAGGAACATATAAAAAAATATTTCAAAAATACAGTGCGTAATAATGAATTTTCACATGCATATATATTCTCTGGTCCAAGGGGAACTGGAAAAACAACTACAGCACGTATTCTTAGTAAAATTTTAAATTGTTCAAATCCGGTTGATGATAATCCGTGTAATAAATGTGATAATTGTATAGCCATAAATGAAGGAAGATTTATGGATGTTATAGAGCTTGATGCGGCTTCAAATAGAGGGATAGATGAAATTAGAAAAATAAGAGATTCAGCTAATTTTAGGCCTGTCCATGGAAAATATAAAGTATATATTATAGATGAATTTCATATGCTTACTAAAGAAGCTTTTAATGCGTTATTGAAAACTTTAGAAGAACCACCGGAACATGTAATATTTATTTTAGCTACAACAAATCTTGAAAAAGTTCCTGAAACTATTGTTTCGAGAGCTCAAGTATTGCAGTTTAAAAATATCACAGAAAAAGATTTAAAAAAACATATAATTTCAATAGCAGAAAAAGAAAATAAAAAAATTACAGAAGAAGCGGCAGGGATTATAGCTAAAAAAGCAAAGGGTGGAGTTAGGGATTCTTTATCACTGCTTGAACAAGTATTAAAATTTTCATCTGAAGAAGTAATAACTGAGCAGATTGTGATAGATGTTTTAGGATTATTTGATAAAAGTATTTTGGATAAATTCATAAATGCAATATTAAAAGGTGATTCTGAATTATTACTTCAAATATCTCGAGAGATATTTGAAGAAGGAAAAGAAATAGAGGTATTTCTTGAAGAAGTACTTGAATATATTTTAGATGAAAAGATTGAAGATAAAAAGAGATTAAATATCTATATAAAACTAACCAGAAAACTTTCAGATTTATTAAAAGAATTAAAATATTCAGAGAATAAAAAAATCTTATTTGATATACATATTTTAAATATTGGATATGAATTAAATATGAAAACAGAAGTTAAAGATGAAAAAGTTGAAATTTTGGATCACGATGAAACAAGAGATGTAATTACAGAAGATTCAAAAATAAATAAAGTGTTAAATATATTATTAAATTCAAAGGAAAAAATGGATCTTTCCATGTATTTTGCTTTAAAACATGCTGAAATAACAGAATCGGAAGATTATATAAAAATAGAGTTTAACGAAAACAATTTATTGGAATATCAAATTTTAAAATTAAAAGCAACAAAATTGGAATTATTGCTTTCAAATGAATCAAAACATTTAATAAAAATTGATATTATATATAAAGGAAATGAAAATAGCGAAGCTAAAAAAAATAACATTATAAAACTCTTTTAAAATTATGGGGGGATTATATGAAAAAAGGATTAATAAGTGCATGTATAATGGCAAAAAACGAAGAACAAAATATCACCAGATGTCTTGAAAGTATAAAAGATTTTTGTGATGAGATAATATTTGTAGATACTGGCTCAACAGATAATACAGTTGAAATAGCAAAAAAATACACAGATAAAATATATTTCTTTCCATGGAATGGTAATTTTTCTGATGCAAGAAATGAAACTTTGAAATATGCTACATCAGAATGGGTGTTTATAGTAGATGCAGATGAAGAAGCATCAGATGAACTTAAAAACAATATACGTGATTTTTTAAAGAGTTTAGAAAAAGATATAGTAGCTGTATATATACCTACAATTAATTATATGGATTTTGATAAAAAAACTACGGAAATAGCAAGTACAGCAAGATTTTTCAGAAATGGAAAAGTGAAATATGAAAATATAGTACATAATCAACCAATTTATAAAGGAAAACAGGTAAAAGTCGATTTCCCATTATATCATTATGGTTATATATGGACTAGATTAAGAAGAAAACAAAAAACAGAAAGAACTTTAGCTCTAATTGAAAAATATCTTAAAGAAAATCCAGATGATATATACTACTTAATACAATACATGAAAACACTTTCCATTGCCAATAAATATATTGAAAAAATGAAAATAGGAAAAAAAGTGGCAGAAATGCTATCTGAAAAATTAAGAAAAGGAAATTATAAACCAATTCCCATGGAAGTAGAGTTTATGTTTCTATGGGGAGTAGAATTAATGAATAAAGGGTATTGGGAAGATGCGATAAAATGGTTTAATATTGGAACCAAATGGAATCTGGATTGTTATTATGGTCTGATGAATGTTTATTATAATAAAAGGGATTGGAAAAATTTAAAGCAAGTTTCTTTAGAATTTATAAAATACTTAAATATTTTTGAAAATAGAAAAAGTGAAATAACCTGGTCAATGCAGTCATTATTTAAGAAAAACGAAGGGATTATATACTTAGCTTTATCTAAAATAAAAGAAAGTGATTTTAATAAAATAGAAAAAATTATAGAAGAAATAGATTATCAAAAAAATACAAACAAAATTTTGACGTTATTGGAAATTACGTTTGACACCTTCATATCTGCAAAAACTATGAAAGAAAAGGAAATAATATTATATATACTTGAAAAATTAATAGAGGGAATTACCAATAACATTCAATACTATCCTGAAAATCATATTAAATGGATAAAAAGAATAAAAACATTTTTTGATAATCTAAAAAATGATCCATATGAATTTTTGATATTTTTAGTTGAAAATTTTGAAAATGAAAAAAATATAGTAGGGTTACTCCTTTCATATGGAGACAATTTATTTGAACTAAGGGATTATGAAAAAGTATTAAAAACATTTTTAAAAATTAGAAGATTGAGACGTGAAGCATCTGACAAAGAAAAAGGTGTGATAGAATTATTAATTGGTGATGCTCTTGTAAAGATGGGAAGGTTTAATGAAGCGAAAAATAAATACAAAAAAGCTGTAGAATTTGAAAAATCATTGGCAAAATTTGTGCAGGTTTTAATAGAAGATATATTAACTCAAATGAATCCAGAAGAAATAATTCCAGCATATATAGATTTAAGAGATGAAATGAATCAAAAAATAGAAATGATATTTGAATTAAAAAGTTTCAATAAAAATGAATTATCCATATATGATTATTATCTTGGAAAAGTGTTTATACCTTTAAAATTTAATTATGCACTAAAAATTAGTTATAATAAAGAATTTGATGAAGCCTACGAAAAAATACTATTACAAATTTTTGATTCTATAAAAGATAATAAAAAATTTAAAGCTTTTATAGGATTAAGACTATATCATTATTATAGAAAAAATAAAAAATTTAAAAATGCAAAAAAATATCTACTTAGTGCATTGGAATTAAATCCTATAATTGCTGATTTAAAAGGAGGTCATTATAATTATACAGGTTTCTATTATGAGAAAAATATAGAAGAAACAGAAGATAAAATTATTGATGTAGTAAATCTTGGTGAAATAATGTCATTATTACCTGTGGTTAATCCGGTTAGATGTTGGTATGAATCAGAAAATAAAGGTATTTTTTATGTTTCTCCTCAACCAGAATACAATTCTATTTATGCGCTTGACAAATTCTTAAAGAAATTTACAAATTATTTTGATACAATTTTTCAGAATCCGCTCAATTCTAATGAATTAAAATATAATATTTCCAGAGCTATCAAAGGAAAAACTCTTGAAATAAATACAAAAGAAAAAATATTTGTTGGTGAAAGAATAACAATAGAAAACAATGAATATATAGAAGATAGAAAGATAAAAGAGATATATGATAGTATTATATATTTAAATCCGGAATATTCAAGAAATATATTTGAAGATATAAAATATTTAAAAGAAAAATTTAAAGAAAATTTGATACTTGTATTCAATCTTGATAAAAATCTATTAGATCGAGATCCGCGTGTTTTAAACATAATAAATATAATGAAATTAGATAAATTTATCGAAACAATTGGTAAACCATATGAATCAAAAATAATAGCTGATAAATACCTTTATATTCATTATAAAAAATGATATAATAAAATAAGAAAATAAAAAATTAATTGGAGGTGGATGTAGTGTCATTAAAAGATCCTATTTTAAAAGAAGCTAAAAACAAAATGGATAAAACAGTAAAACATCTTGAAGATGAATATAAAAAATTAAGAACAGGAAGACCTTCTCCTGCTATGTTTGAAGAAATAATGGTTGACTATTATGGAACTCCTACGCCAATAAATCAAACTGCGACATTAACAGTTGGGGAAGATAGAACAGTTGTAATTACTCCATGGGATAAGAGTTTGTGTGCAAAAATTGAAAAAGCCATAAATGCAGCGAATTTAGGTATGATGGCATCTACAGATGGAAATGTCGTAAGAGTTAAATTTCCAAATCCAACTGTAGAAGATAGAAAAAAATGGGTAAAACATGCTAAAGAATTGGCAGAAGAATTTAAAATCGCATTAAGGAATATAAGAAGAGAAGATATGAAAATAGTAAAAGAAAAACAGAAAAATGGAGAAATTCCAGAAGATGATGCAAGGAAATTAGAAGATGAAATACAAAAAATATTAAAAGAACATGAAGGAAAAATAGATGAAGTATTCCATAAAAAAGAAAAGGAGATAATGGACTCTTGACAGCAATAAGAAAAATCCCCACTCATGTGGGGATTATTATGGATGGTAATGGAAGATGGGCTAAACAACGTGGGTTAAAAAGAACAATGGGGCATGAAAAAGGTGCTAAAGTTGCAGAAGATGTAATACAATGGGCTTCTGATTTTGGCATTAAATATTTAACCTTATACTCATTTTCCACTGAAAATTGGAAAAGACCTCCTGAAGAAGTAAAATATCTTTTTTCTTTAATGGTTAGATATTTAGAATCTCGATTAAATAAAATAGTTAGGGAAAATGTTAGAGTGAGATTTCTCGGAAGAATTGAAGAATTACCTGAAAATGTATATAAAGTCTGTAAAAAAATAGAAGAAAAAAGCAAAAACAATACAAAAATTCAGGTAATTCTTGCAGTTAATTATGGTGGAAGACAGGAAATAGTTGATTCTGTCAACAAATTAATATCTTCAGGAAAAAAAGAAATATCAATAGATGATATTTCAACTAACTTATATTTGCCTGATGTTCCTGATCCTGAATTAATAATAAGAACATCTGGTGAAATAAGAATAAGTAATTTTTTATTATGGCAATTAGCGTATTCAGAACTATATTTTACAGATATTCTCTGGCCGGATTTTACCAAAAATGATTTAGAAAAGGCATTAATAGATTATTCTAATAGGGATAGAAGATTTGGTGGTATTTCATCAGATGAGGGAAGTGGCAATATTGGCAGTAAATAAGAAAAATTTATTTATCAGAACTCTATCTGGCTTCATACTTGGTCCGGTAGTAGTTTTTTCTGTATTTACTTTTCCAACAACAATTGGTTTAGTAACAACCATAGTATTATTAACAGCTATGGAATATTTTGAAATGACTCTGGATAATATTGATCATAAAATTAAGATCTTTTTATCTTTAATGGCAGCTTTTACAAGTGCGGTATACGGATTTACATTAAGAACATATTATGCAGGATTGATATTTTTTGATCCAATTACAATATACGTAATGTCAATAGTAATAGTTGCATTAATTAGTTTATTTATTTTAAAAGATAATATTAAATATAAAAATGTAATAACCAGCTATACATATGCATTAATAGCAATATCATTATTTTTATCGTATTTTTATCATATTATTTTAAATTACGGTTTTACTACAGGATTATTAGCCCTAACCTCTGTTTGGGTATATGACATAGGAGCATATTTTGTTGGGTTAAATATAGGAAAACATAAATTAGCACCTGTATATTCACCTAAAAAAAGTATAGAAGGATTCATTGGAGGAATAATTTTTACGTACGTATATATAATAATATTTGAATATATTAGAGAAATTTTTGATTTAAATATGATAGACCCGTTAAGAGCGATAATATTTGCAATTGCTATAGGTATAGTTGATACTGTTGGCGATTTGACAGAATCAGCTCTAAAAAGAACATATAATTTAAAAGATTCAGGAGAAATTTTACCTGGACATGGTGGAATGTATGATAGAATAGATGGAGTATTATACCTTGCACCTACGTTTTATTTTTTAATGAAAATATTAAGAGTATAATGGAGGTATAAATATATGACATCAGAAGAGATTAGAAAATCATTTTTGGAATATTTCGAAAAAAATGGTCATAAAGTAATGAAAAGTTTTCCATTAATTCCTTCAGATCCGCAATTATTGTTTACAGTTGCAGGTATGGTACCATTTAAACCAATATTTTGGGGAAAAGTGGAACCAACTTATACGAGGATAGCTACGTGTCAAAAATGTATTAGAACCAATGATATTGAAAACGTTGGAAGAACCGCAAGACATCAAACATTTTTTGAAATGCTTGGTAATTTTTCTTTTGGAGATTATTTTAAAGAAGGTGCAATTAAATATGCATGGGAATTTTTAACAAAAGTATTAAAACTTCCAGAAGAAAAATTATGGGTTTCTGTTTATAAAGACGATGAAGAAGCTTATAATATCTGGAAAGATATAATAGGTGTACCAGAAAACAAAATATTAAAAATGGGTAAAGAGGATAATTGGTGGGGTCCTGTTGGCCCAACCGGTCCATGTGGTCCATCCTCCGAAATATATTTTGATACAGGAATGGTTGAACTTTGTCCAAATCCTGATAATTGCACTCCATATGATGATTGTGGAAGATATGTTGAAATATGGAATCTTGTATTTACAGAATATTACCAGGATGAAAAGGGAAATCTTGAACCATTACCAAGAAAAAATATTGATACCGGTGCAGGTCTTGAAAGGGTTGTTGCAGCTGTACAAGGGGTATATCAGAATTTTGAAACAGATTTATTTATGCCTATTATTAATAAAATAGAATCTGTATTTAATGTAAAATTTAAAGAAAATGAAAAAACAGACGTTTCAATAAAAGTAATTGCTGATCATTCGAGAGCAGTTACATTCCTTGTATCAGAAGGAATACTACCTTCAAATGAAGGTAGAGGTTATGTATTAAGAAGAATATTAAGAAGGGCTTTAAGACATGGGGCATTACTTGGGAAGAAAGAACCATTTATTAATAAAATAATAGATGCTGTATTTGAAAAGTATGGCGATATATATCCAGAGATTATAGAGAAAAAAGATTTCATAAAGAAAATAGTTGAAACTGAAGAAAAAAGATTCCTTGAAACATTGGATAAAGGAACAGAAAAATTAATAAATTACATGAAAAATACTGAAAATAAAATAATAGATGGTGAGTTTGCATTTGAATTATATGATACATATGGTTTCCCGCTTGATATAACAAAAGAAATAGCCGAAGAAAATGGTTTTGGAATTGATGAAGAAGGATTTAATAAGCAAATGGAGCTTCAGAAAAAACGTGCAAGAGAAGCCGCTGGTGAAAAGGAATATGCGAAAATGAATCCGGCATATAAATTTGTTGGTGATGAAATAAAAACTACAGATTTTACAGGTTATGAAAAAATAGAAGATGAAGGAGAAATATTATATATTATAAAAGAAGAAGAAATAATCGATAGTGCTGGTGAAGGTGAAGAAGTAGTAGTAATTACAAATAAAACACCATTTTATGCTGAAAAAGGCGGACAAATTGGAGATACAGGAATAATAAAAGGGGCTGGATTTGAATTTGAAGTAAAAGATACTAAAATAATAAATAATGAAGTAATAGGACACTTTGGTGTTGTAAAATTAGGGATTATTAAACGCAATGAAAAAGCTAAATTGATAATTAATAAAGAAAGACGACAAAATATAAAAAGAAACCATACAGCTACACATTTATTACATAAAGCATTAAGAGAAGTATTAGGAACACATGTAAAACAGGCTGGTTCGTTGGTAACAGACGAAAAACTTAGATTTGACTTTTCACATTACGAAGCAATGAAACCAGAAGAAATAAAAGCAGTAGAAAAGCTTGTAAATGAAAAAATACTTGAAAATATAAAGGTTATTACAGAAATAAAAAGTCTTGATGAAGCCAAAAGCGAAAATGCAATGGCATTATTTGAAGAAAAATACGGTGATAAAGTAAGAGTTGTAAAGATTTCAGACTTTAGTTCTGAATTATGTGGTGGAACACATGTTTCTTCCACAGGAGAAATAGGATTATTTAAAATAACAACAGAAACAGCAGTTTCTGCAGGTGTAAGAAGAATAGAAGCTATTACCGGAATGAAATCACTTGAATATTTAAATGATCTAGAAGATAAAATAAATGTAATTTCAGAACATCTGGAAGCTGCGCAGGAAATTGTGGTTCCAAGAATATTGGGACTTCTTGAAAAAATCAGGGAACAGGAAAAAGAAATCAAAAGGCTTCAAGAAAAAATGACTTCACAATCTATAGATGCATTTAATGTAAAAGAATTTGAAGATACAAAGATCTACATGAAAGTATTTGAAAAGGTTGACAATGATGTTTTGAGAAATGTTACTGATATTGCTGTAAATAAAGTTGGAAGCGGAATAATAATATTATTCAACAAAAATGGTGAAAAAGTAAATTTTGTTGTTAAAGTAACAAAAGATATAGTTGGAAAATATCATGCAGGAAATATCGCAAGAAAAATAGCGAAAGAACTTGGTGGTGGCGGTGGTGGAAGACCAGACTTTGCACAAGCTGGAGGTAAAAATGCCGTTAAAATTAACGAAGTGATGAATAACATTCAAAATTATATAAAGTAAGCTGGTGTTCTTAAATGGATAGAATTATAGCCCTCATTATATTTCTTTTTTCATATACATTACTTATTACCGAAAAAGTAAATAGAACGATAGTGGCGATTCTTGGCGCCACTATCATGATGATATTTGGAATATTTGATAATCATATCGAAGCAATAAAAAATTATGTTGATGTAAATACTATATATCTTTTAATGGGTATGATGATCTTTGTTTCGGTTATAAGAAAGAAGGGATTATTTGAATATCTTGGAATAGTAACCCTGAAAATATTTAAGAAAAATGGATTTTTGCTCTATTTTGGTTTAACGTTTATGGTTGCATTGATGTCTGCTATTATTGATAACGTTACTACTGTATTGGTATTTATACCGATTACCTTAGCAATTACAGATTCATTAGATGTAGATCCGTTACCTTTTATATTTGGTGAAATAATGGCATCTAATATTGGAGGTACTGCAACCATTATTGGTGATCCACCGAATATTATGATTGCAAGTGCAGCCGGATTAAATTTCACAGAATTTTTTCTAACAAATGGTCCAATATCTTTTATAAACCTATTTACAATGCAAATAATAACAATGATAATGTTTAAAAAAACATTGAATTTTAAAATTGATCAGGAAAAAGTAAAATCATTTGATCCACATTCTGCAATAGGAAATAAAAAGGATTTTATAATATCATGGTTTTTACTTATATTAACGCTTTTAATGTTTATTTTTCAGCATCAACTTGAAATGGAAAGTTCGACAATTGCTTTATTCATAGGTTTCTTAGCACTTTTGATACTGGATAAAGATGAAGTTGAAGAAATATTGAAAGAAGTAGAATGGGGAACAATTTTGTTCTTTTTTGGACTATTTATAATTACGGGAGGTCTTGTAGAAACAGGAATTTTAAAAGACTTTACTTATTTTCTTGCAAAAATTGCAGGAGATTCTATGAGAAGCTTTGCGATGATGCTTATAGGTGTTTCAGGTACAGTATCAGGTGTTGTAGATAATATTCCATTTACGGCGACAATGATCCCTGTAATAAAAAATCTTCAAAATATTAATCCGGAAACATTTGGGAATTTAAACCCATTGTGGTATGCATTATCTCTTGGAGCATGTTTAGGTGGAAATTTTACACCTATAGGTGCATCGGCAAATATTATAGCTCTTGCAATGCTAAAACAATTTAAAAATGAAGAGATTAGTTTTATAAATTTCTTTAAATATGCAGCTTTAATAGTGTCTGTTAATTTAATAATTTCAGCAATATATATAGAATTTATATTAATATGAGGTGAGAGAATGAAAATAGAAGTAAATGATGAATTAATTACCAAATTAGAAAAATTATCAATGATAAAATTAAGTGAAGAAGAAAAAGAGATAATAAAAAAAGATTTAGAGGAAATATTAAATTATATGAATCAAATAGATGAAGTAATTACAGAAAATATTGAACCCATGTTTTCACCTGTTGAAAATATATTAAAAAATGTATTTCATGAAGATAAAGAAAAAGTTTCTGAATATATAGAAAATATAATAAAAGAATATCCAAATAAAAAGGATAATCTCTTGAAGGTGCCTGGAATTCAGAATTAATCATGAACAACAAAGGAAAAATATATGAAGATATTGCTGTAAAATTTCTTAAAAAGAAAGGTTTTAAGATTTTAAAAAGAAATTTTACTACCCGTATAGGCGAAATAGATATAATTGCAAAAGATGGAAATACATTGGTTTTTGTTGAAGTAAAAGGCGGGAAGGATTATTATGGAAATCCTGCCTATAGGGTTAATATTTCTAAAATAAACAAAATAATTAGAGTAGCAAATATATATATTAATAAGTTTAAACCAAACTTTGAAGAAACAAGGATAGATGTAATTGGGATTAACGATAAATTTGAAATCTCATATTTTCCTGACCAAAGATTAATATAAGGGCGTAATGCCCTTTTTTTATTTGTTTATATTATGGTATAATATATGTGGAAAGCTAGCAGTAAAAGGAGGAGAAGATAATGGATTTAAAAGAAATTTCATATAAAAAATTAAATATATGGCTTGAAAAAAGCGATAAAATGCTAAAAAAAGAACTTGAAGAAATTAAGGATAATGAAGATGAAATAATAGATAGATTCTTTAAGGATCTTGAGTTTGGAACAGGAGGATTAAGAGGGAAGATAGGAGCTGGTACAAATAGAATAAATATTCATACTATATCCAAAGCAACACAGGGATTTGCAAATTATTTGAAAAGCATATGCAGATTTCCATCAGTAGTAATTGCATATGATACAAGAAAATTTTCATTTGAATTTGCTAAAGCAGCAGCTTCTGTTCTTGCTGCAAATAATATAAATGTTTATATATTTAAAGAAGTTACAGCTACGCCTATTCTTTCATTTGCAGTGAGACAATTAAAAGCTACAGGTGGAATAGTAATTACAGCAAGTCATAATCCACCGCAATATAATGGTTATAAAATATACACCTCAGATGGTACTCAAGCAGTACCTCATATAGCAGAAAAAGTAATTGAAGAAATAAAAAAATTGGACTATTTTGAAGGCATAAAAACTATGAAATTTGAAGATGGTCTGGAAGAAGGAATAATAAATTGGGTATCTGATGAATTATTTGATGATTACATAGATACGCTTGAAAGCTTTTTAAGATCTCTTGAACCTTCACTTGAAAATAATTTAAAGATAGTATATACACCTTTACATGGAACAGGTTTAAAACCAGTAAAAGAATTATTGGGAAGATTAGGATTTGAAACAATTATAGTTGAAAAACAGGCAGTTCCTGATTCAAATTTTTCCACTGTGAAAGTCCCTAATCCAGAAGAAAAAGATGCATTTAAATTAGCTATAGAAGCGGCTAAACAAAATGATGCTGATCTTATAATGGCAACAGATCCTGATTCAGATAGATTGGGAATATACGCTAAAGAGAATGGAGAATATATAACTTTTACAGGTAATCAAATAGGAGTTATGCTTGCCCACTTTATTTTGACAAGATTGCAGGCATTAAATATGTTACCAGATAATGGATTAATAGTAAAAACAATAGTTACAACAGACATGATAAAACCCATTATAAAAGAGTTTAATGTTTCATTGGAAGAAACTTTAACAGGATTTAAATTCATTGGTGAAAAAATAGAATATTATACTGAAAATGGTCAAAAAAAGTTTATTTTTGGATTTGAAGAAAGTTATGGTTATCTTGCAAATGATCATGCACGAGATAAAGATGCTGTGATTGCAGCTGGATTAGTTTCTGTTTTATTTTCTCATTTACAAAAAGAAAACAAATCTTTAAAAAAATATTTAAATGAATTGTATGAAAGATATGGCTATTATCTTGAAGAAAATGTTTCATATACCTTAGAAGGAATAAAAGGAATGCAAAAGATAAACGATACTATGGAAAAATTAAGAAATGAACCACCAGTAAAAATAGGAGAATATAACTTAATAGAAACTATAGATTATAAAAAAGGGATAAATAATTTACCTAAATCAAATGTTGTAGAATTGAATTATGATAATAAAATAAAGATTATAGGTAGACCTTCAGGTACAGAACCTAAAATCAAGTTTTATTTGATGGCAAAGGGAGAAAATTTAAACGAAGTAGAAAGTTTGATAAAAATGGCAAAAGATGTAGTGAATTTAATAATGGAATAATTATTTGAGGTGAAATTATGGAACCTAATCTTTTATTAGTGTGTAATAATGGAGATTTTTATGTTCCAAAAAAATGTGAATTTATTGATTTAAAAACATTAAAAATAGAACTATATGGTGAAGAGGATATTGAAAATATAAAACAAAAAAACGATGGAATACTCGGATACTTTGTAATAAAAGAAAAAGTAGGGAATCTTGTTGGAATGAAAAGATTCCTGAAAATAGATAAGAGAATTAATAATTACTTAAAAGTAACCTTTGTTGATTTTATACCTGATGAAATAAGGGAACTATACGGTGATTATATTGAAGTAATTTCTGAATTTGTAGGATTATATAATATAATTCATGAATTAAATAGATTAATAAACCTTGGGAATATTCGTGAAAATTATGAACAGTGGCTTGACAATCAATTAAAAGATGTTCCTGATGAACATATTGATACGCTTGGAATGCACATTTCAAAATTTGCAAACCTTTATTTAATTCGTGTTTATGAAAATATGTTTTCAAAAAATCTAGAATTACTTGAAAAAGAAGAAAAGGAGATTGCTTATAAAATATTGGAAACAGGTGTTTTGAAAGAAAAGGGAGTATTTAAATAATGGAGGTAAATAAATGAGAGTAGCAGCAATAGTAGCGTATGACGGAACAAAATTCAATGGATTTCAAGGACAACCAAAAGTAAGAACAGTTCAAGGAGAATTTGAAAAAGTTTTAAAAAGAATATTTAAACAAAAAGTAATTTCATGGGGAGCAGGAAGAACAGATACAGGTGTTCATGGATATGGACAGGTTATAGCTTTTGATGTTCCAAATGAAAGAATGACACTTGAAAATATAAAAGATGCTTTAAATGCAAATCTACCAGAAGATATATATGTTAGAAAAGTTCTTAAAGTAAGAGATAAATTTTCTCCAAGGCATGAAGCAACAAAAAGAATATATCATTATTTTATATATCAAAATGATGAACCAAACATCTTTTTAAGAGATAGAGTTTGGTGGTTTCCATATGATTTAAATATTGAAAAAATGAGAAAAGCTGCAAAATATCTTGAAGGAGAACATGATTTTACGACATTTAAAACTGGAAACGATGATAGAAATCCAGTAAGAACAATATATAGAATAAGAATTTTAAAAATGAGAAATAATATTATATTAATAAGGGTAGAAGGCCATTCGTTCTTAAGAAGAATGGTCAGGAATATAGTAGGAGCACTTGTAAAGGTAGGGACAGAAAATTGGGAACCAGAATATATAAAAGAGATATTAGAGGCCAAAAGCAGGTCAAAGGCACCGGCTTCAGCACCACCACAAGGATTATACTTTTATTCAGTATTATTTTAATAATATCCTCAAATATATTTGCTAAAGAAAAAATAGGGCTTATTTATAAAGGCCCTACTTCTTTATTTTCTAAAATATATTATGAAATATATAAATATGCTGATATTGAAACGCCACCGTCTACTCTATCTGAAAGAATGGACGTTGTTGTCAATCTTCCAGAAATAAAAATCGATTTTAAAGGAAATGAATATATCGATAAGTTTGATAATTATAAAATATTAATAAGAAAAATATTAAAAGATTATTATCCAAGAAGAATATATGTTATGGCTAATGATTGTGAAATAGTATTGAACGATGGAGATAGGGTAAAATCAACATTTATAAATTGGGAAAATGAAGTATATATAAACATATACAAAAATGGTAATATTTTTAATGTACCTGTATCTATGCCGATAGGGGAAAGTATAAAAAGAGTTCCTGATAAATGGGTAAATTTAAAAATTGTTGGATATACGGGTCCAGCTACTTTAAATAACATACCTATTCAGTTGGATGAAAATATGGAAATCCCACCTGCGAAATATGAATTAATAACTCCATACGAAAAAGTAAATTTTGATACGACAGAAAGTGAAAATAATTATACTCTTTCTCTTATAAAAGAGGTTGTAGAAAAAGAAATTAAAATGGAAAATATTTATGCAATTTTTGAATTGGAATCTGGTATATCAATACTTGGAGAAAAAAGAAGCATATGGATACCGAAAAATGGGGATAAAATTCTTGATGTTGAAAATGTGGATTTTATATCGCCATATGGGATGCTTGATAAAAAACATGGTATTCAATATCATGGAAAGCCCATATTTTTATATGAATATAATTACACAGTTTACATAATAACCTCATACGGAGAAATTTTAACTGTTGGATTAAGAAATATAATTAGAGATATGGAAAGAAGTCCAGCAAGTATAAAAGTAAAAAATAATATTATAGAAATTACAACATTTGGCGGGAAAATGTATAGTATAGATCTAAAAACAGGAGGATTGTATTATAAAGGAATTACTTCAAAAATTATGTATAATATAAATTTAAATACTTCAGGAGTGTTTGAAATAAAAGATAAGAAAGTAATAATAAAGAATAATGCAATAAAAATAATAAAGATAAAAGAAAAAACATATAACAAATAAAAAAATTCCCTGGTATTTAGCCCAGGGAATTTTTTATAATAACAATTTTTTTTCAATATTTTTTCCTATAGCCTGTATTAATTGTGTAATAGATATTAAAATAATAATATCATAAATTAAAACATCAAATCTAAATCGTTGATAGCCGTAATTTATAGCCATAGCACCAAGACCTCCAGCACCAACAGCACCGGCAATTGCGGTATAGGTTATAAGATTAATTAATAATAAAGTTATATCAGAAACTATTTTTGGTAAAGTTTCAGGCAACAACATTTTTAATATAAATTCTGTATTATTCATTCCAAGAGTATGTGCGGTATCAAGCATTTCTTTAGGAAGAGAATTAAATGTATTTTCACTTAATCTGGCCATAAAAGGAATAGCAGCTATAGTTAGTGAAACAACTGCTGATTTTGGACCTATAATTGTTCCGGCTATTAATTTAGTTAAAGGAATAACAAGCACAATTAAAATTATAAAAGGTATAGATCTAAAAATATTTATAAATCCATCAAGAATTCTATAAATAATTCTTGAAATTGTATCATTATTAATAGAAGTTAAATACAATAATATTCCAATTGGAATTCCAAAAACAACGCTTAGAAAACCTGAAAAAAATGTCATATAAAGGGTTTCTAACGTAGCTTTTAGTAATTCATTATAAATATGCATCTTATAACACCTCCAGGGAATAAACGTGTTTTTGTAAATCATATATAAATTCCTTTGCTCCGTTTCCCTCAATTTCAATTATAAGTTTTCCAAAAGGTGCATTTTTAAATTCTTCTATTTTTCCGTATAAAATATTAAAAGTAATATTATATTTTTTTGCAATGTTATAAAGAATAGGTTTTTCAACATTGTTTCCATAAAAGATAATTTTTATAATCTTGCCAGTTCTTTCTTTTAATTTATTATAATTAAAATTAACATCCTTATAGAATTCATTATTTAATTCATTTTCAAATTCTGAGAAGAATTTATAAACTTCTCCATAATAATAAACTCTTCCGTTTTTCAAATATAGTATTTTATCGCAAATTCTTTTTATTACATCCATTTCATGAGTGATAATAATAGTTGAAATGGCCATTTCTATATTTATTTTTAATATTAATTCAAGTATTTTTTCAGTAGTTTTTGGATCAAGCGCAGATGTAGGTTCATCAAGGAACAAAATATCAGGATTTGAGACAATTGCTCTTGCAATTGACACTCTTTGTTTTTCTCCACCTGATAATTGTGATGGAAAAGCTTTAATTCGGTGATCAAGACCAACTTTTTTTATAATATCAATGACTCTTTTTTCAATATTTCTTTCTTTATTAAGAATAAGAGGCAAAGCAATATTATCAAAAACATTTTTTCTTGATAACAAATTATAATGTTGAAATGCAACGCCTATTTTTTTTCGAATTTTTCTTAAATCTCTACCTGATAATGAGGTTAAATCAATATTGTTAAATAGAATTTTTCCCTCAGGTCTTTTTAAAAGAGTTAAAGCTCTCAATAAGGAGGACTTTCCGGCTCCGGAAAGTCCTATTATCCCAACGATTTCGCCTTTTTTTATATTAAAATTAATATCTTTTAAAATGTAATTTAATCCATCATATGTAAGATTCAAGTTTTTAACTTCAAGCAAAACATTCACACTCCTTAAAATACTGGAACAACAGCCCCATTATATTTTTCTAATATAAACTCCTTTACCTTCTGACTTTGCAATAATTCAATTAACTTTTTTAATTGTTTATTATTTTTATTTTTTTCTTTTACTGCAATAATATTTGCATATGGTGAATTTGCATCTTCAATAAAAATAGCATCCTGCAAAGGATTTAAACCATTTTCAATAGCATAATTTGTATTAATAACTGCACCAACAACAGTATTATCTTCTTTGTAAGTTCTTGGAAGATATGCAGCGTCCAATTCTACAAAATTTAAATTATATTTATTATCTTTAATATCCGTTATTGTTACTTTCAATGAATTTGTTGATTTAAGGGTGATTAAACCATTTTTTGCAAGTAATAATAAAGCTCTTCCTTCATTAGTTGCATCATTAGGAATAACAACCTTATCACCGGATTTAAATTCTGATAATTGTTTTTTAGAATAAAAACCCATTGGTTCAACATGAATTTTAGCAACGGCAATTAAATCGGTATATCCTTTATTTTTTGAAAATTCTTCTAAATAGGGAATATGTTGAAAATAATTAGCATCAATCTGTTCTTCTTCTAACGCGATATTAGGCTGTACATAATCATTAAAAACAACAATATCTAATTTATATCCCGTTTCCTTTTCAAAATCATTTTTAACAAATTCTAGAATTTCAGCGTGCGGAATAGCTGTAGCTCCGATTTTAAAAACTTTCTCTTTTTCACTACATCCCATCAATACCAATAAAATTCCTACCAGAATAAATACCACTTTTTTCATAAAAAACCACCTCCATAAAAAATATTAAAAAAAAGAAGGCCGATTATTTCTAATCGGCCTTCTCAATTAAAACCACTCAGCACGAAAACAGTGTGGCATTAATCTTCATTAGAGAAGACCGCAAATGCCACATCATCATCATATTTACTTTATATAAAAATTCAAATGTTGAAAAATTTTTCATAAAATCACCTCTGTAATTTTTTACGATTTTAACATAAATAAAGTCAAATGTCAAGACTTTTTTTAATACAAAAATAAAAACTCCCGACATAAGTCGGGAGTTTTTTGGAGGCAACGGAGTGCTTCCATTATATAATCTCATGTAAGTTTTTTCAAAGCGAAGGATTAAAAATATTATGTCAAATATTTTGTAATTTACTAATATACTTACTTAGACCTCTGAGTTTTATTGCTACATAGTTTTTATTTGAGCGCCCCGACGGGCGAATCTCAATTCTATCAATTACTTGATGTAAAAAATCTTCCAACAAAACTTGATCATCACTATTAAGAATACTTATAGCTGTATCAACCATGTTCTTAATAGTTATATCGTCTATCTCTATAACTTCTTCATTATACCTTTTAATTCTTAACTTTAAAGATTTTATCTCATCATCTAATTTTTTAATTCTACTTTTAATACTTTCCGGATTTACGCCGTTTTCAACTGCATCAATAAAACTTTCTTCTAATCGTTTTTTCTTTTCTTTTAAAACATTTATTTTTTTCTTTTCCTCTAGAATTTCGTCTTTATGTTTTTGTTCTTTTAGTTGCATCATAGCTTTTATTCTTTCCAATAATTCTTCAGAATTTAAAATACCAAAAACATCATTTAAAAGAAAGTCTATTACAAAATTTTCTACTTTTTGTTTTGAAATTGAAGTAAAATGATCTCCTTTTTCTCTATTATTTTTAGCTTTTTGCCATTCAGAACAAACATATCTTGGATATGTTCCACCGTAAGGAGTCATGTGAGCTCCGCATACACCACAGTATATAAGTCCTTTTAACAAATATTTATGTTTACTTTTTCTTATTTTTCTTTTCTTCTTCATTTCAGCATGAGCTTTATTCCAAAGTTCTTCAGAAATAATTGCAGGTATTGCATTATTTACTACTACAGCATCATCTCTTTTAATATGAGATGTCCTGTGATTTCCACGTGCCCATACATAAGTCCCCTTATATTTGGGATTTCTTAGTATGTCATAAATTGTACTATAACTCCATTTATTCCCTCTTCTATTGGTGTAACCATTTTTATTCAAATACTCTTCTATTTTAATGCTGGAATATCCTTTTGCAGCCAATTCAAACATCAGCTTTACAACTTCCGCTTCTCGTTCGTTTATAACATATTTTTTCCTTGGTATTTTCTTCACTCTATCTCCAAAAGTTATTTCTTCATAAGTCTCTTCTACATCATATCCATATGGTGGAATTCCACCCAAAAAATAAGCTTTTTCTGCAGTAATTCTTACTTTGGTGTTTATTTCATTCTTAAGATTTTTCAAATACCAATCAGCTACACTGGCCATAATATTAAAAATAAGATCACCAGATGCACCTGTTAAATCTTCAGACACAGAAAGAAGATCCACACCATATTGATTTAACTCAGCTTTATACCATGCAGCGTCTTTTATATTTCGTGCGAATCTATCAATTTTATGAATAATTACAGCGTCAAATTTTTTAGATTTTGCATCTTTTACCATTCTTTGAAATTCTGGCCTATCATCGGATTTTGCTGATCTTGCTCTATCGATATATTTTTCTACAATTTTATACCCATTCTTTTCAGCATATTCTGTTATTGCTCTTAATTGTGCTTCTATGGAATCATCAGTCTGATTTTCACTTGAAAACCTTGCATAAGCAGCAGCTCTTTTCATAACTCCTCACTTCCCTCCTTGCTAACCTTTTGTAAAGACAGAAGAAATTTGTAAAATACATAAAGCTCTTCTTGAGAAAGTTTTCTTTCATCCCAAAACATAAATCCAAATTCTTTCAAAAGATCCAAATCTTCTTCGGAAACAAGCACACGAACTATAATCATTTGCATCACCTCATTGAGATTTTATCTTTTTTCTAATACGGTGATGCAAAATATTAATACTTAAACGATTTAACATAAGTTATCAATTTACTACATATATTATACTACATTTTAGTAAATAAAACAAAACAAAAAATTAATGATAGCGTCACATTAGAAATTAACTTTTTGAAATATTTATGATAAAATATTATTAAGGAGGGATTATTATGGCATTTAAATCAAAAATAGAGTGGACAGAATCTTCCTGGAATCCTGTAACTGGATGTACTAAAGAAAGCTTAGGATGCCAAAATTGTTATGCTGAAAGATTAGCTAAAAGATTAAAAAATATGGGATTAAAAAAATACGAAAATGGATTTAAAGTTACTATACATCCTAAAAGTTTAAATGAACCATTGAATTGGAAAAAACCGCAAATTATTTTTGTAGTTTCGATGGGGGACCTATTTCATAAGGATGTTCCAGATGATTTTATTGAAAAAGTTTTTGAAGTGATGAATAACGCATATTGGCATACTTTTCAAGTTTTAACTAAAAGAAGTGAAAGACTATTAGAAATTTCTAAAAAAGTTAAATGGACAGATAATATATGGGCAGGAGTAACAGTAGAGCATGAGAAATATTTATATAGATTAGATCACTTGAAAAAAATTCCAGCAAAAATAAAATTTGTTTCAATGGAACCTCTTTTAAGTGACATGCCTTATATTGATTTTGATGGAATTGATTGGGTTGTAGTCGGCGGAGAAAGTGGCCCAGGAGCAAGACCAATAGAACCTAATTGGGTAAGAAATATTAGAAATATGTGTTTAGAACAAGACATTCATTTCTTCTTTAAACAATGGGGAGGATTTAACAAAAAGAAAAACGGAAGGATCCTTGATGGCAGAACATGGGATGATATGCCAAAAATTAATACAAAAATAGAACGTCTTCCTGTTTAGGAAGACGTTTATTTTATTATTTCAATTATTGAAGAATCTGGCAATGTGTTTTTTCGTCGTTTCTTTTTCTCATCTAAATCTTTAATATATCTTATTTTACCTTTTTTTTCAAGACTTAAAAGATATTCTCTTATTTTTTTCTTAGGCCAAATAAATTCATCAGAGCGAGTAAAACTATTATAAATGTTCTCAACAATTATTTTTTCATTTAAAGGATATTTTTCTTTAATGGCATTTTCAAATACCTCTTCTCCTATATCAAATAAAAAAAATTGTTCTTTGTAAGATTGCTTATTTACTGAAAAACCAAAAGAGTTAGAAAAAATACTTTCATTAAACATAATTTCTTTCATTTTCTCCACAGCTTTATGGTGCTTTGAGATATGAATTAGCTTGTATACTGTTGAATTTTTAGAATTTTTTATAGGAAAAATCAAAACTTTGCTATCAGGAAATTTCTTTTTTATTTGATTTTTAAATTCTAATGCATAATCATTTATTTGATTTAAATCAATATATTCACCAAAAATTTCTTTGATTTTTTCAGAAGATAATTTCTTTTTATTTCTTATAATGCCGCTTGATATAAAATTTATAAAAATTTCTGATTTGAAGTTTTTTAAAAAAAATTCTATCCATTCAAATTTAATATTAAGTCCAAAGGGATCAATAAAAACAAATAAAGGTAAATTTTTCAATTCATTTTGTGGGAGTTGTTCTAAGAAAACTTTTAAACTTTTTACTAAACTATCAAATTCGATATTTCGCACTTTAAATTTTATTTTTTCATTCATCTCTTCAAAATTATACTTTTCTTTTAAAGAATTAAATTTTTGCTCTAAAGTATTTTGAAGTATATTTGATGATTCTTTATTTTTTTCTATAAAAAACAAGTAAAAATTTGTATTATTATGTTTTTCAAAAGCAAAAAAAGTTTCTTCTAATGCAATTAATGGTGACCCTTCTTTAATGTTACCTGAGGTATCCTGTAATATACCAGAACCTGCAAAACCATCAATATAAAATATTGAAGGATAATTTTTTGATAGGGCAGTAAACCATATATGTAAATATTTTCCCAATATAGCTTCTTTAATCAAGGTATGTTCTTTAATGTCCCAATCTAAAGCTGATTTAGGTGCCATGTTGTTATTCCTCCTTTAATTTAAATCTGTCAATTTTCCATTTTTAATAGCCTTATCTATTTCATTTTTTAAATCTTTTAAAGCTGTACCAACAGTATATTCCGAATTTTTATCAACGCCAAAAATTATTGGTGGAATTTTCTCTATTTTTTTCTCTATTTCGTCGCGTATATTATACATAACAAAATTCAACTGTTTTTCATTTCTCCATATAATAGTATCTGTTTCTATATTGTATTTTATACTATTTTCATTATTACCTCTATAAGAATAAGCAGGTCTTGTTAAATTTGAACTACCAATTAAAGCAATTTGGGGAGTATTACAAATTGTAACCAGAAATATTTTTGCATGCCATTTCATATTTTTTTGACTATTTGTAGTATAAAAATTAAAATTATTACTGAAATTAGAGAATTGTTTTCTAATTGCATTTTCAAAATTTTTGTAGCATTGTTTCCAGTCTTTGTCTGTTGTATCTGAAACAAAAATAAACTTAATATTTTTATTCGTTTGTATAGCAATATTAATAGCATCTTCTAAACCATCTGATAAAATATCATAATATTTATTATATTGAATATATCCAGTTCCAAAATAGACTTTTACATTTTTTTTTGAAATATTACCCAGATTTTTTAAAATACTATTAATATATTCTCTAAATAAGCTATAATTTGGATCTAATCTAAAAAGAATACCCATACCCATCCTAATCCCTCCAACTCAATTATTCTCGTACTCCTCGAGTTTGGTTAAATAAATAATATAAAACAAATATTATGATTACTTTCTATATTTATTTATTATTTTTATAAACCTAGGATCATTTTGTAATTCTTTAAAATCATCATCAACTTGAATATCACTCCATTGTTCTTCAGGATTAACTGCAATACATAAATCAATATATTTTAAAGCTTCTTCCTTATTCCCTTTTTTTAGTTCTATATATGCTTTATTCCAGTATATATAACTTTTAATGTTATCTTCTATTTCCGGATATTTTTTTATAATATAATATCCCGCATTAACACATTCTTCAGATAGTTCTAAATTACCTAATTTTCTAAAAAAAACACTTAAATTATTGTAATATGATATCCTATTTTTTATAGGAATATTAGTAATATATGAATCTTTTAAAAGCATAGTATATAAGAATAAAGACATATCTGGTCGATCAAAAACGTCATATAATAGCCATCCAAAGTTTAAGGCACTATAATAGTCGTTATTTTTTTCAAAAGAATCCATATAATTAATCAATCTCAAAAGTTTGTTAAAATCTACTACTCTTTTTGCATTAGGATCTTCAAAATAGAATGTAACATTTTCATACCATTCTTTTTCCGAAAAATTTTGGGTTAAATTATATAATTTTATTGCTAGAAGTTTAGATTGTTCTTGTTGCTGCTGATTATCTGTTGAAAACATTTTTGATAAACCAGACAAATCATCTTCTTTAAATCCCATTAATACATAGTGAAAATCATAATTCATTAGTTCTTTTGTAGCATAATAAGCTATTAATTTTATTGAGTAATTATCTTTTAAAATATCACTAGGGATTTTAAATATTATTTGAACAGCAGAAGCATTATTCAAAGTTTTTCCTTCTTTAATTTCTGAAAACGCACTCATTGTTGTTAATGACATAGAAGAAATTTTATTACCTAATTTTTTATATAGATTATAAAAAAAATCATCGGAAATAGTGCTTTCTAAATTAGCTTGAATAATAATTGGGAAAAAATCTGAAATTAAATTACGTTCAAGTTCAACAAAATTATAAATATTTATGTTCTCATAATAATTTTTTTCATAAAAACTAATAATTTTATTATGTAAAGAATCAAAATCATATTCAATTATTTCAGCTTTGCTATATTCGTTATTTTGGGTAGCTTCGGTAGACTCATTTGTGGTTGTAAGAGTTTCTTCTTTTCCGAATTCTTCAGTTGCTGGTTCTTCTTTTTTTGTATTTAAACTTTCATCATATTCTTTATCGTCATAATAATAACTTTCATAGTCTACATTATTTTGGTTTGCTCCACAACCAACAAATAAAAAAATAAACATAATAATAACTATTAAAAATACATATCTTTTCATATACTTATCTCCTCCTATTCGTATTTTTTTATTTTAATTTCAATTTTTCTAGCTTTTTCTTCCATCCCTTTTAATCGTAATTTTTCGGCTTTGTATCGTAGTTTTCTAATTTTTTTCAACCTTGAGTTTTCAGACATCCTTGAACCTAAAAAAATCAATATAGCCCCAACAAGTATTCCTAGAATACCTATTCCTGAAAAAATTATAGGCATGTTCAAAGTAATAATAATAAATATAATAAGTATAATCCATCCAATCCACTTTAACATAATACCCCTCCTTAATCTAGAATTAATATATCAAGCGTTTGATTAATTAAAAAAGCGAGACCCTCGAGGTCTCGCTCAATTTTCAATATTATTAAATTTATAAGTATTATTTTTATTAAACATAATAATCAACTCCATATATCAGAAAATAAAAATAACCAGAATTTACGTTTCTTTTTACCTATTTTCTTTGCACCGGTTTTTGTTCGTGAATAAAATTCATCTCTTGTAATTCCCAAATTCTTAATTGTATTTTTTATAATAAGCAATGGCACCGGATCTATATGAGTTTGATATACTATACCAACTTCTTTTTCTTTGATTTTTATCGTTAATATCCTGTGGCCACCGTTCGTTCTTTCTTCGATAACTTCAAAAGTTCTTAATATTTCTTCAAATTCACGAAGAGACAATTGAGGATACTTCTTAGGCATGTAAAACACCCATATGATTTCCAATATTATTTATCTTATTACTGTTTTGTTTTGGAATTTTATTGATTAAATGAGAAATAAGCAATCCATAAATAAACTCGATTTTTTCAAGTAAAGTATCTTTTCTTATAAAAGTTTTTATTTTATTTTTATCACCTAAGTCAAAAATTCCAGATAAAGCTTTATCGAGTTCATCAATAGCTTCATCAAGAGTTTTTCCATACACCATAATAGTAGTATTTGTAATTCTAATATAATATAATCCATCTTTTTTATATACGATTGCACCGTTTTTCGAATTTTTAAATTTTAGGGCAAAATATACCATTTTATCACCCCCTCAGGGTTATTTTACGCTTATTTAGACTGTTAATTATAATAAATAGTTTTATATTTTATGTTAAATTATTCCCATCTTTCATATTTTCCTACTACTTTACCGACAATAATTATGTCGTCCCAATTTCTTTTTGGGATTACTATTGGCGGATGATTTTCATTTAAACTAATTAATGTTATAGCATTTTCAGATTGATAATATTTTTTTACTACGCCTTCATTTCCATTAATAATAATCACTCCGATTTCGCCATTTTCAAGAATAGGTTGTTTTAAAACTACGGCAATATCTCCGTCTTTAAGACGAGGTTCCATGGAGTCTCCTTTGATTATTAAACCAAAATCTCCTCGCATTCCTTCAGGGATAACGATAAAATCGAGTAATTCTTCATATGCAACTTCACCATGCTGACTATTTGCTGCAACATAGCCATATACAGGAATTTGCTTTAAGCTGAGTTTGTTGTCTTCGATGTTTTTAATTTTATTATCTATTCCCAAAAGAAAGTCTACTGAAACATCAAAAATTTCAGAAAGTTGTTTGATTATTTCTAAATTCGGTTCGCTCTTACCTAATTCCCATGACGAAACAGTTGAACGTCCAACGTTCAACATATTAGCTAAATCCATCTGTTTTAAGCCTTTTCTTTCTCTTAAATCTTTAATTCTTTGACTGAATTTTGAGTCCATAATAATCACCTTTTTATTTATTCAATTGATATTATATACCAAAATGTCAAGATTTTCAACATTGACATAATAATAAACTCTTAATACAAATGAAATTATTTTGTAATTGACATGACGATATTATTGTCGTATAATATAAATGTCAAGAAATTCGTCACAAAAGAAAGGAGGTTGAAAAAAATGTCAAAATTAAGAGAATTAAGACTAAAAAATAACATGACCCAAGAGGAATTAGCTAAAAAAATAAATGTTGCAAGAACAACTGTAACTTCTTGGGAAAATGAAATGAGCAAACCCCCACTCGACAAAGCAATAAAAATAGCAAGAATATTAGGAACAACAGTAGAAGAACTCTTCGATTTAAGTGTAGCAGAAAGAAGGTAGTGTGATGCAGGCTCTTTGGAAAGTGAATAGGAGGTGGAAGAGTGAATGTTTATCCTGAAGAATTTAAAAAATTGTGTAAAAAGGTTATTGAAGATGAAAAATTTCATGAACTTGTAGATGCAAACGCTTATATTGTTGGAAGATATTTAGATGATTATAGACTATCTTTAAAAAATGATGGAATAAGTGTTGATGAAATTTTAGAAGCTTCTTCTATTTATGAATTAAAAATAAAAGCTATTGCTAAGAAAAGTGAGTTTTTAACTTTTTCAAATTTATATGCATGGTGGAACGAAATAGTAAAAGCAAAAGATTAATCGATGGGAGGTGTTACAAAATGAAAACACAAAAATGGACAATTCCAATAGAGAAATTGTCCGAATTTATGGAAGCACTTAAAGCATATATGAAATACAAAGAATTGAGTTCTTTAGAAATTACAGTAAATATTGATACCGATGATGATAGAAGGATAGTTAAAAATTTTGGTGATTTAATACATTACATTGCAATCAAAGGTTTTAAGGTAGGAGATTAAAGAATATGAACATTGTTTTCATCAGCAACAATCGCTATGAATTGTGTTCCAGCAAATTTTTCTTCAAGTAATTTAATAAATAATTCAATTTTATCTCTTTCTTTAATTTTTTCTATTAATTCGAATATAAGATTTTCATGCTCTCTATTAACAAATTCATTAATTAAAATACCATCTATCATATTTACCAAAATAGAAAAGATATTTTGATTTCTGGAGATAATTTCTAAAGCTGTAGTTTCAAATTCTTCATCATAAGTTATAGTTTTAGATGCCTCTGCAATTAAACCTTGGTACAATCCAAATTTTTTCAAATCATTTATCAATTTTTGATCTACTTTACCATTTGGAATTACTAAAACATATTTTTCTGACATAACATCATCCCCCTTTATAAAAGATTATCATTAACATTTTAATACAAAATTCAAAATTTTCAAAACGGAGGTGATTTAATGGAATTTAGATTAACAGATAAGGAAGCAGCGGTAATTAATGGTATTTTATACCTATTAGAACATCCAGAAATTGTTGAGAGATATTCGAAAAGAAAGGAGGGAAAAAATGGGGAAATTAAGAAAAGTAGCAATTCCGAGAGTTCCAGTTGCTTATCTGATACAAGAAAACAGCAACAGTATTGCCAACAGTGATTTTATATTATTTGATCTTCAAAAATACAATGATTTGGAAGAAAAAGAAGATGAAGCATTTGAAATGTTAAATGATATTGCAAAAAATCATGAGAAATATAGCAAGTATCAAATTATTAATGTAGTACAAAAAGTTTTAGCAATATTAAAGTTTATAGATAGCAAACAGGATGAAATCATTATAAAGGTTCAATTTAGATCCATTCAAATCAAAACTGAGAACAGGAAGTCTAATGGATATCTTCAGATTTATGATACTAAAGGACCATACCATAAGTGGTTAATTAGAGCAGGTATAAGAAGGTACAATGAAGAACAAGCAAGGTTAATGAAACTTCCGATAAAAAACGCCCACACCGCTGGGACAGTGTGAGCGCGGAAGATAGGGAAAAATTCCATATTTCTGCCAATATTATTATATCATATTTTTTTAAAATTTGAAGAGGAGGAAATGAAATGAATAAATTAGCACCTTATTCAATGAGTAGATTAACAGAGTATGAAAGATGTCCAAAAAGATTTCAATTTAAATATATTGATAAGCTTCCAGAATTAATGGGAGATGAGGGATTTAAGGGAATTAAGATTCATGAAGCTATAGCAAATGCATTGAGAGGAAAGGAGTATAAAGAAATATTATCTGAAATAGCATTTGACGATATAAAAGATGCTGAAAATATGGTTGAAAGAGCTGTCAAACATAGTAAAAATCTTGGAAAAATTTTAGGTATTGAAACTAAATTTGGAATAACTAAAAAAGGTGAGATGACAGATTTCTTTTCAGATGATGTATGGTTGAGAGGTGTAGCTGATTTGATTACTACCCAAGATGGAAAAACTTTAGAAGTTTGGGATTGGAAAACTGGTCACAGTACTCCAACGAAATTTCAAGTTTTTTTATACGCTTGGGCAATAAGTATAGCTCTTAAACGACCAGTTACCCGTGTAGGATATATAATGCTTAATTCAAATGACATTTTAGTTTTTGATATAACTTCTGAAGATTTAGAAATAACTGTTAATAAATTATACAAGTTGATCAATTCAATAGAAACAGATTCTAAATTCGAACCTAAACCCGGAAAACATTGCGCTTTCTGTTCATATGTAAGTATGTGTCCATTAGTAAAGCAAATTGAAGCTAAAGACATTCCTACCATTTTATCTGACGAAGAAGCGGCAAAAATTTATAAAGAAGTTATTGTTTTAAAAGAATTAGCTAAAAATAGAGAAAAAGCTTTAAAAGAATATATTAAGTCAAAGCCGGAAGGATATATTAAAGTTGATGAAAATAAAGTTTATAAAATATCTTACTCCGAAACAATTACCAAAAAAAGAGGCGTAAAAAAAGAAGAGTTAAAAAAGTTTGTATGGGAATTTGCAGAAAAAAATAATTTGGATCCTTTAACTTATTTTGACCTTGATAACAAGAAACTAGAACCTTTGATAATAGAAGGTGTATTAAAAGACTATTTCACTATTTCAAAAAGAAAGAATTTTGTTTTAGAGGAGGTGAAATAAATGGCTACTATTGAAAAAAAGAATTTATGGGAAATAGATTCAATAGAAGAATTTAGTAAAAATACAGGATATTCAATAGATTTTAAAGCCCTAGAAGAAGCTAAAAAGAAAATGAAAAAACAGACTGAATATGGTGAGGTTGAATTAAACGTTTATGAAGGCTTGGTAATTCAAAAATTATTTGAGTATTTTAGATTCGGTATTTTTGACAATATTACAAAAATAATGAAACAACAAGATGCACATACCTCTTTAAATGAAGTAAAAATGATTTTATTAGAAATGGCTCGTTATGAAATTGAATATGGGTTAAAACCTTTATTGCATACAATTCCTATTGCTAAAAAGATTTATATAACTGCTGAAGGCTTTTTATATTATGCACAAACAAAAGGTAATATAAAAACTATTGATTACGAAACTTCCGAAATTAAGCCTGGATTATTTAAAACTATATGTACTGTAATAACAAATGACGGAAAAACCCAAAAAGGATATGCAACAGTAAAAGCAACTGGAAATAAGATGGATGATCCAGAAGAACGTAGCAGAACAAAAGCTTTAAGACGTGCATTAAGAAGACTTTATCCCATTGGGGCAATGTATGAAGAGGCATATATTGAAAATGAAGAAACTTCTATACCTTCTATACCGGAAATACCCAACATACCAACTGTAAAAGAGGAAACAAATAAAGATACAGATACAAATAACGATGATGTAGTTACAGCTCTTCCGGAAGAACAATCAGAAAATGAAAAAAATTCTGAACCTGCTACAACATTATTTGATCTTCAAAATAATTTAGAAAAAACTGATTTGGTAAAAAAAGTATTTGATTGATACTTTTGGGGCCTCCCCCGCCCCTTTTTTATAACAAATGTTGTTATCTGAACTAAAGAGGTGAAATACATGCAAATTGCCACAGTGTTTAGCCGGTTTTGGCGAGACCGTCTGAATTGGGAACTTAGCGATTCTGAGGTTGCTTTATTCTTTGCCATTTTGGCCGAAATTAACAGGACAAGGGGAGAGAATAACAACCTCTTGGAATCCAAGATCTCAATCGGGACTCCCAAGCTGGAATTATTAGCTGGCATGTCACGAGCTGAAGTATATAGAGCAAGAAACAGATTAAAACAATATGGGTTGATTGATTTTGTTAGTGGAAAAGGTAAGAAAAAGTATGCTACTTATTTCCTTGGCGATGAATTCAAAAAAGTGTCTCATATTGATATAGAAAGTGAGACGGTTAATAAAGTGTCTCAATATGAGACGGAAAATGCAACGGTTTCTGAGACGGTTTCTGTTACACTTCCTGAGACGGTTTCTGAGACACGTTATAAGAATATAGAATATAGAGAAGAGAATAAAGAAAATAAAAGAGAATATATAGTCCCTCAACAAGTTGAAGGACCACCGCAGACTCCTTATCAGAAAATTATTGAACTCTATCACACTTATTGTCCCTCACTACCAAAAGTTAGAGTTTTGAATGAAACAAGAAAGAAATATATTAGAGCACGTTGGAAAGAACATCCTGATTTAAAATTTTGGGAAAACTATTTTAAGAGTGTTGAGGAAAGTGATTTTTTAACAGGACGTGCTAATTATGGGAATAGGAATCCATTTATTGCTGATCTTGAATGGCTAATGCGACCGAATAATTTCGCCAAGGTAATTGAGGGAAAATACAAAAATAGAACAGAAACGAAAAAAGAAGAAGATTTTTACATAACTTTTCCGGAGGGGTTTAAAACATGATTGATATTAACAAAGTTTTTGATGATCTTATAGAACTTTTCTTTGCGTATTCAAACAGTTATGGAAAAAAGGCTGAAGGACTAAAAAGAAAAATAATAGCAAAATATTATACTTTTAGAGCTTTGTTTATAAAGGTTAAATGGAGTGATGATGAATTAGTTATGTATTTAGATAATAAATTCAAGGAGTGGGAAAATGCGAGTTGAAGATTTAGAACGTTGGTTGGTTGGATATATGTTTCTTGATGATTCCATTGATGTAGCTACTATAAACAAAAAAGACTTTTCAAATCAGCATTTAGGTTTGATTTTTGAATACCTTAAAAATAAACTTGATAACAATGAACCAATTGATATTTTTACGGTATCTCATGATTTAAAAATAAAGCCGGAAAGTTTAGATGAGCTAATAGATAGTGTTCCTGCTATATTTAATTTTGAAAGTGCCGTAAAAAAACTTAAAGAAGAAAGCATAAAAAGACAATTAAAAGAATTAACGAAACAAATTAATGAAACCTTGGAAGATAGAAATATTTACGAGGTTTTAGGATATGTTGAACAGAAAATATTGGGAATTGATATTATCACTGAACGTCCTTTTAAAACTTTTAATGAAAGTATTTCAACTTTTTGGGAAGAATTAGAACAAGTAAGAGAATTGACATTACAAGGAAAAATAAATGGAATTCCTTCAGGATTAACAGATTTAGATAAGTTTATAGGTGGATTTAAACCAGAGCAATTAATTATAATAGCAGGTCGTCCTTCAATGGGGAAAACAACATTCGCTTTAAACATTGCAACTAACATGGCTAAAAATGGGTATCCTTCTGCATTCTTTTCTTTAGAAATGGGGCAAAAAAACTTGAGAGATAAAATAATAGCTTCATTTACACATATCGACTACCAAAAAATTGAGAATAAATTTTTAAATCACAAGGAGCAAGAGATTATAAAAGGTGTATTAAAGGAATATGAGAAAACACCTATTCTTCTCGGGGATACAACTCATTTGACAATAGAAAGTGTAAAATCACTTGCCAGAAAGTTAAAACGAGAGTATAAGATAAAAGCTTTATTCTTGGATTATCTACAACTTATGGCCAAATCGACGGATCTTGTTAAGGAGTTAGGAATGATTACACGACAGTTGAAGCTTCTTGCTGTTGAGCTTAAAATACCGATATTTTTATTATCTCAATTATCACGTCAGGTGGAACATAGAGAAAACAAACGACCATTAATGGCAGATTTAAGAGATTCAGGAGCTATTGAACAAGATGCGGACATAATTCTCTTTTTATATCGTCCAGCATATTACTGGAAATATAAAAAAGGAAATTATGAGGAAGAAACTGACAAAGCCGAAAAAATGGAAGTAATTGTTGGGAAAAATCGAAATGGAAGAACTGGAATAGTTGAATTAGGGTTCTTTGGAAAGTATTCACATTTCTTCGATCTTGCATTAGCGAGGTGAAATTATGGCAGGTTTTAATAAGATAATTTTGATCGGGCGACTTACTAAAAATCCAGAAATAAGATTAACAACGACAGATATAAAGGTTTCAAATTTTACTTTAGCGGTTGATAGAAATTTCAAAAAAGAAAATCAAGAAAATAAAACGGATTTTATACCTGTAACTTCATTTGGTAAAAGTGCTGAGTTTGTAGAGCAATATTTACGAAAAGGAATGCAGATAATGGTTGAAGGTAGATTGCAAATAGATAATTGGCAGGATGAGAATGGACAATGGCATAATAAAGCTTATGTCGTTAGTAGCAATATTGTATTTTTGGAGAAAAAGAAAGATCCCGCTGATGAGTATCAGGAAAAATACCTTAAAGATATTAACGAGGTTGAAAATAATATTGATGAACCTTTTGGAGATATTCCGGAAATAAAAGATGATGACTTTCCACAATTTTTTCCAGTAGATGAGGAGGGATGATTTGTGTTTAGCCTTTATTATGAAAACAATATGGTAAAGCCCTTTAAAAAACATTGGACTGATGCTGGATATGATATTCGTTCAAAAATTGATATAGAAATTAAACCTATGCAAAGAGCAATTATTCCTACAGGATTAACAATGAAAATACCTTATAAACATGTTGGAATTATAAAAGAAAGATCATCATTTGCTGCTAAAGGAATTGTTGTTACTGGTGGAGTGATTGATAGTGAATATCGTGGAGAAGTACGAGTAATAATGCTGAATTTAGGAGAAGAAACATTAAAAATCAATGCCGGAGATAGAATTGCACAAATATTAATTGTTCCTGTATTATTACACGCTGAAATCTTGCTCGGCAAGGCTGAAGAAGATACCGAAAGAGGAACGAAAGGATTCGGATCTACGGGGGTGAGATAATGATTGGGCAAATAAATTTTGAACGGCAGTATGAACAGATTTTAGAAAAATTACCTGAAAAATTTACTAAGATTGAAATATCTAAAGATGGTTATTTTTATGTTCTTAGATTATATAGGGGAAAACAAGTGTATAGAGTAATAAGAAAAGATCGGATAGATAAATTGATGTTTACTGCAGCAAATTATATGGGGGTGCGAAAATGACTTTGTTTTTCATAGGTTCTTTTGTTGGAGTATTTGTTGGATTTATAATAATTGGAATTTTAACTTCATCTCAAAGTACAGATTTATATACTGAAATTTCAAGGCTAAGAATTGAAAATCGAAGATTAGCATCAGAAAATGATTCTTTACACGAAAGAATTAGCAGTATAGTAAAAGAAAATGCTGATTTACAGAAGAAAAATGCTGAATTATTCGCTAAACTTCTTAAAGTAAAAAGAAACTATAGAAAGAATCGTATGGAGATGGAAATGGATGAAGTTGAAAATTGAATTAGATTGTTTGCCACCAAGCGTAAATCATAGCTACCGAAAAAGAGGTAGAAATTACGGAATGTATATGACTGAGAAAGCAAAGAATTTTAAAGAATACGTATCTTGGATTGCAAAAAAAGCAAGAAGAAAATATAAATTTACACCACTTCCTTATGACAATAAGTTTTATAGAATTAATTTTGAATTTCATTTTAAGAATAGAAAACATCCCGATCCTAATAATTTATTGAAAGTTTTGATTGACAGTTTAGAAGGAATTGTATTTGAAAATGATCGTAATATAGATGTTTCTACTACATCACAAATCACAGGAAAAGAAAAAACAATAATTTGGTGGGAAAGGTAGGAGGGAAAACAATGAAAAAAATTTATTTAATTAAAAGTTATTTGCGTGATGGTTGGGACGATGAAGAGCAGGAAGAAATATTGACTTATTTGACTGTTGAAGGAGTTGCAGAAAATAGAGAAACAGCAGAAAAAATAATTGAAGGTTTAAAAGACGAATTCCCAGAAGATGAATTCGTTTTGCAAATAGAGGAAACTCCATTATTATATGATGATGAGGACATAAGGAAGTTTTTATTAGCAAGAAAAAACGTTTTGTATAAACATTACAAAGGAAATTTATATGAATTAATAACAGATAATGCAAAACTTGAAAAAACTGATGAAAGAATGGTTATATACAAGAGTTTAATTACAGGACAAATTTGGATAAGACCTTACGATGAGTTTTTTGGATTTGTTGAAGGTGGTTGCATTGTGAAACAACCAAGATTTAAACTTCTTAAAACATCTGATTTAGGGGAGGAGAGATAATGATTCAACATGGTGATTTTATGTGTGTTTTAAGTACTCAAGATGGAGAAATACTTGGAATTTTTAAAGATAGTAGAGATGCATTTGATATGAGAGATAGAATAGTTGAAATAGATAAAAGAATGAATAAAGATAATTTAATCATTATAGAAGCAACATTTTATGCAAAGTTTGATTTGGTACTCTATAAAAAAGAATGGATGCAAGGAGAATGATAAAATGCTTAAAAAATCTTTTATTAAAGTTGGAGAAAATCTTGAAATTAAAGCAAAAGACTGGGACGATTTTGTGGATTATATCAAAGAAATTAATCATGAGTCGATAATTGATAACAAAACTCTGTTACAAAAATATTTGAATGAAGAAGGATATGTGTTTTTAAAATTAACAAAACATAATAACAACAAATATTATTTCAAAGTTTTGAATTATTATAAGGTGGTTGAATAAAGTGCAATTAACTGGCTTACAATTTATCATTTATTTGTATAAAAATGTCGCTGACATAGATGAACCTTATACTTTTGATATTCAAGGGTATGTATCAGATATAGCTTTAGTAAAGCGAATAATCGATGAAGGGGTACAAAAAGGTTCTCGTGTATTAAGAATTGATCAAGGATTAACAGAATTTTATATTTATTTAAGCAAAGATAGTATGGTAGAGAAAAAGGTTTTAAATCTTATTACAGATTTTAAAAATGGGGTGGGATAATGATTAATGAAGAGTTACATCTTGAATATGAATATAATCTTGAAGCATTGGAAAATATTCGAAGAAAAAAAGAGAAATGCATTTCCATGATTAAAAATTATGAAAATTCAATTGGAAATGCAAGAAATGAAGAAGCTAAGAAAAATATTGAAGAACATATAAGGCAATTACATGTAGAACTGTATAAGTGGATTAAACTTGAGAATTTTGCAAAAACAAATTTAGCAAATTTATCTTTGTATTTAGAAAGGGATGAGAAACATGAAAAAGTATAATTTCTTTAATTCAAGACATTTGAAACAAATATATATCGAGGAATTAGAAGAAGCTCAATCGCTATTAAAAGTCTTAAATTCAAAAAATCCTATACTCACAGATGAATTAGATAATTTAGTTCAACTTTCAAATATTCACGATGTAATTATACATGTAGAATTCAAGGCTGATACAAAAGTTTTGAAGGAAGGTAAAAAGAAACCTGAAGTGATATAAGGACGTGATATTGAATGGATATCGTTTCTATTTTCGAAGAAATTCAAATTACAGAGGAAGATATAATTTTGATACTTCAAAAGTATAAACCTGCATTACAAAAAATTATGGGCAAACAAGTTAATCTCGATTTCTATGATGATGAAATACACGTTCAAGAAAAATTCAAAAGTGATGAATTTGGAAAAATTAAAAGTTTTGGTGCTTTGAAAGTCAAAGATTTTAATGAAATGCTAAAAAATGGATATTCAAAGGATTTTGTAGATGCATTAGTGATAATAAAAGTTGTAGAAGATTGGTTGAAAATTCTTACAACGCATGAAAAAGAAGTGATCTTCTGGAGATATATAAATCATGATTTTGAGAGAAACAAAAAATGGTTTAAAACGCTTTCATATTTTGAAATTGGTGAAAAAATGAAACTTGATAAAAAAACAGTTTGGAGGATTGAAAAAAGAGCGTTAAAGAAAATTTTAAATAATAATTAGGAGGGAAGAAAATGAATTTGGGGATTTTATTAAATAAACATGTTGAAAAACTACATGGAGAAAGAGAAGGAGTATGTGTTCTTTGTGGTAATAAAGGAAGAGGGTTTTCAATAAATAAAGTTGTATCAGGGAATTTTACTGCTTGGGAGTTTTTGAATGCTGGAACAATTTTTTGTGAAACATGTGCTAGTTCGTACAAAGAACAAAAGCTTAGGAGGAAATCATGGATTGCTAATCAAAATGAAATTATTTATTTTAAAAATGATGATGCTGAGCATTATTTATTTAATCCACTTGAACCACCTTTTTTTATACATATTGCTAAAAAAGGGCAAAAACAAACTTGGCTATCTTTATTCAATGTTCCTGCATACAATAAAAACGCTTATATGTTTTCTTACGAAAATTTTAATTATGGAATTTATTTTGAAAAAAATAAAGCAAAAAAATATTTAGATTTGATCAAATTTTTATTAAAGAAAAAAGTTGTAAAATCAGAATTATATCAAGGAATTTTTAAATCAAAAACATGGGAGAAAGCTTTAAAAGAAAGTTATGAAGAAAAGCTTTTCGAAGCAAAAGAATATTCACAAAATCCATTATGGATGGTGATGGTTGATGTTGCAAGAATATGAAAACAAAATAATAGAAATGTTAGCTTTGATATATATTTCAATTCCTTGGGGGAAAATAAAAACTAATAAAAATGCTTACGACATTTTCAATCATAGAGTTAGGGCTGCTAGTAGGCGAAGTAATTTATATGAAGCAATATCAAAATTAGCTAATTATTTTGGATTACAATCTTTAAATCCTGAGATAATAAAACTTGTGGAAGAGTTAAGACCTTACGAAAGAGAAGTTTTAAATAAAATTTATTTGGAACATATTCCAATTTGCATGAGATCAATAATCAGAGCTAAAGAGATCAAGGAGGGAAGAAAATGAAAAATTTTATTATAGAAGGAACAATAAAAGCCTTAACTCCTATTTTTCATGGTGGAGACGAAAAGACTGGTTCTACTCCTGTTTTAAGAACAATAATGATGTATGTTGAAGGATTAGGCGAAGTAGCAATCCCATATTATTCTGGAAATGCGTTTCGAGGAAAAGGTAGAAGATTATTAATAAAAGATTTTATAGATCATTTGGATTATGAAATAAAGAATTCAAAATTATATCATGTGTTATATTCAGGTGGATTATTGGAAACAAGCGACAAAGAAACAGGTATAATAAATCTTGAAATGCGAAAGAAAATAAGAACTCTTTTACCACCAATTGCGTTATTAGGAACGTCTATAGGGAATCAAATAATTCCAGGCATACTAATTGTTGAACACATGTTTCCAATTTGTATGGAGTATAAGGAATATCTACCTGAAAAATATAAAAACATGAAACAAACAGAAATATCAGTTAGAACATTTACCGATCAAAGTTTTTTTACTAGGCGTGATGATTTACGAGAAGAACGAAACAAAGAACAACAAGCCATTCAAATGAAAGTGGATTACGAATGTTTTATACCTGGAACTACATTTTATCATAGATTAGTATTGCAAATTCCAACTGAATTACAAATTTCAACTTTGGGTAGAATGATAAAACTTATGATAGAGTTACCTTATCTTGGAGGAAAATCTGCATCTGGTGATGGAAAAGTTAAATTTGAATACGAAAATGTTCCTAAAGATAAATTATATCTAGATTTTATAGAAGAAAATAAAGAAAAGATAATAACTTTTTTAAAGGAATTAGAGGAGGTGCTATAATGCACTCTCCTTTTAAGATAACAATAAAATTAGGTTCCCCAATTTGTTTGACATTTCCTTTTTTACATTTAGATGGTATAGTTGCTTATTTAGATGCAATTGATAAATTTGGACAAAAGTTATTTGAATTTTCAAGAATGGAATATTTACCTGAATTGGAAAGACCTTTACCTTTTAAAAAAACAGGAATGGTATATAACGCGAGTGCTGCAATATTTTTACCAGAAGCTGAAATGAGATTTATTAGAATTTATAAACGCTTTGAAGATAAATATTCAGATGTTTTAAAAAAGAAAAAATTAAGAATTGGAAGCGGTTTTTTTCGTTCATTTGCAATTGCTGAACCATATATTCCTGCAACACATGTTATTTTTTATGGTAATGGTAATGTAAAAAGAATAAAATATTTATTCGAAAATTATTTAATAGGTATTGGAAATGATATTAGAATTGGATTTGGTGCAATAAGAGATATAATTATAGAAAATATTAATAATGATTATTCACTTATAAAAAATGGAATGGCTATGAGAACTATTCCTATTAAGATGTTAAAAGATTATGAGGATACAGCATATATAACTTATAAACAACCTTATTGGTATAAAACCAACGCAACTTTATGTGTTGCTCCTGGAATGAGGTGTGAATTAAATGAAAAATACATTTAAAGCTTGGGCAAAGACAGAATCTTTTCAAAAAAAAGTTGCTGAAGCAAAGTTAATTATACATGATGCATTAAAAAAAAGCAAAAAAATGTATATTGCTTTTAGTGGTGGAAAAGATTCAACTTGTTTATTACATTTAGTTTTAAAATTTAATCCTAATATTTTAGTTTGGCATTGGGATTATGGAATATACATACCTCGAAAATTTGAATATGAAACAATTGAAAATGCTAAAAAAATTGGTGCAAGAAATATTAGAATTGATACATCAAATGCTTATAGATATAAAGAAAAAGTTTTTTATAATACTTTTTTTGGTAAAATTTTGCCAGAATTTGAAAAACAAGGTTATGATGGAGTGTTCGTAGGTCTTAGAAAACAAGAATCGATTTCTAGAAGAGAAAGGATAAAAGCTAAAAGAATAGTTGGAAATATTCAAGAATATTGGCCCTTACAAAATTGGGATTGGAAAGATGTTTGGGCTTATATATTTAGTAATGATCTGCCGTATCATTCAGCATATAATATCTATGCACCTGTAATTGGATGGGATAAAGTAAGATTTGCTACATTTTTTGATCCGGAATTTGATTTTTTAGGTAATTCTAATTTGGATGGAATGCTGCTGTGGAGGTGGAAGAATGCCATCAAATAAAAATTATTTAGGCATAGATGTTTATACTGCAGCTAAAAAAAGAATTGAGTTTATATTTGATGAATTTGAAAAAGTTATTGTATCTTTTTCGGGTGGAAAAGATTCAGGTGTCGTATTAAACATGGCAATTGATGAAGCGCGAAAGAGAAGAAGAAAAATAGGTGTAATTTTTATCGATTTAGAAGCATTTTATCAAAAAACAATAGATTATGTAGAAAGAATGTTTAAAAATAATGAAGATGTTTTAGAACCGATGTGGGTATGTTTACCTATGGAGAGTCCAAATTCTTTAAGTTTTTTAGAACCAACATGGATTTGGTGGGAACCTGAAAAAGAACCTATATGGGTTAGACCAATGCCCAAAAATAAGTGGGTAATAAATTTAGAAAATAATCCTTTTGATTTCTATTTTCGAAATATGCCATTCGAAACATTCGTTCAGAAATTTGCTATCTGGTATGGTCAAGGTAAAAAAACTGCTAGCTTGATTGGGATTAGAACAACTGAAAGTTTGAATAGATATAGAGCTATTATGACAGATAAGGAAACTTATAAAGATCAAAAATATTCTACCAAATTAGATGAAAATACATGGAATTTTTATCCGATTTATGATTGGACAGTACCAGATATATGGACTTACTATGGAAAATTTAATAAAGACTACAATCGACTGTATGATTTATTTTATAAAGCAGGAGTTAGCATTTATAAAATGAGAGTAGACGAGCCTTTTGGTAATGAAGCTAAAGCGGGCTTAAACCTTTTTCGAGTAATAGAACCAGAAACATGGAAAAGAGTTGTAAATAGAGTTTCCGGTGCTAATTTTGGTAATATTTATCATGGTTCCAAAATGATGAGTTCTAGATTTAAATTACCTAAAAATCATACTTGGAAAAGTTTTACAAAATTTTTATTAAATACCTTACCGAAGTCGACTCGAGATATTTATATGGAAAAATTTGTAAAATTCGTAAAATATTGGTGGAAAGTTGGAAGCCCGATGCCAGATGAATATATAGAAATCTTAGAAAACAAATATTCAAAATATATAATAAACACAAAGAAATTTAGTAAACGAGGTAAAGGTGATAAATATGTAATTAAATTTAAAAGAATCGTTGATGAAATCCCAGAATTAGATACAAAAACTGATGTATGTACATGGCACAGATTAGCATTAACAATTTTAAAAAATGATATTGTTGGAAAATCTTTATCTTTTCAAATGACAAAAGCTATGAAAGTCAGACAACAAGAATTAATGAAAAAATATGAAAGTTTAAAAAAAGAGGGGGATAAATATGAATAAAAAACAAAAATTTGTATCTCCTGTTTATAATGTTAGACCTGTTCCAATAGAAAAAATTAGAGCCAATGAATATAATCCAAATAAAGTTGCACCACCCGAAATGGAATTGTTATATAGATCAATAAAAGAGGATGGTTATACAATGCCTATAGTATGTTACTACAATGAAAAAGAAGACATTTATGAGATTGTCGATGGATTTCATAGATATACGATAATGTTAAAATATAAAGATATTTATGAACGTGAAAATGGAATGCTTCCTGTTTCGGTGATTGATAAGGATATAAGTGAAAGAATGGCATCAACTATAAGGCATAACAGAGCAAGAGGCTCACATGATGTTGATTTAATGAGTAATATTGTGAAAGAATTAAAAGAAATGGGTCGTTCCGATAGGTGGATAATGAAACATTTAGGAATGTCTTTAGATGAAGTTATACGTTTAAAACAAATAACAGGATTAGCTTCACTTTTTAAAGATAAAGAATTTTCAGAGGCTTGGGAATAAGCCTCTGTTTTTTTATTGTTTTTTTTAACTTTTTGTTTATATTATTGTAATTGATATGATGTCAAAAATGATGTATAATTATAATGTCAACAAAAAAACAAAGGGAGGGAATGGCATGTTATATGATGTATTTGAAATTGATGAGTTTTTTAGCTTAGAAGAGAAACCAAATAATTTATACATTAAAGTTTTTGATAGAAGTGAATATTTAGATTATGCAGAAAATGAAATGAATAAGTTTGGTTATGAATTAATAGATACAGAATATAAATTCGATAATGCATATATGTTGTTTGAAAAAAAAACATGGGAGGGAAAAAGATGAAAAGAGTTACAATTCCTTTTTCTGATGAAAGACTTATAGAATCCTTAGAAAGAGAATATGGTTCAACTTACAGAGTAGCCAAAAGAGCAACAGAAAGTTGGCTCTTCTTGAAAAGAAGAACTTTAGATGAAATAAAAGGATTTTTTGAAAAAGATGAAATTATATTTTTAGTTTCTATGTTAAACGGGACATTTTTTGAACCTGGAATGATAAGAAAAGAGGTTATGATCGCTGAAATTGAAGATACCGTTAGATATGAACAGCCAAGTTATAATCCAAAAGATTTAATAGAAAAAATTAATAAATTAACTTATGCACAATTATTTTTCTTAGTAGAAGATATTTATCATTTTTGGTATGATTTATCAGAAAGAAATTTAGAAGAATTTGTAGAAAAATATTTATAAATTCTTGAAAAATGCCACAAAATATGGTATAATTAAGTAGAATGGAATACTATACTTAGAAGGAGCCTATTAAGGTTCCTTTTTTTATTTCGACAAACATCGACAGATTTCGACAGGTTCGACAACATTTGTGACCATGTGACAACTGTAGAATTTTTGTAGAGTATCGTGACAACTCTTCCCTCCTTGAAATAAATATACCGGCACTCCGGCATTAATCCGGCAGCTTCCGGCACTTTTCCGGCATTTTATATGCCGGATTTTTTTATGATACTAATCATGATTATACTAATTTAAATTATTATGCTGGTTGGTATTATACTGACTGGCATAATTCCAGAATAGAGAGGAGGTCGCGAGACGCAGGGGTTTGACGGGCGCCCCTGCTTTTACACTTCAAAAAGGAGATGAGAGAGGTGATGTGAAATGAGAAAAAATAAGTCAAGAAAAGTCAAGAAAAAAGGGCTTTCAAAAAAACAATTAAAAGCAATTGAAATGTTGATAGATATTGAAAAAGATTACACAAAAAGAGATATAGCGTCTTTACTACAAATTGATGAGTCAACTTTATACAAATGGCTCAGAAAAGAAGAATTTATTGAAGAACTTAATAGACAATCAGAAGAGTTTTTTAAACGCAGTAAAAATTTAGTCAATAAAGCATTATTAAAAAAGATTTTAAAAGGCGATGTTTCAGCAATGAGATTGTATTATGAAAAAGAAAATGAATTCATTCAAAAGCATCAATTCACTGGTAATTTTGAATTAGTAATAGATGGGAATGAGATAAATGATTCTGAGGATTAAACATCCTGAAAAGATATTTAATGATGTATATTTCAAAAACCTCAAAAATACTTATGGGACACAAATATATTTTGGTGGGGCTTCCTCTGGAAAGTCTTATTTTATTTTAGGTCAAAGAACTATATTGGATGTTTTAACCTCAAATAGAAATTTTCTTATTGTTAGAAATGTTGCAAGAACAAACAGACATTCTACATTTAATGAAGTCCTTAAAGGAATAGCAAATTTTAACTTAACAGATTACTTCAAAATAAATAAATCAGAAATGACAATTACAGCATTTAATGGAAATCAAATTTTATTTGCGGGACTTGATGATGTTGAAAAACTAAAATCAATTACACCAGCTAAAGGAGTAATTACAGATATTATTATCGAAGAAGCTACTGAAATAAGATACGATGCGTTTAAACAATTAACAAAGAGGCTAAGGGGTAAAAGTGATGTAAAGAAAAGAATTACCTTGATGTTTAATCCTATTTATCAAACACACTGGATTTACAAAGAATTTTTCCAAGGTTGGGTTGATGACAAAGAAGAATTCATTAACAAGGGAAGAGATTTGTATATATTAAAAACTACATATAGAAACAATAAATTTTTAACTACTGATGATATTGAAAGAATAGAGAGCGAAACTGATCCGTATTATAGAGACGTTTATATTGAAGGTAACTGGGGAATATTAGGTAATGTTATTTTCAGAAACTGGAAGGTGGAAGATACTTCTAAGTATAATTTTGATAGATATATTAATGGGCTTGACTTTGGATTTGCCAATGATCCAGCTGCATTTGTAAGAATGAGTTTTGATAGGAAAAGAAATAGGCTGTTTATCCTGGATGAAATATACGCAACTGGACTGGACAATGAGGAATTAGCTAAATTAATCAAAGAAAAAATAGGTAGTGAATTAGTTACTTGTGATAGTGCAGAACCTAAATCTATACAAGAATTAAGGAAATACGGTGTAAATGCACGTGGGGCAAAAAAAGGAAAGGGAAGTTTAGAAACAGGATATAAATTCTTACAGAAATTAGAAATAATCATAGATCCAAAATGCCAGAATACAATAAATGAATTTACAGTACATAAGTGGAAAGAAAATAAAAATGGTGAAGCCTTACCTATCCCAGAAGATAAGGATAATCATGCTATTGATGCAATTAGATATGGTATTGAAGATGAGATTATAGAAAATACTTATATAGAAGAAGAAATGGAGTGGTGAGAATGAGATTTCACGACAAAATAGATTTTAAATTGTTAGATTCGATGTTTAAAGATGAATTTGAATATGAACAAGAGGATGTTGATTTTTTATATAATTTCATTCCAAAATTTATTATTATATCAATTGCTCTTACAATGCAAAAAAAACTTTCTCTTGTTGGTGATGGAAGTGAAAAAGATAAAGTAAATCAAATTTGGGATATTTGGGAAAATAATAATATGCAAACTTTGAAATATGAAATTGCGAAACATTTTTTCTTGTATAATCAAGTCAATTTAGAAGCTGTTCTTGAAGATACAACTGATAAGATTTCAGGGACAAAAATAATACTTCATCATCCAAGCGCAATTTCAATTGAAAAAGTGGCAAATGAAATAGTAAAAGTTGAGATTCAAAGTGAGATTTTTATTGATGGTAAAAAAGTACAAACAAAAAAGATTCTTACCGAAGATGAAATAATAACCAAAATAGGTGATAAAGAAGAGAGAAAGCCGAATTTATATGACGGAATTCCTTTTATAAGGATTGATAATGAAAATTATAGGATTATAGGGTTAATTCGATTGCAGGATAGATTGAATCTATATGAATCATATCTTGATGTTCTTTTTGATTTACATGCAGATCCAATTCTTTACGATGATTTAGGCGAAGCTTTTATGGCAAAACAACAGGCCAATAAAGAAACTAAGATAATTGTTAGCAAAGATAAAAGAAAAATAAGGAAGTTTCTGCATTATCCAAGAGATTCTAAAGGATTAAACCTTCTTGAATCAAATGGCGCAATGGCTGAGAGAATACAAGTTCAACAAGATAAAATAAATAAGACAATTGAAAAACTTTTCCCTGAAGTTGTTTTGATGGATATTTTAAAAGCTGGAGGGCAAATCACTGGGCCTGGTTTAGAAAAGAAATTAATAGAAATAAGCTCACATATTAATTTAGCTCGTGGAGCTTTAAAAAATGGATTGGAAGAATTAAACGAATTAATAAGTTGGTTAATATTTGATCAAAAAATAAAAACACAGATAGAATTTGAACCAATAACTCCACGTGATTTTGATGATGTAATAAATGAAGTTACTAAAGTTTCAGGTATTTTAAGCAAAAAATGGCAATTGGAGAAATTGCAAAAAGAAGGAATTATCAATAATGCGGAAGAAGAAATGAAAAATTTAGAAAAAGAAAACCAAACTAGTCCTTTAGGTTGGTGAAAAAATGACAAAACAAGACTTTGAATCTAAAATGCTGGAATTAAGAAAGAATTATTTAAATACAACGATAAAAGAACTTGAAGAAAAATATAGAACCGAATATTCAAAATTATTTAAAGAGCTTTATTATGATTTAAACAATAGAATAAAAAAATACAAAGACGATATGGGAAATATTAGAGCAATTTATTTAAATCAAATAAAAGAAGATTTGAAGAAAGAGATAAATAAGTTCTATAAAAGATATAAATCTACCACATTAAATCTTTTAGAAGAATCAAGTTTTAGGGCTTTTGAAGACATGAAAGAAATTTATTTTAAAGTTGGAATGGAAAACTTAATTGAACATATAAAATGGAATAAAAATATTATGGATTATTTGATATCTTATCAAGCGCAAGATGGATTAACTATTTCTAAAAGATTATGGGGTCATTCAAAACAAATAAGAGATAAGATATTTGATTCATTAAAAAAGAATATTCTTGCAGGTGAGTCTGTTTGGGATACGATGATGGAACTTCAGGAGATAAAATCGCCTAAAATAAAAATTCCGGAGTATCTAGAAAAAGAATTTGAGAAGATGTCGCATAAAAAAATAGAGGAAATAATAGATTTATACACAGTAAAAAAGACAAATTATCTTACAAGAAGACTTGTAGAAGCTGAAATTGAAAGAGCATATAGAACAACTACATTGAAACTTGCTGAAGATAAGGAATGGATAAAAGGAATGAAATGGAATCTTTCACATAAACATAAATACGGAGCATATGATTGTAACTGTGAAAAGAATGCGACACAAAATGCTTTTGGGCTTGGAAGAGGTGTATATCCGATAAAATATTATCCTCACGTTCCTGATCATCCATGGTGCAATTGTTTTGAAACCGAAGTTTTTGATGAAAAAGTTCTGGAAGATTATGGTTTAATTGATAAAAAAGATAAAAATGTGAAAAATAAAGAGTTTGAAAAAATACCTCCAAAAGAATATATCAGTAAAAAATATAACATAAAAACAAAATTTGGCAGAACAGATGAAGAGACAATAAAAATAATAAATAGTGCGTTTGATAAAATGCATAATGAATTTGGAGAGGCAATGGATAACATTCTTGATGAAATTTCTTTTGGTAATTTTTCATCAGCTTATGCAAAATATGAATTAAAATATCAAGATAATGAAGTCTACAGAACATTAAAAATTTCAAAAATATTTAAAAACAAAGATTCTATTTTAAAGTCATTAGAACGAGATATACAAGCAAATTTCCATCCAAAAGGCGCAAATCCTGAATTTATAATTGCTCATGAAATTGGACATGCCCTTGAAATGAAAATAACAAGAAAAGAGAAGAACTTTTTTAATGTTTGGAAGTCTAATAAATTAGCAAACAAAATTAGGGATGAAGCATTAAAAAATTTAGGAATTGATCCGACGGATTATAATAAAGTTTATAAATATATAAAAAATGAATTAGGAAAATATGCGACGATGGATACTCACGAACTTATAGCGCAAGCAATAGCAAATGGAATAACATCTAAGAATCCTTCTAAACTTTCCTTAGAAATTTTGAAGATTATTAAAAGGGAGTTGAAAGAATGAAAAAAATACCAGAATGGGTTACTGAAGAACAATACAATGAATTTGAAAAATGGATAAATTACGATGAAAATGGTTGGGTTTTAAAACCAAATGCCCCTCAATGGGTAAAGAAACTTTTTAAAGAATTGACTGAACCGGATGTAATATTAGAAGATTTTGAATAAAATTTTGAATATAGGAGCCTTTTAGGCTCCTTTTTTTATTGCCAAAATATCATGGAGGTGAAATAGTGAAAGGTAAAGATTTAGATTTTAACTTTGATTTGCAGTTGTTTGCAGAAAATGGTGAAGGAGGTGAAAATGGAACAGAACCACAGAATAATCCCACAAACGAAAATGGACAAAACAATGAACCTACACAAGAACCAGAAAAAAATACAGAAATTGAAGCGTTGAAAACACAGATTTCTGAATTAACTAAGATTATTGAGGAATTAAAATCGAACAAAAAAACTGAAACTGAACCCGGCAAAAATGATGAAAATGATGAAACTAATCCTATGAGTGAAATCGAAAAGTTAAAAGCAGAATTGGCCAAAAAAGATTTAATCTATCAAACTGAAAAATTATTAATGAAAGAAGGATTTGCAGAGTATGCAGATTCGCTAATGCCAATAGTTATGAAAGATGACGTGAAAACTACAGAAAAGAATATAAAAACACTTAAAACTGTAATTGAAAAATTGACTCAAGCTAAAATAGAAGATTTAAAAAAAGGCAAAGGATTTAAAGGAACTGGAACAGACAGCATGGAACATTTAGAATCTGAAATAGAAAGTATTTTAAGTGTTGATAAAACAGGAGCGCCTAAAATAGAAGATTTTTGGAAATAAGAAAGGAGAGTGATTTAAATGCTTAATCAAAAAGATTATGCAGGTAGTGTAGCATTTTTGGTAAGTGATCATTTTGTAATGTTAGGTTGTGTAATTGATTCTTCAACAGTAACTGCCGATTCAGATGGAGATAAAATCTTAAAAGCTGGAACAGTCTTAGGAAAAATAACTGCAAGTGGAAAATTTGGACCATATGATTCTACTGCAAGTGATGGAAGACAAACAGCGGTTGGCATTTTAGCACATGATGTAGATGTGACTAAAGAAGATGAAATGGCCAATTACGTAATTCACGGTGTTGTTCAAGAATCAAAACTTACAGGTATTGATGCCACAGCAAAAACACAATTATCACATATTATCTTTATATAAGGAGCGTGATATAGCATGAAAACTATTACAAATCTTTTGGATTCAAAAACATTTTTAAATTACATGTTGAATAGACCTGACAGAAAATTCTTAGGTGATGCCATTTTCCCAAGAAAAAAGATTGATACATTATCTTTTGAATGGGTTAAAGGTGCAAATAATCTTCCGGTAATGGCCAGAGTTCAACCATTTGGTGCTGAAGCTGCTATTATGGGAAGAGATGGAGTATCAACAGTTTCAGGAAAAATTCCAGTTATAAAAATTAAAAGAAGTCTTGATGAAGAAGAGTATATTAAATTAAAAAAATTCCAAAAAAGAGGATATGACATTCCAGAAAGTACAATAAGAAAGATTTTTGATGACGTAACTGCTGTATTTGATAGTGTTGAAAACAAAATTGAATATTTAAGAATGCAAGCATTATGTAAAGGACAACTTGATTTTACAAATGATGGTTTTCAATACTCAATAGATTATCTCATGCCATCTGAAAACAAACCAACTGTTGCAACTCTTTGGAGCGATACCACAAATTCAGATCCAGAAAATGATATTTACACATGGGTATCAATGGTCATTGAAAAAGGAGGACCTCAACCAACAAAAGCTGTAACCTCTTTGAAAGTTGTAAATTACTTATTGAGAAACGTAAATTTAAGGAAAGCAATATTTGGTGTAAATTCAGACAGGTTGCTTGATTTAAGAACATTGAACTCTTACTTTACTTCGAAAGGATTACCAGCATTAACTCACTACGATTTACAAGCACGAGATTTGAGTGGAAATACAGTAAGATTCTTTGATGAAGATAAATTCGTATTGCTTCCTGGAAATGGAGTAGCAGGAGATACACTCGTTGGTCCAACAGCCGAAGCATTATTAGAAGATGCAGGTAAGAAGAAAAAAGAACTTAAAGGCATAACAATTGTACAATGGGAATCAACAGAACCAGTTACATTATGGACAAAAGCTGCAGCTGCTCAAATTCCTTCTATGCCATATGCTGATTATACAGTAAGTGCTACAGTTATTTAATATAATCCGCTCTGATGGGCGGATTTTTTTATTATTTTCAAAATTAAAAATTGGAGGTTAGAAAAATGAAATATAAGGTATTAATTCCATTGACTTTAGATGGAAAAGTTTGGAAAAAAGGCGAAATTGTGGAATTAGATAAAAATTATCCAGTTGGAGATTTGATTAAAAGAAAAGTTATAGAAGCCGTAAAGACTTCAAAGAAAGAAGCTGATAATAATGACAAATCTGGAGAGAATAAGAATTGAATTAAGGGATTCAAATGGGAAGGTTTTCTCTGATTCAGAATTAGAAGCATGGCTTAGTGATCATGGATTAAATAAAGATGATTTATACACTGCAGAAAACAAAATATCTTTAATGCTTGCGGTTAGAGATGCTTTGAGACAACTGCTTAGGGATTGGGATTCGGCAAAAACAACAACGAGAGGTGATTATCAGGAGAGTTATTCAAAAACTTCATTGATACGTGAAATTGAAAGGATTACAAGAGAATATGAGTGGGATTTGGTTATTGGAGAGATGAGTTATGAAGATTGAAATTGTAGGTGATAAGAAGTTAAATAAAAGACTAAAACAATTAGGAAAAAATTTAGGGCCTTCTGGAAGAAGGAAGGCCTTTGGCATTGCAACATCTTTATTAGCTAATTATTTAAAACTCTTGTATGATAAAGAGTTAAACTCATCTAAGATAAAAAATAAAGTTTTTACAGAAGTTTCTACAGAACATGGAAAGGTTTATACTGACCAAATACATGCAATATTTTTAGAATATGGAACTAAAGCACACGATATTTTCCCAAAAAGGAAAAAAGCTTTAAGTTGGTATATTGGGCCAAAACCTAAACCACAAGGATATATGGGAGATAAAAAATACTGGGCAGTAGCTAAACATGTAAGACATCCAGGAACAAAAGGGAAATATTTCTTTGCAAGAACATTGAAAGATAATAAAGAGAAGATTTTGACAATCTTTAAAAAAGGAATGATGGAAGATGTATAATGATTTATTAAATTCAATAAAATCAGATTTAAAAGGAATGACATATAATAACAAAAATGTTTTTCAAAAAGTAGGTATTGGAGCTTTGAAAGCCGATGATTATTTATCTTCAGCTTCAATTTTTTTAGATTCATCTAATCATCAGCAAATGACTTCATTGAGATATGAAATTAATGTAAATGTTGATATAGTGTGTGTGTTTTCAATGAGTAGAGGCGAAGATTCGGAATTGTTTTTTCAAGAAAAATATGATATTGTAGAAGTTCTGGAAAAATATTTTAAGCAGAATTATCAGTTATTGAATACAGAATTTAGTTCCGATGACGAACATCTTTTTGTTATGTTCAGAATAAAAACAAGTGAGGTGAATAATATATGAGTTATACAGGTGCAAAAAGTAGCGTATTGTTAGGAATAGAGAGTTCGTTCGCAACTGAAGCAACGTTGAAATATAAGTTGCCTTTCAAATCAGAAAGTTTGAATCACAAAATTGAAACAGCAAAATCCGAGGCATTGCTTGGAATTAGAGGAACAAAATCACTTGCTCCTACGAAAGAAGGTGCAGAAGGCTCTCTTGAATTAGAAGCTTATCCAACATCTGCAGGATTGGCATTTTACCTTGCCTTAGGTAAAGCAGCATTAGTGGATCCTGACGGAACAGCTGATAGTGGTGATGAATATACGAAAATTACACCTATTGATTTAAATTCAGATATACCTTCTGCAACAGTTCAAGTGGATCATTCAGGACAAAAAATGAAATATTTAGGAATGAAAGTAAATTCATTAAAATTCTCAGGAGCAGTTGGTTCAATACCTTCAATCAGTTTAGATTTAGTAGGTAAAGAGGAAGTAGTAGGAGCTGGAACAGAAGGAACAATAGTTGATGTAGATGATCAACCATTTTTCTTTAAAGAATTAACTCTATACACAGATGATTTTCAAACAACAACCGATCTTTATTCAAGTATTGAGCTAAATATAGGTAATAACTTAGATGCAGACGATTACAGACTTGATGGAACAGGGAAAAGAAAAACATTAGAAGCAGGTAATTTAGAAATAACAGGAAGTTTAGATATTATCTTTGATGCTTCTGTTGTTAGTGGTGAATACAGTAAATTTAAAAACTTTCAGGACGGAGCAATAGGTATTAAATTAGAAAAAGCAACAGGAGAAAAATTAACAATATATCTTCCAAGAATCAATTTCTCAGAAATGACACACGATATTGGAGGAGCAGAAAAAATAATGTTCAAAGCAAACTTTACAGCTTTAATTCCTACAACTGGAGATATTATTGAAGTTTCTGATTATCAAAATACAACTGGAACATATTAAGATTGGAGGTAGAGGTTATGGGATTTTTTATTGATGAAGGAAAAACTATAAAAATATATTTTGATGATAAGATGAATATTGTAAAGAAGGAAACAGAAAACTGGATTGAAGTAAAAGCAGAACCAAATTTTTATCTCCTTGAAGAAATTAGAAAAGCAATAAAACCTAAAACTATAAAAATGAATGCAAGAACGAATGAAATAGAATTAGATACAGAAAAAATGGGAGAAGTTCCAGTAGAACTATTAGTAAAATTAATTGTAAATTGGAGCGAATCAGAAAAGCCAACAGCACAAATTTTAAAAACAAAAGTTAATCCAAAATTCTTACAAAATCTTTGGAATAAGTTATTAGAAATGTATGAAGTTGGCGATCAAAATGCTATTGGAATTTGATGGAGAAGTAATTTTTTTTAAAGAAGATACAATAAGAACATTAGAGTTGAGAAGGCAGGGAAGAAAAGTTGAAGCCCTGCCTTTTTTAATTTATAACTGGACTTTAAATAGAGAACTGAATTTGAAAAACATTTTGTTGTTAAAGCCTCAAATTCTTGATAATGTTTTGAGTAAAGCAATTGAAGGTTATTTGATAATAACTAATATAAATGAATCAAAACTTGAAATGTTTATAAAAACGTCTTTTATAGTAGAAGAATTGAATTTTGATGGATTTGACGAAAAAGAAAAGGAACATTTAAAAGAATGTTTTTTGATTAAAAATAATTTATTTGATCATAGAGGCAACTTAGTCAATTTACCTGATTCAGGTGGTTTGTTAGACCAGAATGCAAAGTATATGTATTTTTTAAGTAAATATAGAAAAGTTTTAATTGAGAAAATCAACGAAGAAAATAATAAGAAAAATAAGGCGGTGAGATAAATGTCTAATTCCGCAACTTTAAGTTTAATTATACAGGCAAAAGATTATGCTTCTAAAGTTTTAAAAACAGTTACAGGAGCAATGAATAAATTAGAAAGTGCAACTCAAAAAGCTGATAGAAGTTTCCAGGAATTCAAAACAAATATGAATGAAATAGCAAGATATGCAAAATATGCTTTGGGTGCAATAACTGCAACAGGAACAGCTATCGTTGGTTTTAGTAAAGATACAGAAAAAGCTATGGCAAATGCTTCTACAATGTTTAGTGTAGCTGGAAAAGAGTTTGAAAAAGAATTAGGAAGCAGAGTTGCAAGGATTTCACAACAATACGGGATATCTTTAAAGAAAATGTGGGATGCAACTTACGCATTAGGTAGTGCAGGTGTAGCTTTAGAAAATATTCCTGAAGTTTTAGAACAAACTGCAAGAGCAGCTGTTGCAGGTGGTGCTGATATAGAAACAGCTTTTACAGGAGCTATAAAACAAATCAAAGGTTTTGGGTTAAGTTTAAATGATTTAGAAAAAGTTTATGCTGTACAGTTTCAAGCTGTAAAATATGGTCTTTTAACTTATGATCAACTTGCACAATATATTCCGGAAATAGCTGCTTCTGCAAGAAGTTTAGGGGAAGATTGGAAATCAGCAACAGCAACATTTGCAACACTAACAAAATATATGCCAGATGCTGCACAAGCAGCTAATGCACTTCAAAATGCATATGATGAATTAACTCAAAAATCAGAAAACCTTGCAAAAGCTGGGATTAAATTATATGATAATGGGAAATTTATTGGATTTGTAAAAGTTATAGAACAAATAAGAAATCAATTGAAAGGCAAAACAAATGAAGAAGTAGCAGAATTTATAAACAGCTTAGAATTATCAGATACAGCAAGAGGAGCTATTGTAAATCTTGTGAATAATTTTGAAGATTTAGAAACGATAACAAATTCAGTAACCGATGATGTTTCCGCTTTGAATGAAATGTTTTTAAAACAGACACAAACTTTAGAATTTCAATTGAGAAGATTATTTGTTGTTTTTGATAATCTAAAGCAAAGCATTTATAACACATTTAAAAGTACATTAGGGCAATGGGTTCAAAAAGCAATTATATGGATTCAAGGATTAACAAAATGGATTGATGAAAATAAGGAAAAATTTATTGCGCTTATTAGTGCAATAACAAGACTTTTGACAACAATCATAATTTTTAATATAATTTTGAATTTAATTGGGAAAATTGGTGATGCAGTTAGAGCGTTGGCAAATCCATTTACATGGTTATTTGGTGTTTTATTAGCTTGGTTTGCTTCTTTAAAACCAGAACAGAGAGCAAATTTAATCAAGGCTGTTTTAGAAAGTATAGGAAACTTAATTAAATGGCTTGGAAAACAACTTAAGATAATTCAAGAACAAGGTTTCTTAGGATGGATAAGCGGAATACTAAAAAAAATTGGGATATTTTTAGGAACAGTATTTGGTTTTAGTATTGTAGCAAAGATTGTTGATTTTAAATGGGTGGCAAAAAAAACAATTGAAGGTTTCAAAGCTATTATTAATATATTTAAATGGGTGGCTGGTTTAGTTGTTAAAGGTTTTACAGCAGTTGTTGATCTTTTCAAATGGTTAGCTGGAAAGGCTATACATGGGTTTAATGCCGTTATAGAATTTTTTAAGTGGTTGGCTGGAATATCAATAAAAGGATTTGAAGCTATTATAGATTTTTTTAAATGGACCGCTTCTTTAGTTATTAAAGGGTTTCGAGCAATAGTTAGTACTTTTGAGTGGATTGCTAAAAAGATCATACAAGGCTTTAATGCTATAATCAATGCTTTTAATTGGGTAGCAGAGAAAGTTATAAAAGGTTTTAAAGCTTTAATTAAAATGTTCGAATGGATAGCGGAAAAAACAATTGAAGGTTTTAATGCTATTATTAATACATTTAGTTGGTTAGCTAAAAAAGTAATTCAATTTACAGCTACTGTAATTGATTTGACACTCTCTCTATTATCAAAAACATGGTTATTATTTAAAGAAGGTGTAGGATTTATAATTAACTCTATTTTAAATGTAATTAATTTAACTTCACCTTTAACGTGGTTAGCAATATCAGCAACCGGTCTTGTAATTACTGCAACACTAGCAATAAAAAAGATTAAAAAACCAGAAATAAATGTGGAGTCAAAACCACAATCAGAATCAAATTTGAATGAAAATAAATATATTATTCCAGGCGAGACATCTGCAAATTTAACAGGAGTAGCTAATAGCACAACAACGTTAGCAGGAGATATTCCTTTATCAACAGGTCAATATGCTTTAAGAATGGCCGGAATATTTGGTTCAATTGGTGCAGGGGTATTAACGAGTTCTGCATTATCAGCAACATTTTTAGAAGAGGCTTTAAAATATGCTTTATTTGCAGCAGGATTTGCAAGCGGAGGATACACAGGTGATGGTGGGAAATATGATGTTGCCGGAGTAGTACATAAAGGTGAATATGTAATTCCTGCTTGGATGGTAAAAAAATATCCTCAATTAGTTGCAATGCTGGAACAAAAAAGAATTAGAGGATATGAAACAGGTGGTGGAGTTGATATAGTAAGTTTGATTTCAAATTATCTTTCTGGTTCGGGCAATACGAATATAGCAAAAGATTTCACTGAAACAAAAAATATAGCAAATGAAATCTTGAATTATGTTATGAATTACATTCCGGATGCAAAAGAAAATGAAAATGTAATAAGGACTGTATTAAATCAACTCTTAGGAATTGAAGATGATTCAAATAAAGCACAAAAAGAAACTAAAAACATTCTTTTGGAACAATTAAAACTTACTCAAACCTTATATCCTCAAACAAAAGCATATTATGATTTAGAAACAAAACAATTAGGAAGTTTAAGCCAGATATTCAAAGGTGGATTTGATATATTAACAGGAAGCATAAGAAATGTGGGAACTTTAGTTGCTGATGGAATTATGAAAACATCATGGGCACAAAATATATCAAATTGGATTAAAAGTAATGCCAAATCAGCTGGAAATGCTATTAGCGGAGGTCTTTCAAGTTTTGGAAACGCAATGGGAGAATTAGGGTCACAAATAAGTTTAGATCCGATTTATGGTCCAATATTAGACGGTTTAAAAAACGTTTTTAGTGGTGTAACAGGATTGCTCGGAGATATATTTGGACCAGTTATTCAAGCAGTTATGAGCCTTAGTAACGTGGTTGCACTTTTAAATCCAATAACAACTATTGTGGAAAGTTTAATGGCAGTAATAGGACCTTTAATAAATAGTGCTTTACAACCATTTGTAAATATATTAAAAGCACTTGGACAAATGTTAGGAACATTATTAATACCGTTACTCGATCCATTATTCGCTGGATTACAAGCATTTGGAGCAGTTTTAACTTGGATATATAATGCTGTATTAGTTCCTCTTGGTCGTGGATTCTATGTAGTATTTGGAATGATCGCAAGTGCTTTTAATTGGTTGTACAACGTTGTTTCAGATGTAGTTAAAGGGTTAACCTTTGGAGTTGTAGACATGGGGAAAAGAGCTGTAAAAAGTTTTGGTCAAATTGTAAGAGAAGCTAATGAAAAAGTTTCAGAAATTGATATGAATGTTGAACAAAATGTGGAGAATTCATATCAGAGTCAATATACAAGTACAGTTCAAAGAAGTGGTCCAGAAGTTGTGAATAATACATTTATAATAAACGCAAATGATAGTTTTATAATGGATGGAGAAAGTAGTTTCAAAGAATACTTAGCAAAGACAGTTCAAGAATTATTCGACAATGGAACATTGAAATTTGCATAAAAAAATCCCCTCTTTTGAGGTATAATTATCTCAAGGGGGGATTAAATTGAATTCTAAAGAAAGAATTATATTTTGGTTTGTAGTATTTATTACTGTGGTTTTTAATTTATTAGGATTAATATATTTTCTTAGTTCTTATGGTGGAACAAATGATTTTCTACTGTTCATAATTGCAAAATTTAAAGATAATTATGATTGGATACTCCCTTCTTTAACATTAATATCCTCTTTAATTATTTTTATGTGGAGTGAATTTAAAGAGCATAAAAGAAACAAAAAAGCCTCAAAACCTCAAATACATATTAAAGTATCAGAAAAAGAAGGTTGGTTTGAAAAAAAAATTGATTTAATTAATTTATCTAACAATGCAGCATTTAACGTAGAAGTGTTTATTGAAAAAAATTTTGATTATTTTGATTTTTTCGTAAATGTATCAAGAAAAGAATTGAATATAATAGAAGATGATTTTATAGAAAGTATGCTTGATTATGAAGAAAAATATAGATATTATTTTAATTTTGTATCAAAAGAGGATAGTAAAACTTTTGTTGTGTCTCCTTTTTTAACCTTTTATCTTTTAAAAGCATTTCTTTATGATTTAATAACTGAAGATGATTTATATTATAAAATTAATATAAAATATAACAACGAGGAATATTATGAATATGAAGAAAAATATAAGATTTTCTTTAAACTTGATACTATTGAAATTTATAATGAAGAATATTATGGACAAATAACAGATGAAGCATTAATGATTAATGAAAAGTTTGATCATGAAGAAATAATTGAAAATAAAGATGAGGTATTGAAAAAAATAAGTAATAAATTCCCTTTTCTTGTTTCGATTTATCCAAAAATATATAGAATAGAAAAAATAAAATAAATTACATTACAAAGAGACCTGAAAAGGGTCTCTTTTTTATTACGGAGGTGAATTAAATGGTAAGAAGCTCAGAAAAACCTTCTGAAATTCAAATAATTAGCGTTACTGATGATATTAGAAAATCAAAAACAAGAGTGAAATATGCTTTCAATTACAATATTCAAGAAGTTCGGGAAGAAATGCCAATAATTGATGAACAAGGGAATGAAATAATGCAAACTCAAACAATGTACGAATATGAGCAATTTATTTTTGAAAGTGAATTTGATTTGTTCATGAAAAATGTTATTCCAGAAGTTTTAAAAACTATGTATGCAGCTAAAAAAGATGAAATAATGCAAAACCTCGCCTTAGCTAATACTGAAATACCAAAAGAAATAAACATTGGAGAGTGATAAATCATGGCTTTGATAAAAACACCATACAACCTCATTTATAACGATGATGGCAGTTTGTGTGTAACTTTGCGTGATGATGATGTGCCGTTCGAGGGTGTAAAAAGTTTTGCAGTTGAAGAGGGGACGACGAACCATTGTAGTGATGCTGATCCATATTACGGCGATACAGGAAATAGTATATGGTTTGATGAATATCAATTATATGGAACAAAATGTTATACTAATTGGCTTGATTTAGCACATTTTAGTTATGAAGGAACACTAACTGCTGGAACAGTTTTGACTTTTCAAATAGAAGCAAAAAATATAGGAGGCACTACAAAAAGTACTATAAATTTATTTGGTTCTGGTTTAGATAGTAGCGGCGCATACTATACATATGATTACGCCTATTGGGAACGAATAAATTTATGCACAGGACATATAGATTATGATTCTAGTGCATGTCACGAAATACCCAACGACGGTTGTTGGTATAGATACATTTTGAAATTAACACTTCGAATCGATTTAACAAATCCAAGTTGGCGTTTTGAAGAATCTAATAATAATGAAGATAATAAATATATATTACACAGGAAAGCTCAAATGGAAATTAAAGATTTTCCTACAAGTTTTGTAGAAGGTTCAAGAATAAATGGACAATTTAAAATTTCAAAAAAAATGGATTATAAAAATCTTGTATTATCAACATGGTTTAAGATAAATAAAGTAAATAATCCATATCCGAGGATTTTTGATCAAACGCCTGATGATACTAATAGCGTTGACGATTTTGGATTTTATTATGAGCAAATTACTAGTAAATTTAAATTAAAAGCAAATACTATAGAGTTATTAAGTCCTTATATATCAAATTCAGATGTAACTAACAAATGGTGGTTTGTTGTTATTGGTTTTGATAATGATATAGGATTTATAAAATTATATGATGAAAATTCATTATTTTGGGACACTACATTTACAAACAATATAAACAATGAATCAGTAAAACAATATATGTTTAAAATCGGAGATAGTGGAACAAAACAAAGATTATTAAACGGTTTAATTTCAAACCTTTTCATAGGAGATTATAAAGATAAAGACGGTAATGTAATCTGGACAGACGAATTCATTCAAGAAATTTACAACGCAAAGAAACCATTTGCAGTACCAGCTAAGATACCAATAATATAATCAAGAGAGCGTAAGGCTCTCTTTTCTTTTTAAAGCGAGGTGAAAATAATGTTCGAACCTTTGAGCATAGATCAAAATTATTTGCAATATATTAGAGATCCAACGAGATATAAAAAGATATTATTTTATGCAAAAATAGATGGAACTAATTGGTATGATTTGAGTAATTATGTTCAAAAAATTACAACAACAAATAGAATTCAACTTCTTTCCAAACCAGCATTTGATGAAGCTAAAATCATAGTAGCTAATTTAAACAATGAATTCACTCCAACGCAATATAATGATACTTTCGATCCTGTAAATGGAAAAATAAATGGAACTGTTAATGATAATTATTTAAATAAAATTTGGGAAGTTAAAATTCTTGTTAGAGTAGATAATGGAACATCTTATATTGATGTTCCTATTTTTTATGGCTGGAAATTACAACAAGGAATAGCAGAAAAACACAAAAAAGCAGAAATAGCAATAAAAGATTTATTATGGATAACTTCTCAAAAGAAATTAGAATATCCGTTATTATACACCGCAATGAAACCAAATGAAATAATAGCAGACTTATTAACAAGAGCAGGAATAGATAGCAGTTATCACGATTTGCAATCATTAACAACGACATTTGATGTATTTATTGCAGGGCAAGATAAAACTTATTGGCAGGTTATTCAAGAAATTGTGAATGCAACTCAGGGAAGATTATCAGTAAGTCCAGAAGGAAAAGTAAAGTATAGAACTCGAATTGAAAACTTTACCGAACCAGCTACAGCCCTAAATATTGATGAAAATAATTTTGCAAATTATGAATTAACTAAAGATAAAAAATATAATAGAATTGTTGTTGAGAGTGAAGGTTATGAAATTGGAGCTACAAACACAGAATTACTTATAGATACGAAACTCCAGGGAGATAATGCAATAATTTCAGCTGGAAAACAGGCTACATTTGAACTCGAATACACAAGTGACTATGGAAAAGATTTTGATACATATGTAACTTTAACAGTATATGAAGGAGATACTATAGTTGAAGATAAAGGAAGTTTTCAGCAAGGAGATGACAACGGATTAATAAGGGTTGATGAATTAACAGCATATCCGGAAAAACTAGTTTTAAAAATTACAAATCTTTCAAGTAGTGTTGATTATAGAATTGATTATGTTGGATTTAAAGGAAGAACTATAAAGAAAATAAGTTTAGACAATGTTGTGCTTCCAAATACAACTAATGAACCTGATTCAGAATTAAAAATCAAATCTTATTATTCAAATCAAAGTATGCTTTCAAATGTTGCTGATGTTGCATATTCTAACTCAGAAAAAGAAATACACTTTAACCTTAGAATAAATGAATTTTATCCAGATATTTACGCTGGAAATCTGATAAATGTTTCTCTTGCACCAAAAGGAATAGCAAATGGTATATTCATTATCAACAAAGTTAATCATAAACTTACTTCATCAAAGTTTGAAACAGTAATCGATATAACAGAATGGAAAAATATAGCTTTTGATATTAATAATAAAATAATAACCAAATCTATAAAGTCGGATGCAGTAGTAAAACCTTTTGAACAAACACAAATCGAAGAAATTCAAGGGCAAGTGCAAACACTTCAAACGCAAACTAATACAATTGATAATAGAACAAGCTATTTAGACGGAAAAGCTCCTGCAACTCCGTTAAATCTATCATTAACAACAATAAACGAGAACGGATTAAGTTTTATAAAAGCATCGTGGGATGCAAACACAGAAAGCGATTTAATAGGTTATGAATTTGCATGGGGCTATGATGGAATTCATTGGGATAACCAAATTATTTCGGATACTCTAATAAAAATCGAAGTAACTGGAAATAAAACAATATATGCAAAAGTTCGAGCTTTAGATGCAGAGGGGAAGAAATCAAACTGGAGTTCAGTAAAAAGTATAACAAGTGCAAAAGATGAAACTCCTCCTGCAGTTCCAACAGGATTAACAGCCACAGGATTATTTCAAAAAATACAGGTTTCATGGAATGCAAACTCAGAAGAAGATTTCAAAGAATATGAATTACAAGTAGCAACTGATAGCGAATTTACACAAAATGTAGAAAACATAAAATTTAATACAACAAGTTTTACATATTCCGGAGCATCTAATACAACATATTATTTCAGAATTAGAGCTATAGATCAAAGTGGTAATATAAGTAATTGGAGTGCAAGTGTTTCAGCAACAACTGCAAAGGTTTATGATGAAGATTTAGAAAGTGCTATTTTGGAAGACGCTCAAAACGATATTGAAAACTTAAATATAAGTTTAGGATATAAAGCTATTTCTCTTCCACAAGGAGCAATCGCATATTGGGCTAATTCACTTGTTGATGAAATAAAACAACTTGTGCCAGAAGGTTATGAATATTCTAACCTTGATAAAATGGTAAAAATCAAAGCTGACAATATATTAGCAGAAAGTATTTTAGCAGAACATATAGGAGCAAACAAAATCATAACCAACGCCGCAAATATCGCAACAGGTGTAATTCAAGAAGCACATATAAAAGATGCAAGTATTGCAGAAGCTAAAATAAAAGATGCAGCAATAACAAATGCGAAAATAGCAGATTTGGCTGTAGATGACGCTAAAATAGCAAGTATAGACGCAAGTAAAATAAAAACAGGATATTTAGATGCAGACAGAATAGCAGCTGGAACTATAACCGCAGATAAATTAATTATGCAACCTGCTTTTAGCGTTCCAGCTGGAGCAATTGCTTATTTCACTAACTCTCTTGTAGATGAAATTAATCAAATCACGCCAGTGGGTTATGATGAAGTAAACCTTGCGCCTACAATTACACTAACACCTGATAATGCTCCAAAAAATAGTATAGTTGCGGATTTGTTAGCAGCAGATAAAGTTTATGCAAATCATATAAGCGTAAATGAACTTTCAGCGCTTACAGCAAATGTAGGAACATTAACTGCTGGGGTGTTGAAAGGAAATTCAGGAAAAACGAAATTTGATTTAAATAATGATATTATAGATGTTAATAATGGTGCAGTAAAAATAGGAAGAGGGACTTTACCTAATGGCGGAGATGGAATATATATAACTTCTGGAGCTTTTCAATTAAAAAATGACTCTGGAACTGTTGTAATTGATGGTAAAAGTAATATGTTTAAAATTCATCAAACAGGGACTGTTTATGTAAATGGTGGTCAAACTGTTACTATATATTTTCCTTCTTTAGGTTATAGACCTGCTTTACTTTTATATGCTCAAGGTTCAAATATAGATGGAGAATCTAATACAGTTTCACAGTGGCCACTATATGTATATTGGGAAAATTGGGGTTCCCATGAGTGGGGAATCTGGGCATGGACATATAATAATTATATTCGAATAAGAAATTTTTATTCATCTGGAAAGTATGTTAGATACTATGTTTTAAAGGAGGCTGGGATTTAGTGATTATATTATATAATAACGAGGGTAGAATTATATATGCTTTCGATGACATTATGCATATCAAAGATTTAAGTTACCCAGAAAATTTAAATTTTTTAATAATACCTCATAACATCCCTAATATTCACGATTATTGTGTATTTAACAATGAACTTATACCTAAAATGAAAGCTAAAATATCTTATAATAAAGAAAAGGGAAATTTAAAAATAAGTTTTGTCGGTAATCTAAGTATAAAAAAAGTACAATTAGTAATTGGAAATAAATTAAATTCAGGCAAAAAAATAACACTTCCTGCATCAAATAATACGATAGAAATAGATATAATAAAAGATGAACAAAAAAAATGGTTTATAACTATTGATGATCCTTTAATTGAATATAAGGAGGTTATTGTATGAAATATAAATTAATACTTAATCCGCCCAAAAACGAAATTATACAAGATTCCAAAATAAAAGCCGATGATTTATTATACTTAATAGTTCATAGTATAATAGACATATCAAATAATTCTCATATTGAAAGCAACTATATAAAAGCTTTAAAAAGAATTATTGAAAATAATGAAAATCAGCTAAGAAATGCTATTAAAAATACTGGAATAAAGGTGGTTAAAAAAAATGAGTGAAAAATTTACTTTGATTCTTTTTTTAACAGCGATTAGTATTTTGGTGTTTCATAATTTATATGTTGAACTTATTCCTCCTACAAAATGGGAACAAAGAAATATATCAGATGAGGAAAAAAAAGTTTGGTTTAATATATTGCCGCATTTAAAAGGAACTCCTTATAAATTAGGAGGCCAATCTATTAAAACCGGTTTTGATTGTTCAGGATTAATAATTTATTTATACAATAAAATAGGTGTAAAATGGTTTAAATATAAAAGCTCCCTTGTTAAAGATGTTTCTGCCAATAATCTTTATTGGTATAATGTCAAAAAAATATCTTTTGCTCAGATAGAAAAAGGAGACCTTATATTTTTTGATACTGATAATGATGGAAAAATTGACCATGTTGCTATATTTGATAAACTTGATAAAGTGGGAAACATCTGGGTATGGGATGCGACAACTGAACCTGATGGAATTAAAATTTATGCTGTAACTAATAGAATTATCAAAAATTTCTGGCAAAAAAGACCACTATTTGGAAAACCATTGAAAGTTTCAAAAATTTACTAATTTATCATTAAAAAACTTTCTGATCCCCTCAGTTGTAAAGGAACCCACTTCATTTTTTTATAAAAAAGTAGTATAATAATAATACAATTAATACCTGATAAGTATACTGAGGGGGTGATAAAGTGCGTTTTGATTATAAAAAAGCCGTTCAAGCCATAGCTTGGTTTGCCCAAAAAAATGGAAACAAATTAAATTATATGAAAGCCATAAAATTATTATATTTTGCTGAAAGATACCATATCAGAAAATATGGTCGTCCAATTTTTTGGGATAAATATGTAGCTATGAGATTCGGCCCTGTTCAATCAAATGTATACGATTTAATAAAAACACAAGATTATCCTTTTGATGATGAGGAAAATATTGCATATTTCCATGAAATTATAGATATAAAAAAAGATAAACTAAATAAAATATATGATATAAGTTTGAAAAATGAAAATAAAATTAACTCTAAAGTTTTTTCAAAAACAGATATTGAAGCCTTCGAGTTTTCTTGGAATACTTTCGGAAAGTTTGATGAGTTTGAATTAGCAGATATATCTCATATTTATCCTGAATGGAGTAAATATGAAGAACTTATTAACCAAAAAATAAAAAAATCAGAAAAAATGAATATGATAGATTTTTTCGAAAATCCTTCAAAAGAAAAAATTAAAAGATTAAAAAAATATGGTTTTGAAAAAGATCCATTTGAAATAGACGAAGAAATTTTAGAAGTTGCTAAAGATTACGCAGAAGAAATGGGGATTTTAAACTTATGACGGATTGGAATACAGTTAAAATAATCCAAGAATATTACAAAAAAGTAAAAATAAAAAAAGGAAGTGTTTTATGGATAAAAGATAGTAATATTGCGGGTGGAGAAAGGCATTATCACGTTGTGATAAATAATCCTATTTTTGATGATGTATTAACAGTTGTAGCTACGTCACGAGTTGAGAAAGCCAAAAAAAGAAAAAAAGCTTTTAATGAACCAGATGATAGTTTAGTAGTGATCCCACCCAATTCGCACAAATGGTTGAAAGAAGAAACAGCTTTTCAGTGTTGGAGTATAATGAAATATACACCTGATGATGTAATAAACAGACTAAATATAATTCCTGTAGAACCAATATCTAAAGAAATTTTAGAGAAAATTATTAATGGTGTATTGAAAAGTAATATGGTTGAAGAAGAAATTAAAGACAAACTCAAATAAATTAATCCTAAAGAACCCTTCGGGGTTCTTTTTTTATTGTTCATGTTTGGAGGTGGAATTTTGGAAGTAGCAACATACGAATTTGAAACAGATTATATTGACATTTTGCCAATAGGAGATTTACATTTAGGAAGTGAAACTTCAGATTTTAACAAAATAATTAAAGCATTAGATCAAGAGAATGATGCAAAAATAATTTTTCTTGGTGATTTAATTGACAATGCTATTGCAAATTCTTTGGGTGATGTGTATTCACAAAGAGATAACCCACATGAAACTATCCAACAAGTAAATGCATTATTTAATGCTTTTAGGGAAAGGATTTTGGGAGTTGTTGGTGGAAATCACGAACGTAGAACCTGGCGCAAAGTCGGAGTTGATCCAATTGCATTACTCTGTGAAGAAAAAGGTATTCCATATAGCGATGATCTTATGGTTGTTGATATTAATTTAAAACAAAAAGGAAAAAAACTTAGGGGAAGCAAGAATAGAATAAACTACAAAATAGCCTGTCATCATGGTTCAAGCGGTGGAAGATTTCCAGAAAGAAGCATGAGACAGCATAGATATTTTTTTGATGTTATTACTGGCATTGATATTTATTTAGCTGGTCATACACATATTCCAGAAATGCATAAGTTTTCCATTTTTGAGTATGATTCCAAGAACAAAAAGATACGAAAAAAAGACGTGGTGGGTGTAACTGTTCCAGCATGGAATGATGAAAAATATGCGGTGCAGAAATTACTTGCACCAACAGCAAGAGGAATATTTAGAATACGTCTTTATACAGAAAAAAATCATAAAGTTGAAGTTTTGGCGAGGTGAAAACATGGACTATGAAAAAGAAATTGGGGATTTAAAATTAAAAAACGTTGAGCATAATGTTATTTTGCTTCAACTTAAAGAAGAAATCGAAAATCTCACTCAAAAAATAGATAAACTAAATGAAGAACTTCATAATGGTTTAATCTCAAAAAAAGTGAATGAAGCCCTTGAACGAAGAGCTGGAAAATGGTTATTAGGTGCAATAGGTAGTGCATTAGGAACAGGAATTATAGGCTTTTTAATTGGAAAGTTCTTTGGAGGTTGAGAATATGGATTGGGAAGATTATAGAGCAAAGCTTGCTATTGCAGTTATGGGAGAGTGTGAGAATTGTAGCACATTTGAAAAATTCCTTGTTGCTTGTGTTGGTTGGAATAGATGGTTACATCAAAAAAAATATAAATTCAATCCTTTGGAAAAAGATTTTCTTGGATACAATAGGAAAATAGTTATAAACAATGTGTCAAGAGATGCAATGGAAGAAAGTATCAAAGCTGTGGATAGAGCATTTATTGAATTAAGATCAAGTCCAGTATATCGTGATCTGTTCTTTTTCAATTTAACAGGGAAAAAACCGAGTACAATTTTTAAGGTTGAAGCTGCAAAATTTGAAGGAGTGAAGCATACATTCTTCAAAATTATTGAGTAATATTCAAGAAAACAAACCGAAATACTTTCTTAAAACACATAACACTCTCTAAGGGTGTTATTTTTTTTATTTATATATAAACAATCATAAAAGTATAAAAACAGCGCTAATATCTTCGAATTTTAGCGCGTGTAATCCTTTTATAGAAAACTTTTCGGGAGGTGTTATTGTGGAAGAAGTTTTATTAAAAACTATTGTGTATGTAGCTGTTGGCATTGTGTATATCCTTGTAAATTCGTTATTGAAATCCAAAAAACTTGAAAGCGAAGTTAAAACTATAAGGAAGGTAATAAAACATGCCGTGGAATATGTAGAGCAAGTATCAAAAATTGAAGACTTACACGGAAATCAAAAAAAGCAATATGCAAAAACTGTTGCTAAAAACATGCTGAAAGATTTACACATTAACGTTTCTGATGGAATAATAGACACAATAATTGAAAGCATGGTCTTTTATATGAATTTAGAGAAAGGAGATGAAAGTAATGAACTTAAGTGATTGGAAATTATGGATAGTTATAATAGCAAGTGTCTTAGCTGTTAGCCTGGCTTTTGTTTATCCTTATCAACCACAACGTCAGGAGGTGCTGCAGGAATATCAGAATATGTCGGATCAAGAAATAATAGATGTAATTGTGCCTTTAGAAAACAAAGACGAGGCACTAACTTATTTGGCCATGAAATACGATGGATATATGATAATTGAGGAATATTATATTGATAATAAAAAGTCGTGGTTTTTTAGACTGAAAAAAGAAGGTGTTAAGAAATGATCGAACTTAAAACAGGAGATGTATTACTTCTGAAAAAAGAAAATGCTCCAGGAGCTTACACATTCTTAAAAAAATTTCTCGGGAAAGATTTTGCTGATTTCGTAGCAAAAATCGAAAAACATGAATACATTCATTCAGAGTTATATGTAGGAAATGGATATGTCCTTGCAGCATGGTTCAATGGTGTGCATTTAGTAAAGTATCCTCTCGAAGTTCTGAGTAAATTCGATATATACAGACATGGAAAAATGGATGAAGAAAAAAGGAAAGTAATAAGAAAAAATGTGGCCAAATATTTTAATATGCCGTATGACTTCGCATCTTTGATCCTTAATGGACTTCCTGAAATTCTCAGTTTGGGATTTGAACCTTTGGAAAGATACTTTGAAAAACAACTTCCATACAGTGATCCTAAAAAAATGATATGTAGTGAGCTTGTCGCAAGAATGTTTAAAGACACAGGTATAATAATAGAACCTGATCCAGAATTTGTTACACCGGATGACTTAGCTCAATGTGAAGAGATGAAGAAGATTTTTTGACGTAACAAAAGTCTAAAAGGCTTTATATAAAACAAAATCCCCCGAATTAACGGGGGATTTTCAAACCGGCCTATACCTTCGACATACAATCTCATGTTGCAGGGTATAGAATGGAGGCAACGGTGGGATTTGAACCCACGAATAGCGATTTTGCAGACCGCCGCCTTAGACCCCTTGGCTACGTTGCCTTAACCGTGAATAATTATACCACAAATATTATTAAGTTATATAGAAGAAAACATAAAATTTACTTAAATTTATTTTTCTCTGTTTCTATAAAACATTTGAATTCCTATTTCGTCCATCATTCTATTTTCTTCCCTTTGAAATTCAACCTTAAATTCTTCAAATTTCCTTTCTTTCAGTTTTTCGAGGATTATCCTATCTTTTCTTTTTTCTAAATAAATCTGTCTTTTTTCTTCTTCAAGTGCAACTTTTTGTCTGTAAATTTCTCCTAATTTTATTTTTTCTTCTTCAAGTGCTTCTAAATAACTTCTCCATTGTATTACCTCTTGAATAGTTAAAGTTTTCTCTGAAAGCATTTTTATGAATTTTTCGTTTTCATTTTTTATTTTTTCATTTATAGCAATCAAATCTTCTTCTGCCTTTATTCGATTGGCAGTTGCTTCAAGGAATATTCTTTTTGCATCTTCTTCAAGTCTTTCTCTTAAATTTTTAAGTCTTTCAAGATTAAATCTAAACCTCATTTAAATCAACTACTTTATTCCGAGTTTTTCAAGTTTATAATATAAATTTCTCACGGTTAAACCCAATTTTTTAGCCGCAGCTGTTTTATTTCCCTGACAACTTTTTAATGTTTCTATTATAATATATTTTTCATATTCTGAGAGTAACTCTTTTAAAGTGCCATCTAATTTCTTTTCAAGGTCTTCATTTTTTAATTCTGGTAGATGCATGGAGGTTATCATGGTTTCAGTTTGTGTCATATTCATTAAAGCTCTATCAAGCACATTTTCAAGTTCTCTAATATTTCCAGGCCAATCATAACTTTTTAAAATATTAACGGCATCTTCTGACAATCCATAAACAACTTTTTCATGTTTTTGATTTAAAATATGCAAAATCTGTTTTGCCATTTTTGGAATATCTTCTTTTCTTTCTCTAAGAGGAGGTACGTCAATAGTCACTACAGAGATTTTGTAGTATAATCTTCTTGAAAATTTTCCAAGTGACATAAGCTCTTTTAAATTTTCCGGTGTAGCAAATATAATTCTTACATCAGATTTAATCTCTTTATCGTTAAAAATAACCTTTCCAGTATTTAAAAATTCGAAAAATAATTCCTGAACATCTGGACCCATTAAATGTGTATTATCTATAAACAAAGTTCCCTTGTGTGCCTTTTCAAAAAAGTTATTTTCATTTCCGAAAAATATTTCTAATTGTTTCTTTTCATCATATAATAATAGATTAGTTGCAACAAATGAATAATTTCTTCTTTCGCTGAAATTATGTATAGCTTGAGCTAATATTTCTTTGCCAACGCCTGGTTCTCCGTTTAATAATACATTAACTTTTGTATTTGCAGCCTTTTTAGCTTGAGTAACTACATTTTTCATTATTTCTGATTCGCTAACAATATCTTCAAAGGTATATCTTGCTTCTTCCTTTTTTAATAATCTCTTAGTTGCTTCTAATTCTCTCAATAATCTTTCAATTTCTGAAATATCATGAATAACACCAACGCTACCTTTAAATTCTCCTTTTACAAAAATTGGATTAACGTTTATTATAACTTCTTTCTTATTAGTAGCAAGCTTAGTTCTAACATTTAATATAGGTTTTTGTTCTCTTGAACATTTAATATGCATACTTTCCTGCCCTTCAGCAATATCGTAAGTAGCCAATTTTCCAATAACTTCTTTTGCTGAAAGACCAGTTACTTTTGTATAAGCTTTATTAACCATTACAATTCTACCTTCTTCATCGGCAACAGAAATTGCATCATATGTAGAATCAATTATGGCTCGTAACAAAGAATCTAATTCCCTTAAATTTGTAACTTCTTCAGCTAATTTTTGAATACTCGTTACATCTCTAAATACTGCTGCAGCACCAATGATTTCCCCATTTTCATCTCTTATTGGAAATCTTGAGGTAACAATAATCTTTTTACCGAGATTCTGTATTCTATCAAGTTCTGGAATGCCAGTTTTTAAAACGATATGAAGTCTTGTATCAGTTATACTATCAGTAACCTTTGTATGTAATACCTTTTCTTTTGGAACACTGAGTATTTTAGCAGCAGAATTATTTAAAAATATAATTTCTTCTTTATCATTAATTAAAATAACTGCTTCTTGAATATCTTCTAAAATACTCATAATCATCTCTGCATTAGTCATGTCACAATTCCCCCTCTAACAATTTATGTTCCTGAATCCATCCGTCCAAATCCAATTCAACCATTGTATCAATAACTTTGTTATATTCTGAGTATTTTAATATACGATTTATTTCCGGGTATTCTTTGGTTTTATATACAGGAACATATTGATCCATCAAACTAACCAATATATTTTTATCCAGTTTTGCAACAAATTTAAGAGCCCCCTGTGCCTCATCAATGTTATTAGGTAATACAAGTATTCTTATAATCAATCCTCTTTTTAAAAGGTTATTTTCAAAGATATAATTACTTCCAACTTGTCTATACATTTCTTTTACAGCATCTTGTGCAAATTTCCAGTAATCTGGAGTTTTAGAATATCGATTAGCAGCATATTCAGTTGTATATCTAATATCTGCAAGGTAAATATCTATAACGCCGTCTAAAAATTTTAAAGTTTCAACTGTTTCATAAGACGAAGTGTTCCATAATAAAGGAATATTTAATCCATTTTCAATAGCGATGATTAATGCGTCAAAAATAAACGGGAGATAGGGCGTGGCGGTAACTAAATCTATATTTTTAACCTTTTTTTCGTTTTGTAACCAGAGAAATTTTTCTGCCAATTCTTCAACGTTAAATTCTTTACCAAAGCCTTTTTGAGAAAAATTAAAATTCTGACAATAAACACATTTCATTACACAATTACTAAAGAAAACGCCTCCTGCACCAGTATCTCCAACCAAAGGAGGTTCTTCTCCTTTGTAAAGTACAAATTCAGAAACTTTAATCTTATTACTTACACCACATACACCAACATGCTTATGTCGATTTATTTGACATTGCTTTGGACATAAATTACATGAAAAAAGTTTTTCATATAAAATATCTCGTCTCTTTTGTAATTCGCCTGATTCATAAAGTTTTATGTAAGAAGGAACATATGCCATTACAGTGCAATACCTCCATCAACTCGTATAACCTGTCCTGTAATATATGATGAATCATCTGATGCAAGGAATAAAACGACTTTTGCGACTTCTTCTGCGCTTCCCATTCTTTTTAATAATATTCTTTCAAGAGCAGCTTTTTTAAAGTCTTCATTTAATTCTTTAGTCATATCTGTTTCGATAAATCCTGGAGCCACAGCATTTACTCTAATTTGTTCTCCTTTCATTGTCAATTCTTTTGCCCATGTTTTTGTCATTCCAATAACTCCTGCTTTACTTGCAGAATAATTGGTTTGTCCAATATTACCTTCAAGCCCAACAACACTGGAAATATTTATTATAGATCCTTCTTTTTGTTTTCTCATAACTTTTGCAACCGCTTTGGTAACAAGAAATACACCTTTTAAGTTTACATTGATAACAAAATCAAAATCTTCTTCCTTCATTAATAATAACAACATATCTTTAGTTACACCTGCATTATTGACAAGAACATCAATTCTTTTAAATTCTTTAGCAATTGTCTTAACTGTATTATTAATTTCATCACTATTTGAAACATCGACTTTGTATCCGATGAACTTTCCAGGCCCTTTTTCATTTAATTCTTCTTCTACTTTTTTCAAAGCATCCAGGTTTCTTGCAAACCCCAAAACGGTAGCTCCTTCGCTTACAAAAACTTCACTTATTTTTTTGCCAATACCTCTGTTTGCACCAGTTACTACACATATTTTATTTTCTAATTTCATTCTTTTTCCTCCTTTGAACTTTTTAATAAAAATCAAATCACATTATATTATAGCATATTTTTTGTAATACAATCTATTGTATGATATAATTTACATATGAAAGGGAGTGGATAAATGGAACAGGAATTCAGGGAATATATTACTGAAATAGAGAATATTCTTGAAAAAAAACTACCTGATGAATCAATCGAAATATTGAGGAAAGCATATTATCTTGCTAAGGAAGCTCATAATGGTCAGATGAGAGCTTCTGGGGAGCCTTTTTTCGAACATCCTAAAGCTGTATCTAAAATTCTTGCTGAATTGAAGATGGATGTTGAAAGTATAGCTTCTGCCTTATTGCATGATGTTGTTGAAGATTGTGATGTTCCTATTGAAAAGATTACCAATGAATTTGGACCGGAAATAAGTAGAATAGTTGATGGAGTTACCAAAATTAGTAATTTAAAATTAAATGAAAAATTAAATAAAGTAGATATGAAATCGCTTGAGAAAATAGAGACTATCAGGAAAATGTTGTTAGCAATGTCAAATGATATAAGGGTTATTATTGTTAAATTAGCAGATAGACTACATAATATGAGAACTTTACAGTATGTTCCATATAAAAAACAGGTGATAAAGTCTCAAGAAACATTAAAAATTTATGCCCCGATTGCCCATAGACTTGGTATTCATAAAATAAAAGCAGAATTAGAGGATTTATCTTTTAAATATCTGTATCCAGAAGCCTATGAAGATTTAAAAAGAAAGTTGGAAGAACGTGTATCAAATGTTCATGACAGGATGGAAGAATATAAAACAACAATAAAAGAACAATTAGAAAAACACAATATAAAAGCTACGTTGCAAGGAAGAACAAAACATCTATATAGTATATGGGAAAAAATGCTAAGAAAAAACAAAAGTTTTGAAGATATTTATGATTTTATTGCTTTAAGAATTATAACGGAGTCTCCTACAGCATGTTATGCAGCTTTAGGTGTTGTTCATTCTGTTTGGAGACCTGTGCCCGGAAGAATAAAAGATTATATAGCCGTTCCAAAATCAAATGGTTATAGGTCAATTCACACTACTGTTATTACAAATAAAGGTGAAACGCTTGAAATTCAAATTAGAGATTGGGAAATGCATGAAGAAAGTGAATATGGTCTTGCAGCACATTGGGCATACAAACAGGGTGTAGACGCTAAAAAAATGTATTTCGTAAAAAGATTAATGGATTTACATAAAGAAATAGCCCAATCTGCATTTAATATGAGTGAAATAGAAGAGGAACTTCAGGCGCATGAAGTTTTTGTATTTACACCAAAAGGTGAGATTTTGCATTTGCCATATGGCGCAACTCCAATTGATTTTGCATACGCCATTCATACTAACGTTGGAAATCATTTTGCCGGTGCAAAGGTTAATGGAAGAATAGTTCCTATAAGTTATGAGCTTCAAAATGGAGATATTGTAGAAATAATAGTTAACAGAAACTCTTCTGGTCCAAGTATAGATTGGTTGAAATATGCAAAATCTTCAAGAACAAAGCATAAAATAAAAAGATATTACAGATTAAAAAATGAAAAGAATCTTGAAGAAAAAGGAAGAGACAAGATTCGTGAAATTGCTAAAGACCTTGATATGTCCATAGATAATCTAATTCACGAAATAAGAAATAATGAGATTTTTTGTGAAAAACACAAGATAAAAAATGAAGAAGAATTATATATTCGTCTTGGTTTTGGAGATTTAAACCCAAGGGAGATATACAAATTATTTGAGAAGAAAGAAGAACCAAAAATAGAAGAAAAGAAAGAAGAAGTACATCACATTACCTATAAGCGAAAAGGAGTAGGAGTTATAGTAGATGGTCAGGAAGGTATAGATGTTTATTTTGCAAAATGTTGTAATCCTGTTCTTGGTGATGACATTATAGGTATTGTTAGTAGAAGAGGTATAGGTATTCATAGAAGAAATTGTATGAATATACGTGAAGTTCCACCAAATAGAGTAATAAAAGTTAGTTGGGTAACAGAAGATGCAGAAAATACAAAATTCGTTACACATCTTTTAATAGAAATGGAAAACAAATCTGTTCTTGATGATATAAGAAGAAAAATAAAAAATGAAAAAGCTAATATAGAAATGTATGAAACCACAAGAAAAACTGATAGAATAGATCTAAAGATGCGATTAGCTGTAAAAGATGTACAACATCTAATGAGAGTTTTAACGGCAATAAAAAATATAAAGGGAGTATATAGTGTAAGGAGGAGTTAAAGTTGAGAGCTGTATTGCAAAGAGTAAAAAAAGCTTCTGTGGTAGTTGAAAATGAAATAGTTGGAAAAATTGGAAAGGGAATTTTAGTTCTACTTGGAGTAGGGCATAACGATACAGAAAACGATATAAAGTGGTTAGCAGATAAAATAATGAATTTAAGGATTTTTGAAGATGAAAATGATAAGATGAATTTGTCCTTGCTTGATATAAAGGGAGAAATACTTGTTGTATCTCAATTTACATTATATGGAGATTGTAGAAAAGGCAGAAGACCTTCGTATTCAAATGCAGCGAAACCCGATAAAGCTAATGAATATTATGAGAAGTTTATGAAATATATTGAAGACAATTATAATACAAAGGTTGAAAGAGGGATTTTTCAAGCAGAAATGGAAGTTGAGTTAATAAACGACGGCCCAGTAACTTTGTTATTAGATTCAGAAAAAACATTTTAAAAAAAATTTGGAGGTGTTATTATGAAAGAAGTTGAAATTACAGTATTCGTATATTCTGAACATCCTTTTGATGTACATATTAGCAGTGAAGGAGCTCAATATGGAGTAACTCCTCAAAATGTGCATAAAATATATAGAGGTGAAGAAAAACCTGCTAAAGGTGTTGTTGTGAAATTTAAATTACCAGATGGAACAAAAAAATATGTAAGAGGGGAATAAAGAAAATATGAGTAATTTATATCTTATAGATGGAAGCGGAGTAGCATATAGAGCATTTTTTGCATTGGATCAGGAATTGCAAACATCAACAGGAATTCCAACTAAGGCAATCTATGGTGTTACCAAAATGCTTATAAAAATCTTAAAAAAATATATAAAAACAAATGAAGATGCAGTTATTTTCGTAATGGATAAAAAAACTGTAACCTATAGGCACAAATTATTAGAACAGTATAAAGCTAACAGACCTGAAACACCTAAAATATTCAAAGAACAAATACCTTATATACTTGAAATGGTTAATGCACTTGGAATAAAGACAATTGCTGAAGAAGGTGTTGAGGCAGATGATGTTATAGCAACATTGGCTTTAAAAGGAAAGGAAAAATTTAAAAATATTTATATTCTTTCTTCCGATAAAGATTTAATGCAGTTAATAGATGAGAAAATAAAAATGTTAAGAATTGGCAGAGGTATTACCGATTTAATAGAATATGATATAGAAAAAGTTAAAGAGAGATATGGATTTGAACCTAAAAAAATTCAAGATTTTCTTGCATTAACTGGAGACACTGCGGATAATATTCCTGGTGTAAAAGGAATTGGAGAAAAAACGGCTACAAAGCTTATAAAAGAGTATGGGACTCTTGAAGAAATATATAAAAATGTTAGAAATACAACTAAATCCATACAGAAAAAATTAACAGAAGGAAAAGATATGGCATTTTTAAGTAAAAAATTGGTTCAATTAATTACAGATGTTGAGTTGGATATAAATTGGGAAGATTATATATATAGGGGTTATACAGAGGAACTTGAGAAATTATTAAATGAATTTGAATTTAAATCAATAATTAGAGAATTAGGATTAAAGGAAGAAAAAAAAGTAATAGTCTCACCTGAAATCCCGGAATTTGAAGATCTATCTAAAAAGGGAAAATATCATTTAATAAGTCCTGATAAAATCGATGAAATAATATCGAAAATAAAGGATGCAAATCCTGTATCATTTGATTTAGAGACAACCGCAGTAGATCCGTATCGTGCAGAAATTCTTGGTATAGCTTTATCTACAGAACCAGGGACAGGGTATTACATCGATATATCAAAACTTGAAAAAAAAGAAAAACTTGAAATATTAAAAAAAATATGGTTAATTCTCAAAGAAAAAGATTTAATTGGACAAAATCTTAAATACGATTTATCAATAATGAAGGTTAATGGGTTTGAGATAAAGAATCCTTATTTTGATACAATGATTGCTGCATATCTTGTTTCTCCAGATTCTCGACGATTCAATATGGATGATTTAGCTAAAAAATATCTCGATTATGAAACAATAAAATATGATGATATAGTAAAAAAAGATACCTTATTTGCCAATACATTAAAAGATGTAGATCCTGAAAAGGTTGCGGAATATTCAGGTGAAGATGCAGATATAACTTTACGTCTTTTTTATGTATTAAAACCTCGAATCTATGAATTTCAACTTGAAAAGGTAATGGAAGAAATAGAAAATCCCCTAATTCCTGTTCTAGCCAAAATGGAATTAAATGGAGTTTTCTTTGATATTCCATATTTGAAAGAGCTTGAAAAAGAGTATAAAAATATTACCAAAAATATTTTAAATGAAATTCAGGAAATTGCAGGATATAGTGTTAATCCAAATTCTCCAAAACAAATCCGTGAATTGTTATTTGAAAAACTTGGAATAAAGCCGAAAAAGAAAACAAAAGGCGGTCAATATTCAACAAATGCACAGGTTCTGGAAGAGTTGAAAAATGAACATCCTGTAATTAAGCTTATATTAGAATATAGAAAATACCAAAAGCTTTTATCAACATATATTCAAGCAATACCAAAATTAGTAAATCCAGTAACGGGAAGAGTTCATACATCATTTAATCAAACAGGGGCAGCCACGGGAAGATTAAGCAGCAGTGATCCAAATCTACAAAATCTACCAATTAGAGAAGTGGAAGGGGAAAAGATAAGAAAAGCTGTCAAAGCTGAAAAAGAAAATTATGTTTTAATGAGTGCGGATTACTCTCAAATAGAATTACGTGTTTTAGCTCATATGAGTCAGGATCCAATTTTAATAGATTCATTCAATAAAAACCTTGATATTCATAAAATTACAGCAGCGAAATTGTTTGATGTTCCTGAAGAAAATGTTGATAATAAAATGAGGCAAATTGGAAAAATGATAAACTTTTCTATAATATATGGTGTTTCCTCATATGGTTTAGCTGAAAGAACAGGGATTTCTATAGAAGAAGCAGGAATATTCATAAAAAAGTATTTTGAGCTATATAAAAATGTAGAAAAATATCAGAAAGAAATATTATCCAATTTAAATAAAAATGGATATGTCGAAACATTATTTGGAAGAAAAAGATTTTTAAGTAAGTTGAATCTTAACAAAAATGATTTAAGAAGAATTGCAGTAAATACTCCAATTCAAGGAACAGCGTCAGATATTATGAAATTGGCAATGATAAAATTAGATAAAGTTTTGCCAGAATATGCTAAGATGATTCTTCAGGTTCATGATGAAATTGTAATAGAATTACCTGAAGATAGGATTGAAGAAGTTAGTTTAATTGTAAAGGAAACTATGGAAAATGCTGTTAAGTTAGATGTGCCTCTAAAAGTGGATATTGCAGTATCCGAAAGGTGGTCAAAGTGAGGCGATTATAGTGAGAAAATTAATAGTATTATTATGTATACTTTTATTAAGTATTTCTTTATTCGCATATACAAAGATAAATTTTAGTTTTTTAATTACTATTGGAAGTACTGGAACCAGTTATGAAAACACAGTAAAAATAAAATATATAGAAGATTCTATTATCTCCACAGTTACTTTTTTATTAAGTAAATATCCAGAAGAAGTTATAATAGACGGGGAAAAGATTAGAGTATATTCTCCTGAACAAAAATTTATAGTTCCTTCTGGTAAAAATAAAATAATATATCATGAAAAAGAATATGAGTTCTATTTTAATAAAGAAAACATTCAAATATCTTTTGAGAAAGAAATTCAGCCAAGAGTGATTATTCATAAATATACAAAAGAAATATCTCCAAATAATGACTGGTATAATGATGATTTAGAAATAATCCTGTATTCCAATACTAAAGCGAGTTTGAAAATAGGATTTTTAAATATAATAAAACAAATTAATCCAGGAAAAAATGTTATATATATAAATTTGAAAGAATTAAAAGATGGGTTATATAATTTACCATTAACTATTTTTAATGGAGAAGGTATTCAAACTAAGAAAATAAATATAAAAATTGATAGAACTAAAAAAACATTGACTAAATATATAGTAATTTCAATATTTACAGCAGTTATAAGTATAATAATACTCAATTCAATAAAATAATCAATATAAAGGGCTATTTATCTATAAGCCCTTTATATCTTTATAGTATGTTATAATAACTAAGGAAATTATTTATATTTTTGAAAATAAAATGTTTTATTATGATATAATTAAATGTTATATTCTTTCAAAACTCTCCATCGAAGCTTCGGTAGAAACTTCAAAAATCTTTCAAAAGAGGTGTGAAAATGAGTGAAAACAATAAAGAGGCATCAAAGCAAAAAGATGAAATTATCCCTGTCGAAATAGATATGGGGAAACTTAATCAAATGAGCCGGAGACAATTATACAATCTTGCAAGAAAATACGGAATTGAAAATTATTCCACTCTTACAGATCACGAATTAAAGTTTAAAATTTTGAGCAAACAAACGGAATCTTTCGGATATTTCTTCCACGAAGGAATCCTTGAAATTCTTCCAGATGGATATGGATTTTTAAGAAATACCCATAATTCTTTGCTTACAGGGAATGACGATGTATATGTTTCACAATCGCAAATTAGAAGATTTAACCTTTCTACAGGTGATGTAGTTGCAGGTCAGGTTAGGCCTCCAAAAGAAGGAGAAAAATTCTTTGCATTATTACGTGTTGAAGCTGTAAACTACCAGGATCCTGAAACAGCAAAAGATAGGGTTTCATTTGAGAATTTAACACCAGTTTATCCAAATGAACGATTGATATTAGAATATGAAAATGGTCCTTTAAGTTCCAGAATAATAGATATTTTTTCACCAATTGGTAAAGGTCAAAGGGGATTAATTGTTGCACCACCTAAGGCAGGTAAAACAACATTATTAAAAGATATGGCTAATTCAATTGCTAAAAATAATCCGGAAACCAAAAGGATAGTTTTATTAATAGATGAGAGACCTGAAGAAGTAACAGATATTAGAGAAACGGTTGATGCAGAAGTAATAGCTGCACCTTTTGATATGGATCCGCAAAACCAAATAAAAGTTGCAGAAATGACATTAAATATGGCAAAAAGGCTCGTTGAATTTGGACATGATGTAATAATCTTAATGGATTCATTAACAAGATTGGCCAGAGCATATAATTTGTATGTTCCCCCAAGCGGAAAATTATTAAGCGGTGGTGTTGATCCATCGGCATTAACCTTTCCTAAAAAATTCTTTGGAGCAGCTAGAAGAATTAGAGAAGGCGGAAGTTTAACAATAATTGCAACGGCCTTAGTTGAAACAGGTTCAAAAATGGATGAGGTAATATTTGAAGAATTTAAGGGAACAGGAAATATGGAATTGATTCTATCAAGAGAATTAGCAAATAAACGAATATTCCCGTCTATAGACATAAAGCTTTCAGGAACAAGAAAAGAAGAATTATTATTCTCAAAAGAAGAATTAAAATATTCATGGATTTTAAGAAATTGGCTAAATAACCTTACTAAAGAAGAAGCAATAATGGAGATATTCAGATTAATGAGAAAGTATGAAACAAATAAAAAAATGTTCAAAGAAATTGAAAAACAAAAATTTATAAATTAGTTTAATTTCAGGGGGGATAATATGTATTTAAAGAGATTTATAAAGGATTCTAAGCCAAAAGCTACATTTGTTATTGTACATGGACTTGGAGAACATTCAGGAAGGTATAAACCATTTATAGAAATGTTGTTAGAAAGAAATTTTCAGGTAATTACATTTGATTTACCGGGTCATGGTTTAAGCGAAGGTAAAAGAGGGCATATAAAGGATTTTTATAAAATTTATGAATATATAGAAGAAATAACACCTGATAAATTTATATTATTTGGACATAGCTTAGGAGGGCTTATATCTTTAAGATATGCAGAAGTTTCAGAGAAAAAACCAGAAAAATTAATATTATCTTCACCTGCAGTTGGGAAATTATATAATTCTTTTCATAAAATTTTATTATCAACAGTAGGTATTTTTGGAAGTTTAACAATAAGTAACGGAATATCTCCATCAGCATTATGTTATAGCGAAGAAGCAGTTGAAAAATATATAAATGATCCGTTAGTACACAATAGAATTTCAATGAAAACTGCCAAACAACTTTTTTCTGAAGCAGAAAAAGCCTTGAATAGTGCTGAAAAATTGGATATTCCAGTATTACTTCAATATGGTGAAGAAGATAAAATTGTGAATATCAATGAGCTTGAAAAATTATCTCAAAAAATAAATACCTTATACTTAAAAAAACATAAATATGCCAAACATGAAGTATTTAATGAACCAAAATACAAAGATAAATTTTATGAAGCCATCTTTGAATTTATTGAATAAAAAATATTAAAAAAATTTTTGGGGGGAGATAATATGAAAATAAAATCCAAAATATTGATTTTGACATTTTCTTTGTTGTTTATATCATTTCTGATATTTTTTATGATAAGTTTAACGCAATCTCAGGATTCCTTAAAAAAGAGTTTTGTTAATAAATTAATAGTAGCCCGGGACTCAAAAATAATGTTGTTACAAAAGACATTGATGGAAGTTTCAAATGATTTAGATTACTTTAGCGATATGAATGCTATAGTTGAAAATTTAAAAGGATTTTATGACGAAGAAGATTTTTATAAAAGCTTAGATGACTTTGATACATTATTAAAAGATTTAAAACTTATATATTATGAGAATAATCCTTATAAAGAAAAAGAAAAACTTGACAATTTCTTTTATGATGACAATTTTGATCAAAATAAAATATCCTCAGATGTTTTAGATGAAGTATATCAATATAATTCAGTTCATGAGAAAATAAATCCATTGTTGAGAAAATTGATAAATACTAAAAATTTATATTATGATATTTATTACATATCTTCAGATGGATACGTACTATATTCCGTTAAGAAAAACGATGATTTTGCAGAAAGTATTAATTCGTCAAAATTAAAAAATACCAGTTTGGCGAAGATATATAAAATTTTAAGTGAAGATAAAGAAAATAAAGTTCATTTTTCAGATATCGAAGAATATAATATAGGCGACAGCAAATATGCTTTTTTTGCCGGTAAGAAATTAATATATGACAATCAAAACATAGGTTATTTAATAATTAGATTAAATGTGGAAAATTTTGAAAAAATCTTTATGGATAGAAGTGGAATGGGGAAAACTGGAATTACATACATAGTAGGTAAAGATAAAATAATGAGAAGTAATTTGCCAGACAAAAATACATTATTAAAACAAAAAGTTGATACAGACTATATTGTAGAAGCTTTAAAAGGAAATTCTGGATGGGAGATTTCTAAAAACATAAACAATGAAGATGTGATTGTAGCCTATTCATTGTTTAATTTTAAAGATATAAACTGGATATTTGTGGCAGAAGTTTCATTAAAAGAGGCTTATGAAGATTCAGTTAAAATCAGAAATATATTATCTATAACCTCTGTAATTATATTAATAATTTCAATAGTCATATCAATATTCTTTTCACAAAAAATATCAAGTCCACTAATTGAATTGAGTAAAAAAGTTGATAAATTTGCACTTGGCGACTTTACAGTAGATTTTAAAGTAAAAAGTAAAGATGAAACAGCATTAATAGCAAAATCATTGCAAAATATGGCAAATAATCTTAAAGATACAATAAAATGGATACTAATAGCAGGAGATAAGATTGAAAATTCAGCAGAAACACTAACGGAAATATCAAACAAAACAATGCGAGCAAATGAAGAATCATTATCAAAAGCCATGGATATAGAAGAAAATGCTGAAAATGCAGCATCATATACAGAAATGCTAACTACAGGTGTAAATGAAGTTTCAATTGCTGCTCAAAAGGTTTCAAGCGATACATCAGAAATATCAAAAGAAGTAAATGAAGCTACAGAAATAACTGAAAAAGGTGAAAAATCAATAATTCAAATTAATGAAATAATACAAAAAGCAGTAGAAAAATCAACTGAAACAGAAAAAGCAGTTGAAACCTTATCAGAAAAAGCTGAAAATATTGGTGAAATTGTTGATACAATAACAACAATTACAGAACAGACCAATTTACTTGCATTAAATGCAGCAATAGAGGCGGCAAGGGCTGGAGAAGCCGGGAAAGGATTTGCTGTAGTTGCAGATGAAATAAGAAAATTAGCAGAAGAAAGTAAAAATGCAACAGAAGAAATTGCTAAAATCTTAACAGAAATAAAAAATGGTACGATTCAGGCAAATAAAGCTACAGAGGAAACTGTAGAAGTAATAAATGAAGTTGAAAATCAGGCTAATGATGTAAAAGAAAAATTTGGAGTAATCCTTGAAAAAATAGAAAATATAAATAAACGAGTCGAAGGGTTAACCTCAAGTGCTGAAGAGCAAAGTGCTTCAACAGAAGAGATGGCGGCAGCAGCTGAAAAAACTTCACAAATGGTAAATCAAATTTCTGAAGAAATATCCGAAATAACAAGAGATATCCAGATAGAAAGCGAAGAAATAAGCAATGTAAATGAAAAAGCAGAAGAATTAAAAAAATTAGTAGAAGAGTTGAACAATAAATTGGATAATTTCAAAATATAATGTCAATAGTATAGAGGTGAAAAAATGAAAAAAATATTAAAAAATGCATATGTGTTAATGAGTGCGGATGCAGAAATAAAAAAAATGGACATTTTAATTGAAAATGGAATTATAATAGAAATTGAAGAAAATATAGAAAATGAAGACAATACTGTGGAATTAATAGATTTAAAAGATAAACTCATACTTCCTGGATTTATAAATACACATACACATCTTGCAATGAGTTTGTTCAGAGGAATAGGTGATGATTTAACCTTAAAAGAATGGCTGTTTGACGTTATGTTTCCTCGAGAAGAATTATTAACAGATGAACTCACATATTATGGTTCTTTAATATCAACAATGGAAATGTTATCCAAAGGAACAACAACAATTGTAGATATGTATTTATTTATGAATGGAACAGCAGAAGCAGTAAAGGATTTAGGAGTAAGAGCGTATTTAACAAGAGGATTGGGATATGATAATGATGAAGGATGGAAAAGAAGAATAGATGAAACAATAGAGCTATTTGAAAAATATCATAACAAATATAATATAAAAGTGGGATTTGGACCACATGCTCCATATACATGTCCAATGAATAAACTTGAAGAAATAGCTGAATTAACGGAAAAATACGATACGTTTGCTACAATCCATTTATATGAGGCGAAACATGAAAGGGATATGTATTCCTTTGAAGACTTAGAAAAAACTGGATTATTTAAAAATAACGTAATTGCTGCACATTGTGTTCATGTAGACGATAAAGATATGAAAATTCTGGCAAGAAACGAGATAACAGTTGCGCATAACCCTTCAAGTAATTTAAAGTTAGGTAATGGAATTGCTCCTATAATAAAAATGCTGGAACATGAAATCAATGTAACTCTTGGAACAGATGGGGCAGCAAGTAATAATACTTTAAATCTCTGGGAAGAAATGAGATTAGCAGCATTATTACAAAAATCATATGGTCCTGAAAAGTTTAAAACAGAAGAAGCATTAAGAATGGTATGGGAAAATGGAGGATATGCACTAAACGAAAAAATTGGAAGAATAGAAGAAGGTTACAAAGCGGATTTTGCAGTTATTGATATAAATAACATAGAATTCTATCCTGTAGATTTAAATAGATTAAAATCTCATATAGTATATTCAGCACCATCCAATAGAGTCTATGCAACTATGGTAAATGGCGAATGGGTTTATTACAATGGTGAATTTCCAAAATTAAAAGAAAATAATTATTACGAAAAATTTCATGAATTATACACTAATCTCGAAAATAAAATTAAAGAAAAAGAATAAATAAACGTTTATAATATTAGAGAAACGAAAAGATAAAAAAGGAGCAGAGAAGGTGTTATACAATAAATTAAGTGATTACTTAAAAAAAAGATATGGAGAAAGAGTCCAGCGTTTACCTATAAACGCTGGTTTTACCTGTCCAAATAAAACCGGTGTAAGAGGAACTGGTGGATGTATCTACTGTGAAGAAAGTGGGAGCGGGTTTGCAGCATTATCTCCTAAAACACCTATTGCAGAACAGATACAAATAATGATGAAAAGATATGAAGGTAGAGCAAACAAATTTATGGCATATTTTCAATCAAATACAAATACATATGCACCGACACATGTTTTAAAAAAAATTTACGATTCGGCATTAATAGATGAAAGAATAATAATTCTTGATATTTCAACACGACCTGATACAGTGCCAGACGATGTTTTGGATTTAATTGCATCGTATAAAGAAAAAATGGATGTTTATATAGAATATGGACTTCAAAGCGTTAATATAAACACATTAAAAATTTTAAATAGAGGCCATTCACTTGCAGAGTTTATAGATGCTGTTAATAGAGCAAAACAAAGAAACCTTGAAGTGATAGTGCATATGATAGTGGATTTGCCCTGGGATAGTGAAGAAGATATTATTGAAGGAGCAAAAATATTATCAGCATTAAAAGTAGATGGTGTAAAATTGCATTCCCTTTATATAACTGAAGATACTGTACTTGGAAAAATGTATAAAAATGGTGAAGTAAAGCCTTTAAGTTTAGAAGAATTTATTAATAGAAATATATTATTTTTAGAATATCTTGATCCAGAAATTGTAATTCATCGTTTAGCAGCTGATCCACCAAGAGAAGGTGTTTTGCATGGGAATTGGGGAATGTCCAAAATTAAAATAATAAATTTACTTGAAAAAGAAATGAAAAATAGAAATACCTATCAGGGAAGATTATTTAATTACTTAAATAGATAATATATTATAAAGTGGGACGATCGGTCGCGTGGCAGCATACTCGCATGCCATGAGGAAAGTCCGGACTCTGAGGGCGGGATGCCGGTTAACTGCCGGGAGGAGTGATCCTCGGAAAGGGCCATAGAAACGAAAACCGCCGAATATGGCAAGGGTGGAAAGGTGAGGTAAGAGCTCACCGGCATCAGGGTAACCTGATGGCCTGGTAACCCCCATCCTGAGCAAGGTCAAATAGGAAGGTTAAGCTTGCCCGGCTTGCCTTTTATGGCGCCTTCCAGGTAGACCGCTTAGATAAATGACCGACAAAACAGAATCCGGCTTACCGTCCCACTTTTTTTGTTAGCTAATCAAACTGTAAAAATTTTGTAATTTTTAAGTAAAATAAACGGTATAGAATATATTTGTAATTATTTTAAATTTGTTTTTATTTGAAAATTTAACTATAAGGGGGATGTAATTATGGTAAAAAAAGAAATGACAAGAAAATTTTTAGAAGATGCTTTTTGTGGTGAATCAAAAGCTCATATGAAGTATACAATTTATGCTGAAGATGCTGAAGCTCAGGGCAAAAAAAATCTTGCAAGATTATGGAGAGCAATTGCATATGCAGAGTTTGTACATGCTCGAAATCATTTTAAAGCATTGGGCTATTTAGGAAGCGTAGGAGATAATTTAGAAGATTCAGCGGCTGGAGAACACTTTGAAATTGAAGAAATGTATCCAGTATATAAAAATGCTTCAGAATTCCAGGAAGAAAAAGAAGCTGTAAGAAGTGCTCATTATGCATTAGAAGCTGAAAAAATACATGAAGAAATGTATAAAGAAGCAAAAAAGCATCTTGAAACCAATGAAGATTTAGAAGATAAAAAGGTTTATGTATGTAAGATTTGTGGATATACAACATTTGATGAAATACCAGAAAAATGTCCAGTTTGTGGTGCAACCTCATCACAATTTGAAGAGTTTTAAGGAGGGGAAAAAATGAAATTAGGAGATGTAATTAAATCAGCAGATTTCAAAAATGAAAAGCATGTACCAGTTATAGATGCACCTGAAAAGGTAAAGGCAGGAGAGACATTTAAAGTTGAGGTACAGGTTGGAAAAGATATAGCTCATCCAAATACAGTGGAACATCATATTGCGTGGATAGATTTATATGTTCATTATGAGGATAATCCAAATACCATTCATCTTGGAAGATTTGAATTTGGTGCAGGAGTAACCGAGCCACATGTAGTAACACATGTAAAATTAGACAAAAAAGGAACTTTAATAGCGCATTCATATTGTAACCTCCATGGTTTATGGGAATCAGAAAAGGTTATAGATGTAGAATAAGGAGCTTTATGCTCCTTATTTTTTTTTATTTTATAATTATATATTCAATAATTCTTCAAAAGATAATATATATTTTTATAGAGTTTTATACAATTTAATAATTAACATTTGTTAATCATTAAGAAATATTTTCTTTTTTTTTTTTTTTAATATATATATCCTATAATCTTTATAGGATATATATAATTAACTTAAATTATTATAAATTTTATAAGGAGGGATTTAAATGAAAATAAAAAGAATGTTCTTAGTAGTAATTATTTTTCTTTTCTTAAGTAGTTCAATATTAGTTGAAGGTGTTTCAATTTCTACAGATGTAGGATCAACTCTTTCTGGTGCTGTAAATATTTCTTTAGAAAGTAAATCAGAGGATCAAAATAGAGGATTGGCTTTTGGGATTTCCTTTTTATCTCAACAATATGATACTGTTAAAATGAATGGTTATGGAGTTTCTTTAACTCCAAAATTTTATTTAAATAATTCCAATTTATATAGTTTTATTGGATTTGGTGTTGGAGGTATTAGTCTTGTGGATTCATATTATGGTAGTTCTGGTATGATAATGATGTATTCAATTTCTGGAGGAATAGGATATAAATTCATTATTCCTACTTCTGATGTTATATTTTTTGTAGAACCATATTTAGGGGTAGCCTATATTAATATTTCTAATGTTATAAGTGGGATTTCACCAGCATTTGATTTAGGTATTGGACTAATTTTTTAGTTTTATAAATGAACGGATAGAATGTTTTCTATCCGTTTTTTAATTTTTTTGTAAAAAAAGTATGTTATAATTTTCTCGAAATATAAAAGTGAAATTTTTCTCCTGAGATGAAGGGAGTATTCCTGACATCAAGGGAGGGGAAATAAGGGATACAATATTCCCCTTCCTTGGTGTATAGAAAATACCAAAGGAAGGGGTGTTTTTTTATGGAAAAGAAGATAAGCACATTGTCCATAATAATTTATAACCGTGACTTAGCTTATCAAAAAGTAAGTGATTTATTACACAATTATGGTGAAAAAATTCTTTTGAGAGTGGGTTATCCAATGAAGGAAAAAGGAATAGCGATAATATTTCTTGTGGTGGAAATGACAACAGATGAGCTTGGTGCATTATCTGGAAAATTAGGGCAAATTGATTCTGTAAAGGTTAAAAGTACAACTTTAAAAATTTAAATTATCTGGAGGTGTTTATAATGTTATATATAAAAGATAGAGACAATTTAAAATCCTTTATTCCAGAAGAAAAAATCTTTGAATATTTAGAAACTACAAAAAATCCTGACAAATTTAAAGTTCGTGAAATAATTCAAAAATCACTTAATAAAAATCGATTAGATCCGGAGGAAATGGCAACATTATTAAATGTTGAAGATGAAGAGTTGCTTGAAGAAATATTTGAAGGTGCAAGAGAATTAAAAAGAAGAATATATGGAAATAGAATAGTATTATTTGCACCTTTGTATATTGGAAATGAGTGTATAAACAATTGTCAGTATTGTGGATTTAGAGTAACTAATAAAAATATTGTAAGACGTTCTTTAAGTATTGAAGAAGTAAAAAAAGAAGTAGAAGCTCTTGAAGATAAAGGACATAAACGATTAATAGTAGTTTTTGGTGAACATCCGAAGTATAATGCAAAATTTATGACAGAAACTATTAGAACAATATATAATACAAAAAAAGGAAAAGGTGAAATAAGAAGAGTAAACGTAAATGCAGCTCCACAGACTGTTGAAGATTATAAATTATTTAAAGAGGTTGGAATTGGAACTTTTCAGATATTTCAGGAAACCTATCATAGAGAAACATATAAAAAATATCATATAAGTGGTCCAAAATCCAATTATTTATGGCGATTATATGGTCTTGACAGAGCATTTCAAGCAGGATTAGATGATGTTGGAATTGGTGCATTATTTGGATTATATGATTGGAAATTTGAAGCAATGGGATTATTATATCATACTATACATTTTGAAGAAAGATTTAATGTTGGGCCTCATACAATATCATTTCCTCGAATAGAACCAGCACTTGATACACCAATTGCAGAAAGACCGCCATATGCACTGGATGATAAAAATTTTAAAAAGCTGGTAGCTATTTTAAGATTAGCAGTACCATATACAGGATTAATACTAACAGCAAGAGAACCTGTAGAAATAAGAAATGAAGTATTAAAGTTTGGAGTTTCCCAAATAGATGGTGGTTCAAGTATAGGCGTAGGAAGTTATTCTGAAACCGATGAAGAAAAGATAAAGAAAAGTCAATTCCTGCTTGGAGATAATAGAACATTAGATCAAATTATTGAAGAACTTTGTGAAGAAGGTTACTTGCCTTCATTCTGTACAGGATGCTATAGATTGGGAAGAACAGGAGAACATTTTATGGAATTTGCTATACCGGGATTTGTAAAGAGATTTTGTACTCCTAATGCTGTTTTGACATTTCTTGAATATTTAGAAGACTATGCACCAGAATCAACAAAGAAAATTGGTGCAAAAAGAATAGAAGAAGAAATTAAAAATATGCAAGATTCCCCGTTAAAAAAAGAATTACTTCAAAAAATAGAAAAAATAAAAGCTGGAGAAAGAGATTTATATTTCTAAGGGGTGATTTATATTTCAAAACGGTTTGAAAGATTAATTGAGAAATTAAAAAAAATTCAAAATGATGTTTCTTCAGAAGTAAGTGAAATAATAAACTATTTTTTGAAATACTTCACATTGGATTATGAAAAAATATTATGGATTTTAAGGTTAGAAAACGAAAATAAAAAAGAAGAAATATATAAAGTAGCAGATATAGTAACAAGAACATTGACTACAGACTTTATTACATTAAAAGGAATAATTGAATTTACCAATTATTGTAATAAAAGTTGTAATTATTGTGGAATTAGAGTACAAAATAATTGTATAAAAAGATATAGAATACCAGAAGAAGAAATATTAAAAATAGCAAAAAACGGAGTAGATATGGGTTTAACAACCATTATCTTACAAGGAGGAGAAGATGAGTATTTTTCTGATGAAACACTGGAAAGAATAATATATAAAATTCATCATGAATATAAAACATCTGTTTCCCTTTCAATTGGTGAAAGAAGCAAGGAAGCATATAAAAGATTTAAAGAAGCTGGTGCTTCAAAGGTTTTACTAAAACATGAAACAATAAACAAAAAAATATTTAATGAGATACATCCAGATAAAGATTATGAATATAGAATAGAATTGTTAGATTATCTTGTATACCTGGGATATATTACAGGTTCAGGTAATATAATTGGTCTTCCAGGGCAAACAGAAAAAGACATAGCTGATGACATCATATTTATGAGAGATCATAGAATAAAAATGATTGGCATGGGACCATTTATATCAACGCATAATACGCCATTAGAAGGATATCCAGATGGTTCTGCTGATTTAACGTTAAATGCATATGCAGCAACAAGATTAACAATTCCATATGCATTAATGCCTGCAACAACAGCTTTGGGAACTTTAAAAAGAGATTATCAATTTAAGGCTTTGAGAAGTGGTTGTAATGTAATAATGGTAAACATTACTCCTGATAAATATAGGAAAAATTACAATATATATGATGAAAAAATAAAAGTTGAGTTTTATGAAACTGCGGAAAGAATTCTTGAAGAAGGTTTAAAATTAAGTCCGTATACATATAGAAGGATTTTGGAGGCGAAAAGAAATGGCTACTCCTATGAAAGGATATAGAAAATATATAGCAATTGCTGGTAGAAGAAATGCTGGTAAATCTACGCTTATTAATGCACTTTTTGATCAAGAAATTGCTATTACGAGCGATATTCCCGGTACCACTACTGATCCTGTATTCAAAACAATGGAATTGCAGCCAATAGGTCCTGTTACTATTATTGATACACCTGGAATAGATGATGAAGGTAAAATAGGAGAATTTAGGGTAAAAAAAGCGTATAAAGCATTATATAAAGCGGACATTGGATTAATAGTAACAAATGATAAAGTTAGCAAATATGAAAAAAAACTTATTGAGATATTTAAAGATTTAAAAATTCCATTTATCGTTGTAATAAACAAAAAGGATATAATAAAAAATATAATAGAAATAGAAAATAGTTATAAACAATACACAAAAAATGTAATTTCAATTTCAGCATTAAAAAAAGAAGGGATTGAAGATTTAAAAGAATTAATAGCGAAAGTATTACCGAAAGAAGAGGAAATACCTTTAATAGCAGATTTAATAGAACCAGGACAATTAATAGTTTTAGTTGTTCCCATAGATCTTGGCGCACCAAAAGGACGCTTAATAATGCCACAGGTTACAGCCATTAGAGAAATTCTTGATCGTGAAGCAATAGCTATAGTAACAAAAGAAAGAGAATTAAAACATACCTTAGAAAATTTGCAAAGGAAACCTGATCTTGTAGTTACAGATTCTCAAAGTGTAATGAAAGTTGTTTCGAATATAGATAGCGATATTCCTCTTACAACATTTTCCATTTTAGAAGCTCGTCATAAAGGAGATCTTGAAATATTATCAAAAAGCGTGGAAGCCATTGAAAAATTAAAAGATGGAGATACTGTGATAATAATGGAAGGTTGTTCTCATAGACCACTTACAGAGGATATAGGAAGAGTGAAAATTCCACGTTGGCTTACAAATCATCTTGGTATAAATATAAATTTTGAATTTATTGCTGGAACAGAATTTCCTGAATATGAAAAAGTTAAAAATGCAAAGCTTATTATTCATTGTGGAGGTTGTACATTAACGAGAAAAGCAATGTTAAGACGTATAAATATTGCCACTATGTATAATATACCAATAGTAAATTATGGTGTATTAATTTCATATTTACATGGAGCAATAGATAGAGCGTTGGAAATATTCCCCGAAATATCAAGAAATAAACATAAAGGATATGAATCATTGTTATTGGATTAATATGAGGTGGTCAAATGCGTGTTGAAAGAGATTTTATTGGCGAGTTGGAAATACCTGATAATGTTTATTATGGTATACACACAGCAAGAGCATTAAAAAATTTTCCGATTACAGGTGAAAAATACAATGAGAATTTTATCTGGGCTTTTTTCATGATAAAAAAAGCCGCTGCAATTTTAAATTATGAACTTGGATATTTAGAAAAAGATATTGCAAAGGCAATTGTAAAAGCCTGCGATGAATGGAAAAATCTTAAAAATTATATAGTTGTTGAACCTCTATCCGGAGGAGCTGGAACATCTATTAATATGAATTTTAATGAAGTAATTGCTAATCGAGCAACAGAGATATTAAATGGAAAAAAGGGAGAATATATAGTAAATCCATTGAATCATGTAAATCTACATCAATCAACCAATGATGTGTTTCCAACAGCAGGGAAAATAGCTATAATTAAAGAATTGAGAGAAGTTGTAAGTAATGTAATAAAATTACAGGATATAATTCAAAATAAAGAAAAAGAGTTTATGAAAATAAAAAAAATAGGGAGAACTCAATTAATGGATGCTGTACCAATAATGCTTGGACAGGAATTTGGTGCATGGGCTGATGCATTGAGTAGAGACAGGTGGCGATTGTACAAAGTTGAAGAGAGAATAAGAAGTGTCAACATTGGAGGAACCGCAATAGGAACAGGAATAGCGGCACCAAAAGAGTATGTTTTAAAAATAGTAAATGTAGTAAGAGAAATAACAAAAATAGGAATTGCAAAAGCAGAAAACCTTATTGACGCCACTCAAAATTGGGATGTATTTTCGGAAATTAGTGGATTATTAAAATCATTAGCTGTAAATTTAATAAAAATATCAAATGATATAAGAATATTGGGATCAGGAAGATCAGGGTATAACGAATTAATTTTACCCAAAATTCAAGCTGGAAGCTCAATAATGCCTGGTAAAGTTAATCCAGTAATTCCAGAATATGTAATTCAATTATCACTAAGCGTTATCTCGTTTGACAACCTCATTACAACAGCAACTTATAATGGTAATCTTGAATTAAACCACCTTGCTCCTTTAATAATTCATTATACATTGAAGTCAATGGAATATCTTAATAATTCTCTTACAGCTTTGAAAGGATATATAGAACTAATAGAAGCCAATGAAAAGCAATGTCAAAAAAATTTGATAAATTCTTATACCTTTATTACTCCATTAATAGAATTATTTGGATATGAAATAGTATCAGAAGCACTTGAAAAAAACGATTATGAAGTTGAAAAAGTCATTAAATACCTCTCTGAAAAATACAACAAAAATATTGAAGAACTAAAAAAATTGATAAATCCAGAAAAAATGACAGGGCTTGGATACAACCTAAAATGATATATAAAATTATTTCTTTTGAAATAAAAAGAAATAATAATTTAAAAAAGAATTTATATAATCTATTAGCAGAAGGTTAAACTTTTTGAAAATCAGGGAGGTATTAAGATGCAGGTATCATTAGATCAATTAATAAACATCATTATGGCAAGACTTGAAGCTATTGAAATGTCAATGGAAGATTTAAAATTTAGAACAAATATTGCTTTAAGGGTATTATACAAAAATGAAATCTTAACAGAAGAAAATTTAGTAGAAGCAATTAAAGATGAATTTAAAGCACACACAGAATTAGAAGGTAAAAAAGTTGAGCTTCCAGATGACAAAGCAAAAGAAATGTCAAATGACATATTAAACTGGGTAAAAAATGATTTAGAAGAAATGAAAAAGAAAATGCAGGAATATGAAGAACAATTAAAGAGTTTAATGCAGCAAGAAGCTATGAATACACCAGATATTAGTGTTGCTCCAGCAGACTTGCTTAATCAGCTTGATCAGATGAAAAAAGCACCAAAAGGTGGAAATAATGGAGGAATAATTTTTTAAGAAATAACATCAATCCCCGACATGAAAATGTCGGGGATTTTTTTACAAAATAGTGGTATAATTATATATGTATTATATATATAATTACAAGGAGATGATAATATGGGTAATGTATTTGGTCCAGTACCTTCAAGAAGATTGGGAAATTCTCTTGGAATAAATTTAACACCATTAAAAACCTGCAATTATGCATGTATCTATTGTCAATTAGGAAAAACGACAAACTTTACAAATCAAAGGAAAGAATATATAAAAACCGAAGAAATTATCAAAGAACTTAAATATGCAATAGAAAATACAGAATTGCCAATTGACTATATTACCTTTATTGGCGATGGAGAACCAACATTGCATTCTGGTTTAGGTGAAATAATAAAATGGATAAAGGAACAACATAAAGAGAAATTTAAAATAGCTGTAGTAACAAATGGATTTTTAATGTATGATGAAAAAGTAAGAGAAGAATTAAAACTTGCTGACCTTATTTTGCCGAGTATTGATGCCCCGGATGAAAAAAAATTTAAGTTAATAAATAGGCCTATTGAAAATATTTCATATGAAAAAATTATTGAAGGATTAAGGATATTTGCAAAAGAGTATACAGGAAAAATATGGATAGAAATAATGTTAATGAAAGAAATAAACGATAGCAGAAAAGATATAGATAAATTAGCTGAAATAATAGGTTCTATTAATCCATTGCCAGAAAGGGTATATATAAATACACCTGTTAGACCACCGGTTGAAAAATGGGTGAAAATACCTTCTGAAGAAGCAATAAAATATGCTCAATCTGTAATACCGAATGCATACTCAATTGCATATAGGGAAGATGGCGATTTTGATGTAAGTAGATATACCAATTCATTAGATGCGATACTGGATATCACAGAAAAACATCCTTTGAGATATGATCAGGCAGAAAAAATAATAAATCATTTTAACGATGAAAAAGAAAAGGTGTTTCAGGAGTTAGAAAAAAGCATAAAAATAGTAGAATATGATGGATATAAATATTTGTTGAAAAAACTAAAAAAATAGTCATAATAACAATGAAAAAAATTTCATACAAAAAATGAGAATTTTTAATTTATTTAAACATAATCATTAAAATTTGAGATTTATGGTATAATATAACTGATAATTCAGCATAAAGAATAATAGAGTGACAAAGGAGGTTATTATGGCTAAAAAAATCAGAGGACTTGGTGGAAGAAGCTTAAAATCATCAGGTGGAAAGAAAAACGATTTAATGAAATTAATGCAGGAAGCTCAAAAAACTCAGGAATTAATGGAACAGGAACTTAAAAATTTTGAAAATGAATTAGCTATAAAGGAATTTGAAGCAACAAGTGGTGGAGGAGTTGTAAAAGTAATAGTTACTGGAGATTTAAGGGTAAAAGATATTGAAATATCAGAAGAATTAGCAGATGAAGAATTTGAAATTATAAAAGATATGATTATTGCTGCTACAAATGAAGCTATTGATAAAGCAAAACAATTTAAAGAAGAAGAAACAGAAAAAATTACTCAAAAATACATCGGTGGATTAAATTTAGGAATGTAATTAACATTAATTAAATATAATCAACTTCAAAAATTTATAATTGCAAAATATAAATTTTAAAAATAAGGGATATAATGATATTAGAGAAAAAAATAACAAAGTAAATTCACATTACATATCAGGAGGTGTTTATTAATGGCTATTAAGATTGCTATTAACGGTTTTGGGAGAATTGGGAGAGTTGTATTTAGAGAAATGATGAAAAGGGATAATTTTGAAGTTGTTGCTATCAACGATTTAACAGATCCAAAAACATTAGCTCACTTATTAAAATACGATAGTGTACATGGAAAATTTGACGGTACAGTAGAAGTTGTAGAAGATGGATTTGTAGTAAATGGTAAAAAAATAAAGGTATTTGCTGAAAAGAATCCTGCAAACTTACCTTGGGGAGATTTAGGAGTAGATATTGTTATTGAATCAACAGGTGTATTTAGAAGCAAAGAAAAAGCTATGCCACACATTGAAGCAGGTGCAAAAAAGGTTATAATCACTGCACCAGCAAAAGGTGAAGTTGATTTAACAGTTGTTTTAGGTGTAAACGATGAATTATTAAAGAAAGAACATGTTGTAGTTTCAAACGCATCATGTACAACAAACTCAATTGCACCAGTAATTAAAGTATTAAACGATAAATTTGGTGTAAAAACAGGATTATTAACAACAGTACATTCATTTACAAATGACCAGAGAGTATTAGACTTACCACATAGCGATTTAAGAAGGGCAAGAGCAGCTGCAGTTAATATTATTCCAACAACAACAGGTGCTGCAAAAGCTGTTGGGGTAGTTATTCCTGAATTAAAAGGTAAATTAGATGGTATTGCAATGAGAGTTCCAACACCAGATGGATCAATTACAGACTTAACAGTTGTTGTTGAAAAAGCTACAACTGCAGAAGAAGTAAATGCTGTTATGAAAGAAGCAGCAGAAACATATTTAAAAGGCATTTTAGGATACAATGAAGATATGATTGTTTCTTCAGATATAATCGGAACAACATTCTCAGGAATCTTTGATGCAACATTAACAAAGGTTATGGACGGCACATTAGTTAAAGTTGCTTCATGGTATGACAACGAATACGGTTACTCAACAAGAGTTGTAGATTTAGCAGAAAGAATGGCAGAATTAATATAATATAAGTTTAATAGGGGGACTTTAATTAGTCCCCTTTACTGATTATACACAAGGGAGGGAGAATAAATGGATAAAATGACAATTAAAGATATTGAATTAAAAGGTAAAAAGGTTATTATGAGAGTTGATTTTAACGTTCCAATGAAAGATGGAGTAATTACAAACGATAAAAGAATAAAAGCTGCATTGCCAACAATAAAACATGCTTTAAATGAAGGTGCAAAAGTGATATTATTATCACATTTAGGAAGACCAAAGGGAGAACCAAAACCAGAATTCTCATTAAAACCAGTAGCAGAAAGATTGGCAGAATTATTAGGCCAGGAAGTAAAATTTGTTCCAGAAGTAGTAGGAGACGAAGTTAAAAAAGCTGTTGATGAATTAAAAGAAGGTGAAGTATTAGTTCTTGAAAATACAAGATATATGAAAGGCGAAACAAAAAATGATCCTGAACTTGCAAAACAATGGGCAGAATTAGCAGATATTCATGTTAATGATGCATTTGGAACAGCACATAGAGCACATGCTTCAAATGTTGGAATTGCACAATATATACCAAGTGTAGCAGGATTCTTAATGGAAAAAGAAATAAAATTCCTTTCAAAAGCTACAGCTAATCCTGAAAAGCCATATGTAGTGATACTTGGCGGAGCTAAAGTTTCAGATAAAATAGGCGTTATTACAAACTTACTTGAAGTTGCAGATAAAATATTAATTGGTGGAGCTATGATGTTTACATTCCTCAAGGCATTAGGTAAAGAAATAGGTTCATCAAAATTTGAAGAAGATAAAGTTGACTTAGCAAAAGAATTATTGGAAAAAGCAAATGAAAAAGGTGTAGAATTAGTATTGCCAGTTGATGCAGTTATTGCACAGAAATTAGAAGCTGGTGTTGAAAAGAAAGTAGTAAAAATTGAAGACGGCATTGAAGATGGCTGGATGGGACTTGACATTGGACCTGAAAGCATAGAATTATTCAAGTCAAAATTAGCTGGAGCAAAAACTGTTGTATGGAATGGACCAATGGGTGTATTTGAAATAGATGATTTTGCAACAGGAACAAAAGAAGTTGCAAATATGGTTGCTGAAATCACAGATGAAGGTGCAATAACAATTATTGGTGGTGGAGACAGTGCAGCAGCCATAGAAAAATTCGGTCTTGAAAGAAAGGTTTCACATGTTTCAACAGGTGGAGGAGCTTCATTGGAATTCCTCGAAGGAAAAGAATTACCAGGTATAGCAAGTATTGCATCTAAAAAAAAAATAAATAAAAGAAAATATATTCTTGCTGGAAACTGGAAAATGAATAAAACAAATCTTGAAGCAGCAGAATTCATTTCCAAATTAACAGCAAAAATAGGCAAGGAAAAGAAATTTGAAGTTGTAATAGCTCCAACATTCCTTGCATTAGAAAAGGCTGTGGATTTAACAGCAAGCACAAATATAAATGTTGCAGCTCAAAATATGCACTTTGAAGATAAAGGTGCATTTACTGGAGAAGTATCAGCTGACATGTTAAAGTCATTAGGTGTAAACTATGTAATTCTTGGACATTCAGAAAGAAGAAATATTTTTGGTGAAACAGATGAAATAATAAACAAAAAAATCAAGAAAGCTCTTGAAAAAGATTTAACACCTATATTCTGTATTGGCGAAAAATTAGAAGAAAGAGAAAAAGACTTAACTTTTAATGTAATAGAAAAACAGGTTAAAGAAGGATTATATGGAATAGAAAAAGAAGATGTCAAAAAAATAGTTATTGCATATGAACCAGTATGGGCAATTGGAACTGGAAAAGTAGCAACACCAGAACAGGCTGAAGAAGTTCATGCATATATAAGAAAATTATTAAGCGAAATGTTTGATGAAGATGTTGCAGAATCAGTAACAATATTATATGGAGGTAGTGTAAAACCAGAAAATTACTTTGGATTATTTACAAAACCAAATATCGATGGTGGTCTTGTTGGAGGCGCATCATTAAAAGAATCATTTATAGACTTAGCAGATATTATGAGAACAATAATAGCTTAATAGTAGTATAACAAAATCCCCGTGTTATTCACGGGGATTTTGTTATAAAAACCTCTCAATAATCTCATCAATCAAAACTCTTTCATCATCTTCAAAAGAGTAATAACCAAGAGCAACACGTTTTTGACCGAGACCATATTTAATTGCAAAATCGCGAACCTTTCCTTTTGGATAAGGAGTAATGGGCCATTTAATATCGTATCGAACGCAATTTCTTAAAAACACATCAAAAACTTTCATTCCTCATCACTGAGCTTAAAATAATTAAAAACAAATTCCTTAAAGTTCTTTGTTTTCTTAAAAAGCTCAGTGATGAGTTTTTTTCTTGCTAAATAAAATGGTGAAATATTATATTCCGCATTTTCAACATCTTCAGAATTCAATAATCTTCTTTCAGCTTTCTTCAAATACTTTTTTAACCTCCAAATTACAAAAAGTTAAAAATATTTTTACTAATCTTTTTTGAAAGTAAGAAACTTTAAAATCACCATTCTCTTGTAACATAATAAAGAATTAAGAAAAAGACAAAATAATGAATATAAAAGTATTTTAAAAAACGAAATAAAATCCCGGATTTTTCGATGTTACACGAGTTAATTAAAATGTAATAAAAATCAACTTCTAAAATACTGATAAAAAGCGGATTTTTATTTTAAAAAAAACACTTGAAAGTCATGTTAGAAATAGTAAAATCAATAATGGAGGTGGAAAATATGAAAAAATCACTATATTAATACTTTTAGGAATAATAATATTTTCAACAATAATATTTGCAGAAGATAATGATTAAGTATTTAATATATAAATGGATAAACAATAATTTAATTATATATAATACATTCATTTAAGGAAGTGAAAAAGTATGAACAAAAATTTTAAGTTATATATATTCGGAAGATTAATTTCCAATCTTGGGGATACTATACAGGTTATAGGTTTTCCGTTGTTATTGTTGGATATTACACAATCGGCAACAATACTTGGACTAGCAACAATATTTATTATGGTTTTTGAAATAATAATAAGACCATTTTTAGGAGTTATAGCTGATAATTATAATAGAAAAAAAATAATGGTAGGAATGGACTTTATTAGTGGTATTTTATGTTTAACTATGGCATATCTTATAGCCAATAACATTATAAGTATATGGTCGATATTTATATATTTGATTGTACAATCTATTGTGAGTACATTATTTGATACATCAACTTATGCAATGTTGCCAGAACTTGTAGAAAATCAATATCTTGAAAAAGCAAACTCATATCTTTTGATAGTTTCAAATATTTCTTCATTGTCAGGTCCTCCAATAGGTGCTTTATTATATAGCATATATGGAATTAAGATACTATTGCTCATTAATGGAATAACTTTTTTACTTTCAGGAATAAGTGAGTTATATATTGAATATGATTATAATATGGAAAATAAGAAAAAATTATCAGAAATATCCTTTTACGATGAAATAAAAGATGGAATAAAATATTTAAAAAGAAAAAAAGAGTTAAAGCATCTATTGAATATAATTATCTATTATTCTGCATGGATGATACCAATATTTGCAGTATTTATACCTGTAATAATAAAAAGAGATGGAGGATTTTCTGCAACATATGTTGGATTAGCAGAAACTGCTATGACAGTTGGTTCTTTAGCAGGTGCATCGCTAATAACCTTTATAATGGTAAATGACAAAAAAACATTATATTTTAAATTATCAAATATTATAATGAATATAGCGGTTCTATTTTTAGGAATAATAATATTTTGGAATTATTCAAATGAAATTATCAAATTTTTATCAATAGCAACAATGCTATTTTTATTTAATATAGCTCTTGTAATTACCAATGTAATAATAAATTCGAAATTTCAAATGAGTATAGATAATGAAATAAGAGGTAGAATAGGATCATTAAAAATGGTAATAATGCAAATAGTAACAATAGTAGGAATATATATAGGAGGAAAAATAATAGATAAAATCCACAGTGGATATTATTTAATATTTTTAGGAATAACAGGGATATTGATAACGGTGTTTTATATAATTCCATATTTTAGTGAAAATGAAAATTAATATATAATATTATAGAAATAAAGATAAAAATTTCTCAAATTATATAATATTAATAAACAGGAGTGAAAAAAATGATAAAATTTGAAAATGTTGTAAAAGAATATAAATTAAAAAAAGACAAGGTAGTAACAGCACTTAAAGGAATTTCATTTGAAATAGAAAAGGGAGATATCTGTTTTTATCTCGGGCCAAATGGAGCTGGGAAATCAACAACAATAAAATTATTGCTTGGAATATTAAAACCAGATGATTGTAAATGGTAAAATAAAATGGTCCTTTCCAGAGTTACTTGACATTTGCATAACATAAATAACCAATTAATTGAAATATTATTGGAGGTAAATTTTAATGCTGAAAGTAAAAAATTTGCAGAAAAGTTAAGTAAATTCATTAGTAATGGTTTTTATATATAAAAGCCGGCTTTTGAGCCGGCTTTATTAATTATTAATAGCTTTTTGCGTTATTTGAAAGTCTAAAAGTTTCTGTTCTATCATTATCATTTATAATGTGAAGATATCTATCTTTAGCCTCTTTGGCTTTTTTCTTTAGGATAGAAGGTAAATCGGAATTTTCAAATTCTTCTTTTAATAATTCCATTAATGGTTCTTCAAAATAATATCCATTTTCTAACTCTTCATCAAAGACAATATAATTTAAATGTTCGTCTGTAATTTTTTCCGGGAAAGCGCTTTTTAAAAAATTGAGTGTATATTTTGCGAAAACATCTACGACATCTTGAGGTCTTTTTGCTTTGTTAAGCATTTCATGATATTCCCTCTTTGTTTCTTCATAAAACTTTACGTATGACTTCATCAAATCCCCCCTTGTGATTATGTAGTCATTAAATATGACTTATAAAAGGGGATAAAAGTTCTTAATAAAGTCTATTATAAAAATAATTAAGAATACTCATTACATATATTCCAGCTGTTTCAAATCTCATAGTAGTTTTTCCGAGATTAACCTTTATAATGTTATTTGAAACATTTTCCAGTTCATCATTTGAAAATCCCATATCAGGACCAAGTATAACAGAAATCTTTTTATTTTTTTTAAAATATTCTAATGAAAGTGCTTCATTTAATGATAAAGAAGATTTTAAATCCAGTAATATAGCATTTTCTAACTTGTTTATCTTTTTAAAGTCAGTAAATGAAATCTCAGGAAATTTTGGATTTTCAGATTGTTTAGAACTTTCTATTATTACTTTTTTAAATTTTTCCAGATTTTTAAATGTTAATTGAGATTTTTTACCGTGGAATATATGTATTCTATTTACTCTTAATTCAACGAGTTTTTCAATTAAAATTTTCATTCTATCGAATTTACTGGCACCAATGTAAAAATCAATTTCTGGTTTATATTCTTTATTGTAATTTTGTATATTTAAAACTCTGCATTTTGTTTGATTTTTTGAGATTTTTTCTACTATGCATGTATAAATATTTCCTGTGCCATCATATACGGTGATTTCTTCGCCGATATTTATTCTCACTATTTTAAGATGAGCAGTTTCATTTTTATCAAGTATAATTGAATTTTCATCAGAAAGAATACCATAAAAGGCATTGGGCATTAGCCTATAACCTCCAGGCCATTCATATATGGAACCAATACTTCAGGAACCTTTATTCTTCCATCTGGTAACTGATAATTTTCCATAATAGCCACTAAAGTTCTTCCAATAGCTAATCCTGAACCATTTAATGTATGAACATATGCCATTTTGTTATTTTTCATTCTATAACGTGTATTTCCTCTTCTTGCCTGGAAATCTTTTACATTACTACATGAAGAGATTTCTTTGTATGCATTATAACTTGGAAGCCATACTTCTAAATCATATGTTTTTGCTGCTGCAAATCCTAAATCACCTGTACATAAGGTAATTACTCTATATGGTAATTTCAATAATTGTAATATTTTTTCAGCATGTGAAGTTAATTCTTCAAGGGCTTCTTCGGATTTTTCTGGTTCTGAGTACCAGAATAATTCAACTTTATCAAATTGATGTTGCCTGATCATTCCTCTAACGTCTTTACCATAACTTCCTGCTTCTCTTCTATAACATGGTGTATATGCAACATATTTTAAAGGAAGCTCTTTAAAGCTTAAAATCTCATTTTGATGCATTCCAGCAAGAGCAACTTCTGCTGTTGGAATTAAGAATAAATCGTCATCTTTTGTATTGTATGCATCTTCCTCGAATTTTGGCAATTGGCCTGTTCCAAGCATTGTATCTCGTTTTACAAGATGTGGTGGAACAATTTCAGTGTAACCGTGTTGCTGTGTATGGACATCAAGCATAAAGTTGATTAAAGCTCTATTTAATCGTGCAAGTTGAGACTTTATAATTGAAAATCTTGAACCACTTAATTTTGAAGCTCTTTCAAAATCAAGCATTTTTAAATCAGGACCTAAATCCCAATGTGCTTTTGGTTTAAAGTCAAATGTTGTAGGGGTTCCCCATTTTCTTATCTCGACATTATCTTTTTCATCTTTTCCCACGGGAACACTTTCGTCAGGAATATTAGGAATGTATAGTAATTTTATATGTATTTTATCTTCAATTTCATTCATTTTTGATTCAAGTTCTTTGATTTTATCAGCAATTCTTTTGGATTTTTTTGATAATTCTTCAAATTCTTCCATTTTTCCTTCTGCTTTTAATTTAGCAAGTTGTTTAGAATATGTATTTCTTTCAGCTCTTAAAGCTTCAACTTCTCTTTGATATTCACGTTTTTCTTCATCTAATTCTCTTATACGATTGATTAAATCGGTTTCATGATTTCTCTTTTCTAAAGCTTCAATGATAATTTCAGGACTTCTTCTTATTAATTTTATATCTATCATTTATTTTCCTCCTCTTCTTTTTCATTATCATTTTTTATTTCAAGAGTTAATTGTACTCTTTGTGCAGATATTTCGTTTTTATCTGTTTTAAAGGTAGCTTTTGATGTTTTCATATTTATCTTTTTTACATCATTTTTTATTGTTACATTATCCTTTAATACAAGAATTTTTGTATTTTCATCGTATTCAAAACTTTTTGCGAAAATTACATAATCATCTTTTAAAATTTTTACTAAACCATCATCACTTTTCATATTTCCAGAATATGTTTTATCTTTATTATTAAATTCAATTTTATCACAAAAAATATATATAATTTTATTGTCTTCTTTTAATTTTATTGTAGTTTCAACATCGCCTGAAAGAGTACCTATATCCTTTTTTAAATCATATTTTAAAAGATTAGAAGTTGCTTCCATAGTATCTGTTTTAATAAAAATATCACCTGAAGATTCGAGGTTTCGCCATTCTTCATTTACTAAAGTTACGGTAGCGAGGTCTGTTAATACTTCTAAATCATTTTTAATAACCTTTACATCATTTTTTAGTACATAAAAATCATCTCCACCATTAACGGTTATTGCACTTACATGAATAGTATCAGCAAGTGCAATGGAAAATAAAAGAACACTGATTAATAAAAACAACCATTTTTTCATTTGTTTCCCTCCAATTTATCGCTAATCCATTTGTCAGCTAATCTTTTTGCGTACATATAAGTTTTTGCATTTAAAGCAGAGAATTCCACTTTTTGAGGGCAGATTACATCTTTATCTTTAGTAATTATACCAAATAATTCCTTTTTTCTCAAAAAGAACGAATAAAGTAATATTTCAGCACCATTTCTTGGTTTTGGTAATTTTATTGAACATTCATAAGAGGTTATTATGTCATAATTTTCTATATTTAATGGCGATAGTGAAATTTCTGCACTGGGAATTAAAAATTTGTCATTATATTCATAGTATTTGAAATATGGAGGTGAAGATAATGAGGCTACTAATGCATCAACGAATAATTCTTCTCTTTGAAAATAATATATTGTATTATCTTTTATATCATATGCTTCGATTAGAAAAAAATCTCCTAAATCTGATAATTTTGTATTTCCAAAATATGCTTTTAATTCTTTAGTGAGTTCTGTATGTGATTCGAACTCAAATTGCTTTTTTTTGTTTAATTTTAATAACGCAGTTGCTTGATTATATAAATTTTCATATATTCTGTCTTTAAACACAAACTTATTTAAAATTTTTGTATTTTCAATGAATTCAATCATTTTTCCAAAAAAATTTCTTTTATATTTCGAAATAAAGAACGGCATTAAAACGCTTATACCGGATAATTTTAAGAATGGATTTAATTTTTTTTCATAAAAAGAAGAAACAACTCCAGCATTCCAGTACAATCCGTATTTAAAATCACCAGAAGCAATTTTAATTTGCGACATTTATTTCACCACTCTTTTGTTGGGCTAGTTTGGTCTTTGCCTCGTTGTAAATTTCCTCGTATTTATCAAACTCATACCATGAATATTGTGATTCAAATATATATGGTTCATCAGCATCTGAAAGTTTTAAATCTGTAACTAAATCTATACTCAATGATGAAATATAATTTATATAATTAAATCCACTACTTAAACTTTTATTCGTAGAAGGAATATGTGAAGCTACAACATAATTCGCTCCCATTTTTCTGCAAAGTTGTATTGGGACTTCTTCAAGCACTCCGCCATCTAATAATTCCATTCCCCCTAATAATGTAGGTGTAAAAGCACCAGGAACATTTGAAGATGCCATAATGGCATCTAATAGATATCCTTCTGTGATTTCTTCTGTTTTTTCTTCTTCGATATTTAGAGCAACAACACCAAAAGGTATCTTACAATCAGAAAATTTTTTCTTATAAAACAAAGGTTTTAACATTCTAAATAGAACTTCATTTTTCATAATTCCCATGGAGGAAAGCAATTTTGTAAATCCAGAAATTTTTGAATCAAGACTTTTTTTCATAGATTTTATTTCAGTATCAAAATTTTTTAATGAATAAGAAAGTTTTTTATATACTGAATTTATATCTGGTTCTAAAGCATATAATCCACCTATTAATGAACCAGCACTGCACCCAGTTATTACAACTGGGTGCATTTCATATTTATTTTCAAGATATTCAATTAATGCTATATGTGCCATTCCCCTTATTCCGCCGCTTCCAAGCGCTAATCCGTATTCTTTTTTCATTAGAACCCTCCTAATAGGATATAAACTGCAATTCCGCCTACTACACCACCTATTAATGCATATATTACGTTAGACATTAAATTTTGTGAATGTAATTGTTCTTCAAGGTTTTGAAGACGTCTATTTAAAGCATCATTAGACATTTCGCTCTTTTTCATTTCAAGAATTTCATTTTCCAGCTGATTATTTTTAGTTTTTAAAGCAGTTATATCATCTTCTATTTTATAGATTTTATCGCCAAGATAAGAAGAATCAACAGACATGTTTACTTTATTTTCTAAGTTGTTTAATCTTGTTACTATAGCTTCTAATGATTTCATGTTTTCCTTAATTAAATCATCTTTTATTTGCATATAAATATAATTTTTTATGTCGTCAGATTTTTTCATTAATTCCTGTGAAACCATATCATCTATTATATTTATTAAAGCATCTTGATTGTTTGAAGGAAGATTTTCAAGTGTATAGATGGATTTTTCTAATGATTTTAATCTGTTTTCTAATGTATCGATTTTTGCTGATTTTTTATCGAAATCGCTTTTTAATTCAAAAAGTGTTTTTGAATTCGCAATAACCTCATTTTGTAATTTTTGTGTTGGTGGTTGTATTGCCAATGACTGAACAATATTATTTAAATTTCTTACCTGTTCTGATAATTCAGAGACTAATTTTAAATCAGCATTGATTTTCTGAATATCCTGATAATTTTTATTGCTCAATTCCTCAATATTATTTATTTTTGGTAAAGCTTCAGCAATTTGTTTTAAAAGTTCAGAGGAGTCTTTAACGCCACTTGCCTTTACTGCTTCTCTGAAAGCATCGAGATCTTTTGACATATTCAAAACTTGAGCTGTTAAATTAGAAACAGCATAATCATTTGTGTTAATTCTTGATTCAATCTGGTCAAGACGTGTGAATAAATTTGAAAGGCTTTCATTTTCTTTACCAAAAGCAGCACCTTCAAGTAACCCTATTCTCTGATCGAAATTTTGTAATTGTTTACTAAATTTATCAATTTCATCTGCCGCATTTTCAAGACGTTCTATATTGGATACTCTATTTTCCAATACAGCAATTCTATCGATAATTTCTGAAGGAACAGTTCCACCATTTCCAGATTTTAAAGAACTCATATTTTTTTGAATATCTAAGATTCTATTATCAATATTATTAAGTCTATTAGTTGTATCAGTTAAAATAGCGGAATAAGAATTTACAGCTTTTTCAAGTTCTTCAACTTTTATTTGTAAGGACTGTAAAGAATTTACTTTCATATCAATATCTCTTAATTTTTTATATAACAACGTATCATTTGAAAGAGTTGCTGAATTTGAAATGTTTACTCCAGAAGTTTCAAGTTTTGTTATTTTATCGTTTAATATTTTAATTTGATTATCAAGTTCTGGAATTTTTGAAGTAAGCTCCATTAAAGGTTTTACTTCAAAATCAAATTTTTGTTGGATAATATCATCTACATATGTATTTGAAGAGGCAATTTGATTTTTTAATGTATTGATTTCATTCATCAATTGCGTTATTGTGGCTTCATCGGTATTACCCTTCCATCTAATTTGAGAAGAAATTTCATTTGTAATATAAACTTTTAGACCGGTTTTTTCTTTTTCAAATAGTTCATCTATATATGACTTATAATAATTTTTTTCTTTGTTTAAATAATCATCAAGAGTATTAATCATATATTCTTTGGTTTTTGAAAATTCTTCTGCCAGCTGTTCAACGCTTTTTTCAAATTCATCCATTCTGTTGCTAAAAGTAATCATTGTAGCAAGTGTTGTTTCATATAACTGCTTAATTGTTTCTTCTGATTTTTTTTGGGCTATCATAGAAGCGTTTTGAGCTATAGCTTTAAAAATTGGATTATTAGTTTCAGTAGAGTTAATAGATATAGCCTGCTTTAAATAATATACATCTTTACTGAGTTCTGAAACTGTATTTTTTGTATTTTTATAATCAGTATCAAGAGAAAAAATAAAATTTTCAAGAGTGTATACTCTGTCGGGTAATTTTTCGTTTAATAACTTGGATAATGAAGCATCCATAGTTTCAATTTTTAATTTATAATTTTCATCTAAATAATCAAGAAATTTAGAACCAAAAATAGCAAGATCATATCTTGAAACAGATATTGCACCATTAAATTTTCCCTGAGTGTCCGTATCCATAATACCAGCATTTATTACTTTTAGTACATGTGGATAAACAGGAGATGCAGGTTTTACATCAACAAGTTCAGCGAAAATTAAAGTATTTAATAATAAAATAATTAATGCTATAACAAAACTTTTTTTCATATAAAAGCCCCCTTAATACCAATTATCGACGTTAATAAATTTTCCTTCGTCGGTGAAATAAATGTATTTTTCTTTGATTTTTAAATTTCCTTTATATAATGCAATTTTATGGACACCGTATTCCAACCTTAAATTTACTTCTGAACCTGTATATTTTACATCATCAACAAATAAATCATATCCTTTTCTATTGTATATTTTTACGGGTACAAGATTTGCTCTCGAGAAGAAAACAACCTTATGATTATATTGTGAAATAGAAACATCTATATTATATATATTTCCATCAGGAAATTTAAAAGTGATGTTATGTGTTCCAGTTTTTAAAACTTTTCCTATTAGATATCCAGTATTTTCATAATTTCCGTCTATATATATTAAAGCTCTGGAAGATGTTGTAAATAATGAAAGCGCCCCAACATTTTTATCTTCTGTTAAAAATACAGTTTGTGATCTATTTTTTCTAATAGTTGTCATTTTTTTTGCGTTTAAATAATAAATATCAATTTTTTTGGTTTCCTGCATTGTATCTATCAATATTGTTGAAGGAGTAAATGCGAATTTATCACCTATGTAGGTTAAGACTTTATCAATTGAAGATAAAACTTCTATAGATGTATATAATTTTGGATTTAAAACAATTTGTTTTGGATCGTCTTTATGTATAATATATCTAAAAAAGAGATTTTTATCGTTTTTAGATACAATTTCTATAATATGCGGCATCCCATCTAATTCTAATTCCTCAACTTCTTTGCCAATATATTTTCCATCAAGATAAAATTCTAAATTTTTGACATCCTTAAAGAATACAGTTCTGCTATTTTCGTATAATTCGAAAAATAACTGTTTGGATTTTGTTTTTTTATCAAGGTTTATGGTTAGTCTTTTTGAAATATATCCAATTTTAGAAACTACAATATTTAATGTTCCTTCTGGGACTACGAAATTACCAGGTGTATATCCGTATTTTTTATTATTAATAACAACAAGAGCATTTCTTGGTGAAGAGTCCACATATAAATTAATTCCCTTTTTTAATTGAACAGATATATCTTTAACTTTTTCAGTAATATTAATGTTTTTTTCAATAGTGATATAATCTTTACGCTCAAATTTTAGTTTATAGTTTACTCCTTTATTTAAAACTGTAGAATAAGGTGTTTCACCAATCTTTACATTGTTAATATATAATATTGATGTTGGATTGGAAGTTATTTTTATCATGCCTTCAGGTATAAAGGTTAAATATAATTCTCTGGTTTCGAAAGGTTTTAAGTCAATTTGTAATTTTTGAGGTTTATAATTGTCAAAAGTAAAATAAAAATCTTTAATATTAACTGGAACTGTTATCGTATCATGATTATTTACCAGGAATTTTTTATTGTTATATTGTACATAAAATTGCTCAATATTTGATATAATTTTTAATGAGGCAAGAGGAATTAAAGAGACCCTAAGTTCGGTATCAGAAGAAATATCCATGGTTTTGATGTAATCTTCATATCCAAACTTTTTTATAGTAACTGTATGAGTTCCAGATGAAATATCGATGGATTCAAAAGTATTTTTTACAGCTTTAATATACTGACCATCGATATAGATTAAAGCACCTTTTGGAGCAAAAATTTTTAATTGATATGAAAAGGATAATATACTAAAGACAATAAAAAATAAAAGCAGGAATATTTTATTCTTTTTCATTTTCCCTCACCTCATTTATCATTTTATCAAGACACTCGAGACGATCCATAACTTCTTCTGGTTTTTTCATTTTATCTAAAACCTTTTGCATAAATTCAACACGAGCTTTTATAACCTCATCAATAACATTTTTACCTTTTTCTGTTATAGTTATTGTAGTAACTCTTTTATCTCTTTTATCTTTTACTTTTTCTAAATAGCCAGAAGCTTCTAATCTATTAATAAGACCTGTTGTAGTACTTTTAGTAATTCCTAAAATAAGGCTGATATCTGTGACTCTTTTTGGACCTCTGAAATATAAAATTTGGAGTAAATCAAATTGTGCAGGGGAAATATCACTGTTTTTTATAATTTTTCTTCCTTCAACTTTAACTTTGAAACATATATCGCGTATAATTTTTTCGAAGTTTTGAACTCTTGTTTTTTCCATAATGTTCCTCCTATCTTATTTTGTTTTATTAATAATTTCATAATATATATTTAGAAAGAGAGGTATTAAAATGGGGAAAAGTATAAGTTACTCAGCTATACTAAGCGTTTTGGCGGTATTATTATTTTCAGCTCAAATGTTTATACCTGTATTTGGTATTTTAATTTCTTTTTTTAGTTTAATTCCGCTTGTATTGGTATATGAATTGACGGATATGAAATATTTTATTATTTCTGTAATAACTACGGGTTTTTTAATTTTAATGATAAATGATCTTTTTGGAATGATATTTTTTACCACATTTTTACTTCCGCCGGTTTTGGGGTTGGTAGTTGATAAAAAAAAGAAAATACTCCACATTTTATTTTTTCTCGTACCAGTGGCGTCTTCCTATTTTATGTATAAATCTTTTTTTAATGTAGTAATATTCAGATATCTTTGGCCGTTAATTGGAGCTGGTGCATATATTAGTATAAAATTTTATTATAGTAGAATATCAAAACTTATTCTCAATAAACTACCTACTATATTTTATCAAAAAAAGGCGTAAAAATGAAATAAAAATAATAATTTAAATATAAAAAATAAAAATGAGGTGAGAGATATGGATTATATTGATCTTGTTATAGAAAAAATGGTATATGGAGGATATGGGTTTGCCAGATATGACAATAAAATTTATATGGTTGAACATGCATATCCTGGTGAGTTTGTAAGGATAAAAACAAAATATAATAAAAAAGATGTGTATTTTGCAGAAGTTGTTGAATATCTTGAAAAGGCACCATATAGGAATAGACCGGTATGTCCGCATTTTTATGAATGTGGTGGTTGTCAATTATTGGATATGGATTATTCAAAACAATTGGAAATAAAAAAAAGCATTGTAAAAGAACAAATGAAAAGAATTGGTAAAATCGATGAATCTCTTGTAGAAAATGTAGTGCCATCTGATGAAATAAACCATTATAGAAGCAAAATGGAATTTGCATTTGCTTATAAAAATGGTGAAGTAAAATTAGGATTAAAACAACGAAATAGTAATGAAATTATAGATATAAAAAATTGTTTATTAGCTCCAAAAGAATTTAATAGAATAATTACAGAGGTAAAAAAAATATTTGAAGCTCTGGATATGAAGATATACAATCCAAAAAGAAAAAAAGGTGAATTTAAACATCTTGTATTAAGAAAATCATTTTCAAAAAATGAGATTATGGCTATCTTTATAACAAAAACAGAATACATTTCTAATTATAAGAAGTTTAAGGAATTAATATTAAAAAATATAAAAGCAGATTCTTTTATCCATGTCATGAATGGTTCTGATTCTGTTGTTTTAAGAGGACCATATAAAACATTAAGAGGTGAAGGAGTAATAAAAGAGGATTTTGATGGTTTTGAATATCAAATTCCACCAACAGCATTCTTTCAAAATAATTATTTTATAACGAAGAAAATTTTAGAGGAGTTTGTTGAAATAGTAAAATCTGAAAAAATTTCTGGAACAGCATTAGATTTATATTCTGGAGTTGGACTATTTTCAATATATCTTGCCCCACTATTAAAACACATTACAGGTGTTGAAAGTAATAATGTGTCTGTAAAAGCTGCCAAAGCAAATGCGAATATAAATAACATAAAAAATGTTAGTTTCGTAAAAGAAGATGTGGAAAAATTTATAGAAAATTATGATAAAAAATTGGATTTAATCATTCTTGATCCGCCAAGAAGTGGATTGAGTAAGAAAATCTTAACAAAGATAACAGAATTGAAACCTAAATATATCTTTTATTTATCCTGTGATCCAAGCACTCTGGCAAGAGATCTATCAAAAATGCAAGAATTCTATAATATAGAAAAAATAAAGCCTTTCGATATGTTCCCAAATACTTTTCATATAGAAAATTTTGCGTTTTTAAAGTTGAAAAACAGTAAATAAACCTGATTATTTTAATTTTTCTTTAGATATTGAATTGAGACACCTTTTTTTGGTATAATATGTATTGTTAAAATTAAAAATTGGAGGGAGGCCTTTCCATGGAATTTATTTCAAGGATAAATGTATTACCAAAAGTGCCTGAAAATTTAAAAAAATTACCAGAATTAAGTAGAAATCTCTGGTGGACCTGGAATTATGATGCACAGGAGATTTTTGAAAGAATTGATGAAGATTTATGGGTTGAAGTAAATAGAAATCCTGTTGCATTTTTAAAAAAGGTAAGCCAGAAAAAATTGAACGAGGCAGCGCAAAATCAGGCTATATTGAGTTTATACTCTCAGGTAGTGGAAAAATTTGAAAATTATATGAAAGCTGAAAATACATGGTTTAAATCCACACATAAACAATATAAAGGTGGAGAATTTGCATATTTTTGTGCTGAATATGGATTACATGAATCATTTCCAAATTATTCTGGAGGATTAGGTGTATTAGCTGGTGATCATTTAAAATCAGCAAGTGATTTGGGAATTCCATTGGTTGCTGTTGGACTTTTGTATAAACAGGGATACTTTGAACAAAGGATTAATTCTGAAGGCTGGCAGGAAGCTATTTTTAATCCTTATGATTTTGATAATTTTCCTGTAGTTCCAGTAAAAGATGATGAAGGAAATGAAATTTATATAACAGTAGAAATGGATAATAGAAAAGTTTATGCGAAGATATGGAAATTATCCGTTGGAAGAATAAATTTAATTTATCTTGATACAGATATTCCGCAAAATGATCCTGAAGATAGAATGATTACCTACCAATTATATGGCGGGGATCAGGAAATGCGAATAAGGCAGGAAATGCTTTTGGGTATTGGAGGAGTTAGAGCATTAAGAACTCTTGGATATAACCCATCGGTATGGCATATGAATGAAGGTCATTCTGCATTTTTAGGTTTAGAAAGAATTAGAGAATTTGTTCAGGAACACGGTTTAACATTTAGAGAAGCAGTTCAAGCAGCAAAAGCTGGTGCGGTATTTACAACACATACTCCTGTTCCAGCAGGTCATGATGCATTTCCTTTTCATTTAATGGATAAATATTTCAAAGATTATTGGCCACAACTTAAAGCATCAAGAAGGGAATTTCTTGACTTAGGAGCTGAAATAAGGGCTGATGGTTCTGAATTATTTTCAATGACAACATTAGCTTTAAATTTATCCTCAAGAGCAAACGGAGTAAGTAAATTACATGGTGAAGTATCACGAGATTTAGCAAAAGACATATGGAAAGGACTTGAAGCAGTTGAGGTTCCAATTACACATGTAACAAATGGTGTTCATGCAACAACATGGATTTCCAAAGAATTACAGGATTTATTTGCTCATTATCTTGGAAAAGACTGGCATGAAAAGATTGATGATCCTGATTTATGGAAAAAAATTGATGAGATTCCAGATGAAGAATTATGGAATGTAAGAAAATCTTTAAAGAAAAAATTAATTGAATTTGTACATCAAAGAACTAAAGAACAAAGAATGAGACATGGTGAAACAGTAGAACAACTTGAAGAAATAGAAAATATTCTTAATCCAAAGGCTTTAACAATAGGTTTTGCAAGAAGATTTGCAACATATAAAAGAGCTACATTAATTTTTAAAGACCTTGAAAGGCTCAGTAAAATTTTAAATAATCCAGAAAGACCTGTTCAATTGATTTTTGCGGGTAAAGCACATCCGGCAGATAGACCAGGTCAGGAATTAATAAAAAGAATTTACGAAATTTCAAGAATGCCTGAATTTAAAGATAAAATAGTATTTATTGAAAATTATGATATGAATGTTGCAAGGCATTTAGTAGCCGGTGTTGATGTATGGCTTAATAATCCACGAAGACCAAGAGAAGCAAGTGGAACAAGTGGTCAAAAAGCTGGTATGAACGGTTCTCCGAACTTTAGTGTTCTTGATGGTTGGTGGGTTGAAGGTTATAATGGAAAAAATGGATGGGCTATAGGTGATGAAAGAGATTACACAGACCTTGAATTACAGGATAGAATAGATAGTTCATCAATGTATAATACTCTTGAAAAAGAAATTGTACCTCTTTATTATGACCATAATGAAGAATTGGGAGTTTCAAGAGAATGGATAAAAATAATGAAAGAATCTATAAAATCAGTTACATCATTCTTTAATACACATAGAATGCTCAAAGAATATACACAAAAATTATATATGACTGCAGCGGAATTAGGAGAAAAGTTTGTAAAAGATAATTTTGAAATAGCTAAGAAATTCTCTGCTTGGGTAGAAATATTGGAGAAAAACTGGGGAAATATTAGAATAAAAGTTCTTTCAAATGTAACTGAAGACATTGAATATTCAACTGGTGGAAAAATAGAAGTAAAAGCAGAAGTTTATTTACCGGGAATTGGGCCGGATTCTGTACTTACACAAATTGTTGTAGCAAAATTGGAAGACAACAAAATAGTTACATTAAAATCGTTTGATATGAAGTTGAAAAAAGAAGTAAATAAAGATACATATTTGTATGAAGGTGAATTTGAAATAGATGAAAGAGGGCAGTATGGCTGGAATGTAAGAGTTATTCCATATAATCCTATAATGCCATATCAACATTATTTAATAGGTTTTGTAAAATATCCACAATAAGATAAAGGCGGCTTTTAAAGCCGCTTTTTTTACGTTTATGCTGAAAGAGGTTGTTTGTTTTTATTTTTAAAAATATTTTTAATTTCTATATCGAAAATATATTTAATATATCTTTCTAATTCTTCAATTGAATTAATAGAAGTTAAATCTTTTTCTGTGATAGCATTTTCCAGACCAATTAATTCGAGGTAAAACTTATTATTATCTGGATTAATAAAGAATTTTTTAAAATAATGCTTTTTTTCTTCATACCATTTTACTAATTCACCACTTTTTATCATATTATTTCCTCCTTTTAGTATTTTTATACTTTTTAATTACTACATCATAATCAATACATTTATATATTACTATATTTTTTTCATTAATACAATTAAGAAAGAGTAACTTTAATGTTACAACTCTACTATAAGGTAGAAAATGGTGTATAATATAAGTGATATAAAAAAAGTGAGGTGAATAAATTGAAGAATGAAATTGGAGAAAGAATAAAAAAATTAAGGGAAAGAAAAGGAATATCAAGAGAAAAACTTGGAGCTATTATCGGAATAGCGGGAAATAGTGTATATAGAATTGAAGCAGGTATTAACAAGCCTTCAGCTGAAGTAATTATAGAATTGGCAAAATATTTTGATGTAAGCACAGATTATTTGCTAGGATTGGATAATATATCAGGTAATGACACTTATGTAAGAGTGGAAATGAAAAAAATTCCTGTATATGAAAAAGTTGCTGCAGGAGTGAGTGGTGCAGCACAACCAGTAGATTATCCAATTGATGAAATTTATATACCAAAAGGTTGGAAAGGAACATTTGCAGTTGAAGTTGTTGGGGATAGTATGGAACCAGAAATAAAAGAAGGTGACTACGTAATAGTTGATCCGGAATCGTATATAGATTCAGGAAATAGGGTAATAGCATTATTAAATGATGGCGAAGACGCATTGGTTAAAGTATTCAGGAAAACATTTGATGGAACTATAATGTTATATAGTTTAAATCCGAAGTATGAACCAATTATTTTAACTCCAGATTTAAGATGGAAAATAATTGGAAAAGTTGTGAACTTATATAGGAGATATTAATATAAAAAATAGGAGCTTAAGCTCCTATTTTTTATATTATGGCGGAGAGGGTGGGATTTGAACCCACGGACGGGTTGTGCCCGTCACACGCTCTCCAGGCGTGCGCCTTCGACCGCTCGGCCACCTCTCCAGCATATTTAATTTCCATAATATTTTATCATATACATTGATTTTAGTCAACTACTTTATTTAAACGAAATTAAAATTTATTATTAATCTTTTTTCGTTCTCATTTGTAAATAATCTTTTAATTTTTTTATATCTTTATTATCAATTTTTTTTATATCTCCGGGATTAGGAACTTCATTTACAGTCCAAGGACCAAACTTAATTCTTTTAAGTTTTAGTACATTATATCCTAATACTTTAAACATTAATCTTACCTGTCTTTTTTTTCCTTCATGGATACTAATAATTACTTCTGAATATTTTCCTTTTTTTCTAATTTTTTCAATTTTGGCAGGTTGAGTTTTATAATTTTCTATAATTACCCCATTTTTAAGTTTTTCAATATCTTCGTTTTTTATATGTTTATTAATTAATACTTTGTATGTTTTATAAATCTTTTTTTTGGGGTGTAAAAGTAAATTAGCTAATTCTCCGTCATTAGTAAGGAGCATTAATCCGGAAGTATTATAGTCCAATCTTCCTACATGAAAAACCTTTTCAGGTATTTTTCCTTTTATTAGATCAGTAATAGTTTTTCTTCCTCTATCATCGGAAAGAGAGGATAAATATCCTATAGGTTTATGCAATAAATAATATACATAATTATCTATATCGTTTATTTTTTCTCTGACATATATTTTTTTATTATTTATTTCAATAATATCTTTATCTGAAAGCAAAAACCAGGGTTCTTTGATAGTTTTTCCATTTACTTTTACCTTTCCCGAGATAATCATTTCTCCAACTTTTCTTCGAGAACCTTCACCTATCTTCTGGAGAAATGTCTGAAGTTTTATCAATTTTAGCACCTCTTAATTCTTCTATAGTTTTTTCTGGTAATAATTCAAAAAAAGTCTCTGAAAGATCATAAACAAATCTATTTTTTGTATTGTTTTTTCTTTTTTTAACAATTAATCCCATTTCCATAAGTTTTTTTATTTGATGGTATGATGATTTTCCGCGTGATTTTTCTATTTCTGTTGTAGAGGATGGACCGTTTAAAAGTAAAATAGCAAGAATTTCAAATTGTGATTCAGTAAGAGAAAATGTTCTTGGGCGTGGTTTTAAAATAGATTTTATTTCACTTTTTATAGTAAATCTATATTTTCCTTCAAACATTTCCAGTTCTATTCCATGAAATTCTGAATTATAATGTTTCCAAATTTCAATTAAAATGCTATTGACTTTTTCTTCTGAAATTTCCAATTTTTCTGAAATTTCTTTTACAGAAAAGCCAGAACTTTTTGAAAATAACATAGCTTCAACTATAGGGATAAGATGCTTATTCTGCACCTAATGTCACCTCTTTTTTAGAACGAATAAATTCGTAATTTTCATTAATATAATGAATGCCATTTCTTACAAGTGTCAATGATGCAAGAAAATAAACTATAAATCTCAATCTATTTTTGTTTGAAAGGATATACAATTCTTGTAAAGTAAATCTTTCCATTTTTTCAAGTTCTTCTATAGCTTCTTCTACTGTAAAACCTTCACGTAATATTTCTAATTTATGCTGAAGCCGTATATAATCTGTCATATATAAGTCTAACTGTTCATAAATTTTCTTTTTATCAAATCTCATAGCCTTAACTCTAATGGGTTTCTTAGTATTATTTTTTCCAAAATTATCCTTAAGTTTTTCCATAGCTTTCTTTATTTGATCATAATCCTCGATAATATTATATAATGTATTTTTTTGACGTGTAAACTCTTTATCTTCATTGGCTTTTGGTAATAATTCTTTTGATTTTAATAAAGTTAGATAAGATGCAATTCTTAAGAACTCACCAATATCATTTAAATTGTCATAATTTTTTTCTATATATTCGTTAAATATATCAGCAATATAAGATACCGGTAGCATACGCACCGGTATCTTTTTTTCTCTTATAAGGTCAACTAAAACTTCAAAAGGGCCTGAAAAGATATCCAATTCAATATTTATGTCGGAAAACATATAATCACCACCTGAGGTTCATAGCCTCCTTAACTTCTTCCATAGTTTTTTTCGCTACAGCGGAGGCCTTTTTATTACCTTCATGAATCACATTTAAAACATCTTCATCTGAAATTTTTTCGTATTTTTCCCATATTGGTTTTAAACGTTCTTCCATATTTTTTAATAATAATTTTTTACATTGAACACAGCCAATATCAGCAGTTGTACATCCTTTTACAACCCAATCCAGCTCTTCTTGATTTAAAGTAAATGCTTTATGATATTCCCAAACAGGGCATTTTTCTGGAGTGCCAGGATCTGTTCTTCTCATTCTTGCAGGATCTGTCATCATTGGCATTATCTTTTTCTTCAATGATTCGTGGTCTTCATCTATCATTATAATGTTTCCATAACTCTTTGACATCTTCCTACCATCGGTACCAGGCAATTTTGGTATTCTTGTAACAATTGGTTCTGGCTCCGGAAATACTTCTTTATATAAATTATTAAATCTCCTTACAATTTCTCTACTTAATTCAATATGATAAACCTGATCTTCACCAACCGGAACGCCTGTTGCTTTATATAAAATAATATCAGCAGTTTGCAAAACTGGATAAGTTAAAAATCCAGCAGTTGATAAATCCCTATTTTCAAGATTTTCTTTTAAATCTTTATAAGTTGGTATTCTTTCCAATCTGCTAACAGAAACGAGCATATTTAATAAAAGATATAATTCGGCATGTTCCTTAATCGCAGATTGAACAAATATTACAGATTTTTCTGGATCAATTCCAGCAGCAAGATATCCTCTTACTATATCAATTGTAGATTGGTATATCTTATGACTTTCTTCTTTGTGAGTGGTCAATGCATGCCAGTCTGCAACAAAAAAGAAAGTTTCATTTCCTTCATCCTGCAATCTTTTCCAATCTTCTAACACCAAAACATGACCAAGATGTAATTTTCCAGTTGCACGCATACCACTTAAAATTCTCACATAAAACCCTCCTTTTTTCCCGTTTACTCTTTTTATTTTACCACATTTTGTGGTATTATATACTATGAAAAATAAAAATTCAAGGGGGTAACTTAAATGAAAGATTCAAATGCTCAACAGAAAAGAGGTTTCTCAAATAATTTTATTTTGATAGCCTTATTATTTATACTGGCAATAAGTATTGTAAATATTTTTATGGTTAAAAATATGAAAACAAATTTCAAGGTAATAAAAAGCGATAATTATTATTATATAAATGACGATAAAAGCGTTGTAATGTTTTCTAAAGTTGAAATTCAGGCTGAAGATGAAAAATCTTATAACCGATTAATTGAAAATTATGATAAACCTGATGAAGAAAAAAGAAAGGCATATGAACAATTTTTATCAAAATTAACAGAAAATACAGGGCGTGATTTCAAATTAGTATCTTTAGAATCATCATTGACTACAAACAATAATAATTATACAATATATGTCAATGAAAAAGCTGTGATTTTTGGATTTATTAAAGATTTAGGTAATAACAAATATGAATTTTCTCTTAATTCACAAAAAATGAATCTGGCAAATTCTACATTATATATTTATAAACCTAAAAATTGGGAGTTTATTGAAACATATCCTCAGCCAACAGAAATTACTGAAGATTATTTGTTATGGAAGGATGCTGGCGAAATTGAATTTCCAACAATAAAATTAGAAAGGGTTGAAAAATGATAACGCTAATCATTTTTATATGGTTAATAGGATTATCTATTATATCTCTTATTAATCTCTCCTTATTAATTTCATTATGGAAAAAATTTAATAGTTTTTCTATAACAATTGATTCTTCCATTGAGGATCAAACAAATACTTTATTGGCACGTTTTCAAAAAATAACCTCTTCGAGATTACGGGCTCTGGATAATAAGATCGAAATTCTTGATCAACTTATAAAAGATGCCGATGAAGCATATATGAAATCTTTTTCGATGCTTACTGATCTTGAGAAAAAAACAGATGAGCTAAAAAGAGAAAGAACAAATTTAAAGATAAAACAGGAAAAAAGAAGATTAGCGGAACCGTCTTCGCCTATGAAAGAGAAACATATCCCAAAAATAGATTATCAGCAACGTGAAATATCAATTGGATACAACAGAGAAAATATTGAAAAAAATTATAAAACACATGTAATTGAAAAAGAAATTGAAGAAGAAAAAAGTCCGGAACAAATTTTAAAAGAAAAAATAATTGAATATTATGATAAAGGAATGAGCATACAGGAAATTGCAAAAATGCTTGATAAAGGATCAGGTGAGATAAAACTTATAATAAACTTATACCATAAAAATAAAAAATAAAAAATTTAGTTGTTATAAAATATAGGGAATAGCCATTTGACTATTCCCTATATTTTATATTAAAATCTTACTTTTAACTCTTTATTAGCAACCTTTTCATCTAATCTCCTAACAGGTGTATTTCGAGGGGCACCTTTTAGAATTTCTGCATCTGATTTTGCTTCTTCTAATATTTTATGCATAACATCTACAAAATGGTCTAATTCTTCTTTAGATTCTGTTTCTGTTGGCTCAATCATCATAGCTTCATGCACAATCAATGGGAAATAAATTGTTGGTGGATGAATGCCATAATCAAGCAACCTTTTAGCAAAATCAAGAGTTTTTACTCCATATTCTTTTAAGAATGTTCCATCGATGATAAATTCGTGTTTGCATACTTCATCATAAGCAATTTTAAATTCTTTTTCCAATTTCTTTCTTAAATAATTTGCATTTAATACAGCCATTTCACTTGCGAATTTTAATCCATCATGACCCATTGAAAGAATATAAGTATAAGCTCTTACCATTACAGAGAAATTTCCATAGAATGTTCTTAATCTTCCGATACTTTTAGGGATATCATAGTTTAAATAATATTTTCCATCTTCATTTAAGTCTACAACTGGTTTAGGCAAATAATCTTTTAATTTAGCTTTTACTCCAACAGGCCCGCTTCCAGGTCCACCCATTCCATGTGGAGTTGAGAAAGTTTTATGAAGGTTAACATGAACTATATCAAATCCCATATCTCCAGGTCTAACCTTACCCATTATTGCATTTAAGTTAGCTCCATCATAGTAAAGAAGGGCATTATGTTCATGAGCTAATTTTGCAATTTCAAGAATATCCTTTTCAAATAAACCAAGAGTATTTGGATTTGTAAGCATGATAGCTGCTACAGTATCATCCATTTTTTCTTTAAATTCTTCAAGGTCAACCCTTCCATCAGGACCTGATTTTACTTCAATAACATCAAAACCAGCCATTTTAGCTGATGCAGGGTTTGTTCCGTGAGCTGAGTCAGGCAAAATAACCTTTGTTTTATTTGTATATCCATTATCATCGATGTATTTTCTTACAATAAGCATTCCTGTAAGTTCACCATGAGCACCTGCTGCAGGTTGTAATGTAACAGCATCCATACCAGTGATTTCGCCAAGGTAATTCTGAAGATTGTACATTAATTCAAGAGCACCTTGAGTATATTCTTCATCTATATATGGATGTATGTTGTTAAATAATCCAGCCATTTCTTCGTTAATCATAGGATTATATTTCATTGTACATGAACCTAATGGATAAAATCCACTATCAACAGAATGATTCTTTCTTTCTAAATCATTGTAATGTCTTACGACTTCAAGTTCAAAAACCTGTGGAAGATTTGGTTTTTCTTTTCTAATTAATTCATCTTCCATTTCGATTTTTTGTTCTGGTACATCTAATTTAGGCAATGAAAATGATGTTCTTCCTTCTTTTGACTTTTCAAAGATTAATTTCATCGATTTCACCTACCTTAGAAATCAAGTAGTCAATTTCTTCTTTTGTATTTAATTCAGTTGCGCAGAATAAACCATAATTATTTAATTCATTATAGAATTTTCCAAGATTTAATGGACCAACAAATTTTTCTTCATATAATTTCTTATTAAATTCATCAAGATCGAATTTTGGTTTTAAAACAAATTCATTAAAGAAAGGTCCTTCAAATACAGGTTCAAACTTTTCTGTTTCCATTAATTTTTTAGCAAGATAATGTGCTTTTTGATAGTTTTGATATGCGATTTCAGCTAAACCTTCTTTTCCAACAACACTTAGATAAACGGAAGATAAAACAGCCATTAAAGCATGGTTAGAACATATATTTGAAGTGGCTTTTGCTCTTCTGATGTGTTGCTCTCTTGTTTGAAGAACCATAACAAAACCTCTATTTCCATCAGCATCTACAGTTTCACCTATAATTCTTCCAGGCATCTGTCTTATGTATTGCTTTTTAGAAGCAAAAAATCCAAATGTTGGACCGCCAAAAGACATATAATTTCCAATAGATTGTCCTTCGCCAACTACAATATCAGCACCAAGTTTTCCGGGTGCTTCTAATAATCCAAGTGCAATAGGATATGCGTTAACTATAAGTAATACTTTTTCTGGTAATACTTCTTTTATAGCTTTTATATTTTCCACAACACCAAAGAAATTAGGATATGAGATTACTACAGAACTTATATCTTCTGTTAATTTTGATTTTAAATCTTCTATATCAATTCTTCCTGTTTTTTCATCATATTTTACAGTTTCTAATTCCAGATTCTGTGATTCTATGTATGTTCTTGAAACCTCAATATATTCAGGATGTAAGGAAGAAGCTACTAAAGTTTTATATTTTTTATTTATTCTTGAAGCCATTAAAATAGCTTCTGCTACAGCACTTCCTCCGTCATACATTGAAGAGTTTGCAACTTCCATACCTGTTAATTCACAAATAGCAGTTTGAAATTCATATAATGCTTGTAATGTACCTTGAGAAACTTCAGCTTGATAAGGAGTATAAGCAGTTAAAAAATTTCTTTTGGTTGCAAGTTGATATACAGCTGAAGGAATATAATGTTTATAAATTCCGGCGCCCCTAAACATTGCATATTCATCAAGATTTATTGTTCTATTAGCCAATTCCATAATTTCTCTTCTTACTTCAATTTCTGATTTTGATTCAGGAATATTTAAATCACCTTCAAAAAGTTTGGGAATATCTGAATATAATTCCTTAATATTTTTAATTCCAATAACTTCCATCATTTCTTTAATATCTTCTTCTGTATGTGGAATGTATGGATATTTTTTCACCAATGTCACCTCACTTTTAAAATTTCAAAAGACCCGGAAAACCGGGCCTGAAATTATAGAGAATTCTTATATTCTTCTTCAGATAATAATTCGTCTAATTCGCTTTCATCACTGATTTCCATTTTTACAATCCAACCAGCATTTTCTGCATCATCATTTATTAGTTCAGGAGAAGCATCAAGTTCTGAATTTACTTCAATTACTTTTCCTGAAACAGGAGAGTAAACATCACTTGCAGATTTTACTGATTCAACAGCACAAAGAGCTTCGCCTTTTTTGATTTCTTTTCCTTCTTCTGGTAAATCAACATATGTTATATCTCCAAGTTCTTCTGCTGCATGTGCTGTTATACCAATTGTTGCAATGTTGCCTTCTACTTCTACCCATTCATGTGTTTTTGTATACTTTTTCATTCTCATACCCTCCTAAAGTTATTTTCTTGTTTTTACACTACCTCTGTAAAATGGTATTTTTATTACTTTTGCCTTAACCCTTTTATTTCTTATTTCAACTTCAATTTCTGTATCTTTCTTATAATATGGTTTATTTAACATTGCTAATGCGATTGGCTTATTTAATGTAGGAGAAACTGTTCCACTGGTAATAAATCCAACTTCTTCATCACCAACAAAAACTTTATAACCATGTCTTGGAATTCCTTTTTCAAGCATTTCTATTCCTTTTAATCTTCTTCTAATGCCAACTTCTTTTTCCTTCAATAAACCTTCTTTTCCAATAAAATCCTTTTCGAAGTCAACAGCCCATTTTAATCCAGCTTCTAAAGCTGTTATTTCTTCATTCATGTCATTTCCATATAAAAGATATGTTGCTTCTAATCTTAAAGTATCTCTTGCACCAAGTCCTGCTGGTTTTCCATCGTATTTAGGAAGTAATTCCAATAATTTTCTCCACATTGGAACTGCTGCCTCTTTATCAAGATAAATTTCAAAACCATCTTCGCCTGTATAACCTGTTCTTGAAATTAAACATTCAATTCCGTTAATTCTTCCTTCAGTGAAATTATAATATGAAATATTTTTCAAATCAACCCCTGAAATTTCTTGTAACATTTCTTCAGCTTTTGGTCCTTGAACAGCAATTTGTGCAATATTATCAGAAATATTTTTAACTTCTACTTCAAAATCTTTTGCTTTTTCAGCAATCCAATTATAATCTTTTTCAATGTTAGAGGCATTTACAACCAACAATATATGTTCATCAGAATACTTATAAGCTAATAAATCATCTATAACTCCACCATTTTCGTTAAGCATTGGAGAATATACGATTTCTTCTGGTTTTATTTTTTCAACATTATTGGTTATTAAATAATTTACAAACTTAACAGCATCTTTACCTTTTATATCAATTTCACCCATATGAGAAACATCAAAAATTCCAACGTTATTTCTTACAGCATTATGTTCTTCCTTAAGTGAAGAATACCATACTGGCATTTCCCAACCACCAAATGGAACCATCTTTGCTCCTAACCTTACGTGTTCGTCATACAAAGGTGTTCTTTTTAAATTTTCCATTACTCTGCCTCCCTATTTTCAAGAATTTGTTTTGCAACATTATAATCTTCTTCATTTACATAAAGATTCATTATTGTGCCATTACCAAAAAATTCGCTCCCAATACCAATTTCTTTAGGAGCTTTTAATAATACATTTATTCCATTTGATTCGAGCAATTGTTTTATCATTTGAGCTTCAAAGTCATTAATGTGAGATTTTAAAATTTTCCACATTTTCACACCTTCTTTCAAATTCTATTATACATCTAAAATTTGTTTTTATAAAGAAAAGAAATTTTATAAAAAACATGGTATAATATCAATAAACGGCGATAATTGAAAAAAATTTCATATATTCATAGATTTTCATGTTTAATAACTTTTAAGGAGGGAGAGACAAAATGCCTCAAATTAAGAAAATAGGTATTATAACAAGTGGTGGAGATGCTCCGGGGATGAATGCAGCAGTACGTGCTGTAACAAGAACAGCAACTTCAAATGGATTGGAAGTAATAGGATTCTACAAAGGTTATGCAGGAATTCTTGATAAGGAATATACTGAATTGACTTATGCATCTGTTGGAGGAATAATGGAAAAAGGCGGAACTATTTTAAGAACTGCGAGGGTACCGGGATTTAAAGATCCTAATATTAGAGCAGAAGCAGCAAGAAATTTAAAAGAACTGGGTATAGATGCATTAATTGTAATTGGTGGTGAAGGAAGTTTAACAGGTGCTAAATTATTATATGAAGAACATGGAATACCAATTGTTGGAATTCCTGCTTCTATTGATAACGATATACCTGATACAGATATGGCAATTGGTGTTGATACATGTTTAAATACAGCTGTAGACTCAATGCAAAAATTAAAAGATACAGCATCTTCTCATGAAAGAGCATTTATTGTAGAAGTAATGGGAAGAGGTTCTGGATATATAGCTTTAATGTCTGGTATAGCAGTTGGTGCTGAAGGAATAATAATTCCGGAATTGCCAATTGACTATGATCAATTAACAGATAAAATTTGGGAACAAAGAAAAAGAGGAAAAATAAATTGTATTATTGTTGTTGCAGAAGGTGCTGCAAGCGCATATACAGTTGCAAGACATTTTGAAAATAAAATAGGGTATGAAACAAGAATAACCATTTTAGGTCATATTCAAAGAGGAGGGTCACCAACTGCATTTGATAGAATATTAGCTTCAAGAATGGGTTATGAAGCTGTAAAGTTTTTGCTTAATGGAGAAGCTGGAGTTATGGTTGCTTTAAACAGAAGCAAACTAATAGCAGTTCCTATTGATAAAGTATTAAGTGAAAAGAAAGAGTTAGATTATGAATTAGTAAAATTAGCAAATACATTATCATAAGGAGTGATGAGAATGACAATGAGAAAAACAAGAATTGTTGCAACAATAGGGCCTGCAACTGAATCAGAAGAAATGGTAAGAAAATTAATAGAAGCTGGAGCTGATGTTTTAAGACTGAATACATCTCATGAAAACCCAGAAGTTCATGAAAAAAGAATTGAAACTATCAAGAAAGTAAGAAAAGAATTTGACAAACCTGTGGCGATTTTATTGGATCTTGCAGGTCCAAAAATTAGAACAGGAAATTTCTATAAAGATGAAATTACACTTGAAGAAGGACAGGAATTTATATTAACAGCAGAGGAAGTTACAGGCGATGAAACAAAAGTATCGATTAATTATAAAGGATTACCAAAAGATGTAAAACCAGGAGATAAAATTTTAGTTAATGATGGAAAATTAAAGTTAGAAGTTATAGAATCTGACGGAGTTAACATAAAAACTAAAGTTTTAAATACAGCAACAATTACACATAGAAGAGGAATAAATGCACCAGGGGCAGATATAAAAATTCCAGCGTTAACAGAAAAAGATAAAAAATATATAGAATTTGGTATTAAACATGAAGTTGATTATTTTGCACTTTCATTTGTTAGAAAGCCAGAAGATGTTCTTGAAATGAGAGAAATATTAAATTCCTTAAATGCAAAAGATGCACAGATTATTAGCAAAATTGAAACAAAGCAAGCAATAGAGAATGATCTTGAAAAAATTATTGAACTCTCAGATGGTGTAATGGTTGCAAGAGGAGATCTTGGAGTTGAAGTAGAAGTTGAAAAAATTCCGGTTTTACAAAAAAGAATTATAAAAATTGCAAATAGAATGGCTAAACCAGTTATTACAGCAACTCAAATGCTTGAAACAATGATAGAAAATCCAGTTCCAACAAGAGCTGAAACAACAGATATTGCAAATGCAATTTTAGATGGAACAGATGCAATAATGTTATCCGGCGAAACATCAATAGGAAAATACCCCATAGAAACAGTTAAGGTTATGGATAAAATAGCTAAAGAAACTGAACCATATATTAATCATTATAGTACTTTGTTCTATGAATTTGATGAAGAAGATGATTCAACTACAAATGCAATTTCAAGAGCTGCTAATGAAATTGCTGTAAGTTCAGGAATAAAAACTATAGTAGCTGTTACTGATAGAGGTTATACAGCTCGTGCAGTATCCAGATATAGAGAAAACGTAAATATAATAGCTGTTACTCATTCAGAAAAAACATACAATAGGTTGGCATTAGTTTGGGGAGTAAAACCAATGATAGTAAATGAATTTGTAAGTACAGACACCATGCTTTATATTGTTAAACAAACTTTAAAAGAAGAAGGATTAGTAAAATCAGGAGAAAAAATTATATTTACAGCTGGAATCCCTTATGGATTCTCAAGTAAAACAAACTTTTTACATATTGCAGAAATAAAATAATGTTAATATAACAAAAAACGCCTCGAATAATTCTGAGGCGTTTTTTTTGTTATAACACATTTTTTAAATATTTTCCTGTATATGTATTTGCTTTGATAATATCTTCTGGAGTTCCTGTGGCTACAATATATCCTCCTTTTTCTCCACCTTCAGGACCAAGATCAATAATATAATCTGCATTTTTAATAACATCAAGATTATGTTCTATTATTATTACAGTATTTCCTTTTTCAACCAATTTATGCAAAACTTCAATTAACTTTCTCACATCTTCAAAATGCAAACCAGTAGTAGGTTCATCAAGAAAATATATAGTTCTTCCTGTGTCTCTTTTTCTTAATTCTGAAGTAAGTTTTATTCTTTGTGCTTCACCACCGGATAATGTAGTTGCTGGTTGTCCGAGTTTTATATATCCAACTCCAACATCATTTAATAATTGAAGTATTCTTTTAATACGAGGAATATTCTCAAAAAATTCCAGTGCTTCTTCTACAGACATATCTAAAACATCAGCAATTGTTTTATCTTTATACTTTACAGTAAGCGTCTCTTTATTATATCGCTTTCCTTTACATACATCACAGGTAACATAAACATCGGGCAAAAATTGCATTTCAATCTTTAAATAACCATTACCTTTACAAGCTTCACATCTTCCTCCTTTTACATTAAAACTAAACCTGCTTTTTGTATATCCTTTCATTCTAGCTTCTTTTGTTGCAGCAAATAAATCCCTTATTAAATCAAATACACCTGTATAAGTTGCAGGATTACTTCTTGGAGTTCTTCCAATTGGAGATTGGTCAATAGCGATAACATTATCAATATATTCCAATCCTTTTATTTCTTTATACTTTCCAGGTCTTACTTTTGAATGTCTTAGCTCTTTTAATAATGCTGGATATAATGTATCCATTATCAATGAGGATTTTCCAGAACCAGAAACACCTGTTACCACGATAAATTTTCCAAGAGGAATTTCTACATTTACTTTTTTTAAATTATTATGTTCTGCTCCAATTATCTCTATTTTTTTATCTGTTTCAACACGTTTAGTTTTATATTTTATTAACTCTATTTTTTTCTTTCCCGAGATATATTGTCCTGTAAGGGATTTTCCAGGATTTTTAAGAAGATTTTTAACTGTCCCGCTATATACAACTTCTCCACCATTAATTCCAGCGCCGGGGCCTAAATCAACTATATAATCTGAAGATTTTATTACTTCTTCATCATGTTCAACTATAATAACAGTATTTCCTAATTCTTTTAATTTTTTCAAAGTTTCTATTAATCTGTCATTATCTCTGGGATGTAAACCTATTGTTGGTTCATCAAGTACATATGTTACACCAGTTAGCCCTGAGCCAATTTGAGTAGCAAGTCTAACTCTTTGTGATTCTCCACCTGATAAGGTATTTGCACTTCTGGAAAGAGTTATATATCCCAATCCTACATCAACAAGAAATCCTATTCTTTTCTTTATCTCTGTTAATAATTCTCCAACAATCTCTTTCTCCTTTTTGGTTAAAGATATTGTTTCAAAAAATTCTTTGGCTTTTTCAATTGGCATTTCAGTTATTTCTTGAATGTTCTTGCCATTGATTTTAACGTTTAAAGGTTCTTCTTTTAACCTTTTTCCGTGACAGGTATTACACGTTTTCATTACCATGTATTCCTTTTGATAATATAAACGTATTTCATCATTCTCAGCATTTCTATAACGTCTCTCATACATATTGATAAGTCCTTCAAACTCTTTATAATAACGATAAACACCATTTGAAGTTTTGTACTCAAATCTTATAGGTTCTGTTGTTCCATATAAAATACCATCAATAGTTTCCTTTTTTAAATCCTTTATTTTCTTCTGAGGGTCATCATTAAAATGTTTTATAACATTTTCAATTACCTTCATCATATATGTATCTTTTCCAAAAGAAACTCCACCATTATATATATTTTTTTCATAATCTAAGATATATGTGGGTTCAAATTCGAATTTAAAACCAAGGCCATGACATTCCTCACATGCACCATATGGGCTATTAAAAGAAAAAAGTTTTGGAGTAATTTCAGGGAAACTAAACCCACATTCAGGACAAACCAATTTTTCGCTATATGTTTTCTTTTTTAACACATTACCTTCTTTATCCAATTCTCGAATTTCAACAAATCCATCAGATTCCTTTAAAGCCAGCTCAATAGCTTCATATAACCTTTCGAAATTCTCCTTTTTTAACTTTAATCTATCAATAAGTAAATTAATTGTATGCCTATAGCTTTTCTTTAAAGATGTAATTTCATCCAGATCGTATATTTCACCGTCAATTTCAACACGCTTATATCCATTTTTTCTCATTGTTTCCAATTCTTTTTTGAATTCACCTTTTTTCTCTTTTGCAATAGGTGCAAAAACGTATAACCTTGAATTTTCATCAAATTGGTCATACACTCTTTCAATAATTTCATCAATTGAAGATTTTTCAACAGGAATTTTACATTTTGGACAATATGCTTTTCCAATTCTGGCAAATAAAACCCTCATATAATCATATATTTCTGTAACTGTACCAACGGTAGAACGTGGATTGTGGGATACAGATTTTTGTTCTATTGCAATTGCAGGTGAAAGTCCTATTATTTGTTCGACATTTGGTCTTTTTAATTCGCCAAGAAATTGTCTTGCATATGAAGAAACAGATTCCAAATATCTTCTCTGACCTTCGGCATATATTGTATCCATTGCAAGTGTAGATTTTCCAGAACCAGAAAGTCCTGCAATAACCACTAATTTATTTTTAGGGATTTTTACATCTATATTTTTTAAGTTATGTTCTTTGGCACCTTTCACATATATATAATTCATATTTTCACCTCACACTAAATTATACCACATATATTATTTCTGTAATCAACTCAAAAATATAAAAGATATAATAAAATCATTAAATAACCAACAAAAGAAAAAATAAAAGGAATAATCAAATTTTTTAGCATTGAAGACATCTTAACACCAAAAAAATTAGAAGTTAATAATAAACATAAGTGTACAGGTGAAAGCAAAACTCCTATTATTGCAAAATAATAATTAGTTACTGCAGCTGCTAATAACGGAAATGCCCCAGAGGTTGCAAGACTTAGTGTAAGAGGTATTGTAATAGAAAAAGCTGCTTGAGTTATTCCCGTAATCAATCCAAGAATAAATGGAGAAAAAATTATAATTATCCAGGGATTAATTCCAAAATTTTTAAGTTCTTCAGTAAACATAACAGAAAGATTAGAAGCACTAATAAAATTTTTATACCAGAAAACCAAAAATAATAAAAGAAAAATAGAATATTTCAATTTAAAAAGATTTTTATAATTCTTGGTAAAAATTGCGTATAAAACTGCAACAGTAAATACAACTAACCAACCTTCTATCTTTAATAAAACTCCAATAATTATAGCGATAATTGGTATTAAAGAGTCAATAAAAGTTATCATATCTTTTTTACTATAATTAATATGTATTTTACCAAGTCCAAAATAAAACCAGGCGCTTACAATTGCAAAAATACCAATTGGTAATTGCAAAAATAAAATTTTAACCAGATCAGTTTTTGTAAATATTGCTTCAAGAACAAGAGCCGGATATAATATCCAGAAAAATTCCATAGAATGTCTAAACCAATAATTCATAGAAGCAGCAGTTAGATGATCCAACTCACTTTCATCAGAAATATCTCTTACCATTGGTGCAGTGAACATTGCACCACCTGGCATAGGCAAAAAGCCTAAAAACATGGGCATTAAAGCAGAAGCCTGTTTAGCATTAAAAATATTTTTTATACTATTGGAAAACTTTTGTGAGTTTCCAGAAGATTTAAAAGTATCAGCTATTAAATAGATACTATATATAGTTATAATTATTTCATAAAACTTTTGGTCTTTTAATGTTATCAAAAAAGCTGTTGCAGTCATAGGAAACTTTGCAGAGATTATTGCAGTAGAAATCAAAGCAGCAAATATTCCCCAATGAATACTTTTGGTAAATTTTATTGCTAAAATCAAAATAAAAAATCCTGCCAATATGGATAATGTAATCATTCAAAAACCTCCCTGATAATTAGTTATCCTAATCATTATATCATAAAAATATTGATAACAATAAAAAAATCCCGCAAAAAGCGGGATTAATTATAAACACTTAAAATATTTTTCCTTTATATAATGGGAATTTTTCACATAATTCCTTTACTTCTGATTTTATTTTATTTTTAAATTCTTCGTCTAATGTTCCATCTTCATCTTTTATATTTGTAATAACTTCATTAATTAATTTAGCAATAACAACCATTTCTTCTTCTTTCATGCCTCTTGATGTAACAGCAGGTGTTCCTATTCTAATACCACTTGTTACAAAAGGTGAACGTGTTTCCTTTGGAATAGTGTTTTTATTTACTGTAATTCCAGCAGCTTCTAAAGCTTTTTCAGCAGCTTTTCCGGTTACATTTTTTTCATTTAAATCAACAAGGAATAAATGAGAATCTGTTCCACCTGAAACAATTCTAAATCCAAGTTTTTCCATTTCTTCAGCAAGTTTTTTTGCATTTTTTATAACCTGTTCTTGATAAGTTTTAAATTCTGGAGATAAAGCTTCCTTAAATGCCACAGCTTTTGCAGCAATAACATGCATTAAAGGACCCCCCTGAATTCCAGGGAAAATACTCTTATTAATTAATTTATATAATTCCTTATCGTTAGTTAAAATCATACCGCCTCTTGGGCCTCTTAATGTTTTATGTGTTGTTGTTGTAACAACATGTGCATATTCAAGAGGATTTGGGTATAATCCAGCAGCAACAAGTCCTGCAAAGTGTGACATATCAACTACAAGATATGCTCCGACTTTATCAGCTATTTCTCTAAATCTTTTGAAATCAATAATTCTTGCGTACGCACTTCCACCAGCAACAATTACCTTTGGTTTATGTTCAAGAGCTAACTTTTCTACTTCATCATAATCTATTACTTCTGTATCTTCATTTACACCATATTGTACAACGTTGAATATTTTACCTGAAAAGTTTACTGATGCACCGTGAGTTAAATGTCCCCCATGGCTTAATGACATTCCCATTAATGTATCGCCAGTTTCCATTAATGCAAGGTAAACACCCATATTAGCCTGAGAACCTGAATGTGGTTGAACATTTGCATATTTAGCGCCAAATAATTCCTTTGCTCTATTTCTTGCAAGAGTTTCTGCTTTATCTACAACCTCACAACCACCGTAATACCTTTTTTTAGGATAACCTTCAGCATATTTATTTGTTAAAACGCTTCCCATTGCTTCCATAACTGCAACTGATGCAAAATTTTCTGAAGCAATTAATTCAATTCCATATTCCTGTCTGTTTAATTCTTCGGTTATAATTTCGAAGATTTCAGGATCAATTGTTTTCACATTTTCCCACATATTCTCTCCTCCTCACCGATAAAATTTTCACATATATTATACAATAAATATAATAAAAATACTAATACTAACATTGAAAAAAATTTCGTGAAAAAAATTTCACACACCATTTAATCAGGGATAATTCCATATAACCAGATGTATACCCCTCTAATCAACTTTGTAAAAAGTAAATTAAAAGTGTAAAATAAAAGTGAGAAATAAACTACTTTTTGGAGGGGTGATTATTGTGAAATTTGAAAATAAGTATTCAGAAACCGTTAAAAGGATTAAATCAAACCTTATCAGAGAATTGTTAAAAACAGCTGGTGATAAAGATATTATTTCATTTGGTGGTGGAATTCCAGATCCAGAAACATTTCCTATAAAAAAAATGTCAGAAATTGCAAATGAAGTAATTATGAATGAATACAGAGTATCATTACAGTATGGTTCAACAGAAGGTGATCCAGAATTAATTAAACAGTACATTAGATTAATGGAAGAATATGAAGGTATCCATGGTTTAACAGAAGAAAATTTAATGGTTACAACAGGATCACAGCAAGCATTATTTATTGTTGGAACAGTATTTTTAGATGAAGATAGCTACTGTGCAGTAAGTAAACCAATTTATTTAGGAGCAGGAAGTGCTTTTAATCAAAGAAATCCAAAATACATTAGCATTCCACTTGAAAAAGATGGTATGAATATTGACTATCTTGAAAATGAATTAAAGAAATTAGATGAAAATGGAGAAATCGATAAATTCAAATTTGTTTATACAGTAAGTAATTTCCACAATCCAGCAGGAACAACATTATCACTTGAAAAGAGAAAAAGATTAATTGAATTAGCAGAAAAATATGATTTTATTATCATTGAAGATGATCCATATGGGGCATTAAGATTTGAAGGAGAAAAGCAACCAAGTATCTTCAAATTAAATAATGGTGAAAGGGTTGTCTTATTAAATACATTTAGTAAAGTATTATCTCCAGGATTAAGAATAGGTGTTATTGTTGCAAATAAAGAGTTAATCAGAAAAATGGTATTGGCAAAACAGGGAATGGATCTTTGTTCTTCAACATTAACTCAGAGAATAGCAGCAAGATTTATTGAAAAATATGATTTATTTGAAGAAATAAAACCAACAATAGAGTTATACAGAGCTAAAAAAGATAAATTTATGGAAGCGTTGGAAAAATACCTTGGAGATATTGAAGGTGTTGACTGGATTAGACCAGAAGGTGGATTGTTCTCATGGATTACATTACCAGAAGGTTTTGATACAATGGAATTATTTGAAATTGCAAAGAGAAAGAAAGTAATCTATATACCAGGCGAAACATTCTATGTAGATGAACCAGAAAGAAATACAATGAGAGTTTCATTCTGTCTTCCATCATTTGAAGAATTAGATGAAGGTGTAAAAAGATTAAGAGAAGCAATTGACGAATATGCAAAAGAAAAAGGAATAGAATTGAAATTAAAATAAATAATATTTTAAGCATTGTGAGGTGAAAAAATGAAACGAATTTTAGTAATCAATCCTGGTTCAACATCAACTAAAATAGCAGTTTTTGAAGATAATAACTTAATAGTTTCTGAAGAAGTTTCTCATTCAATGGAAGAATTAGAAAAATACGATAGATTAATGGATCAAATAGATTTAAGAAAAAACGAAATCGAAGAATTTATTGGAAAATATGGATACAAAGTTTCAGACTTTGATGCAATTGCTGCAAGAGGTGGTATTCTTCCACCTCTTGAAAGCGGTACTTATAAAGTAAATGAAGAAATGGTTGATTATTTAAGAAACAAAACAAAAATAGAACACGCTTCAAATCTTGCCGCTGTAATTGGTTGGGAATTGTCAAATGGAGAAATACCAATATTTATTACCGACCCAGTTTCAGTTGATGAATTTATTCCAGAATCAAGAATTTCAGGTATTCCTGAAATAGAAAGAAGAAGTTTATTCCATGCATTAAATATGAAAAGTGTTGCAAGAAAGGCTGCTAAAGAGTTAAACAAAAAATATGAAGATTGTAATTTTGTTATTGCACACCTTGGTGGGGGAATTTCTGTTGGCGCACAAAGAAAAGGAAAAATGATAGATGTAAACAACGCAAATGACGAAGGACCATTTAGTCCTGAAAGGACAGGGGAATTACCAGTTGGCGATCTTGCAAAAATGGCATTTTCTGGTAAATACGATAAAAAAGAATTAAAGAAAAGATATATTGGAAAAGGTGGTCTCGTAGCATATCTTGGAACAAATGACCTAAGAGAAGCAATGAAAAAAGCCGAAACAGATGAATACGCTAAAAAAGTAGTTGAAGCTATGGCATATCAAATTGCTAAAGAAATTGGCGGTATGGCAGCTATATTAAAAGGTGAAGTAGATGCAATTATTATAACAGGTGGTATGGCAAGAAACGATGTATTTATAGATATGATTAAACAAAGAGTATCGAAAATTGCATTAATTATGAGATATCCAGGTTCATTTGAAATGGAAGCATTAGCAGAAGGTGCATTAAGGGTATTAAACAATGAAGAACCAGCTAAAGAATGGAAATTGTGAGGTGAAACAATGAGAATTAACAAAATAATTGAACTTGCAAAATCAATGGAAGTAAAAAAAACCGTTGGTGTTGCAGCAGCTGAAGATGAAGTAGTGTTAAAGGCTGTTGAAAGAGCTTTAAAGGAAGGAATTTGTAATGTTGTATTATATGGAAACGAAGAAAAAATAAAAGAAATTGCAAAAGAACATAATATAGATATTTCCAAAATGGAAGTAGTTCATTGTGAAAATAATAAAGAAGCAGTTAGAAAAACTGTTGAAGATGTAGCCTCAGGAAAAACAGACCTTCCAATGAAAGGCCATATCACAACAGGTGAATTGCTTTCAGTATTCTTAAAAGAGGAATATGGATTAAGAACAAAAAGCACAATGAATCTTGTAAGCGTATTTGATATAGAAGGTTATCATAAATTACTTATTGTAACAGATGCTGGAATGGTTATAGCACCAACTTTAGAACAAAAAGTTGATTCAATAAACAATGCAGTAAAAATAGCAAAAGCTTTGGGAATTGAAACACCAAAAGTAGCAATAGTAGGCGCTCTTGAAAAGGTTAATCCAAAAATGCCAGCAACAATGGATGCAGCAATAATTACTCAAATGAACAGACGTGGTCAAATAAAAGGCTGCATAGTAGATGGACCATTTGCAATGGATAATGCAATTTCTAAAGAAGCAGCAGAACACAAAGGAATAAAAAGTGAAGTTGCCGGAGATGCAGACATTATAATTATGCCAGATATCGAAGCTGGAAACATATTCTATAAATCCATGGTATTCTTATCAGGTGCTGGTGTTGCAAGTACAATTCTTGGCGGTAAAAAACCTGTAGTTTTAACTTCAAGAGCAGATTCTGATGATGCGAAACTATTATCAATTGCATTATCAGTACTCTTAGCTTAGGAGGTAATAGTTATGTATAAAATATTAGTAATAAATCCTGGTTCAACATCAACTAAACTTGCAATTTACGAAGACGATAAACTTCTTTCAAAAGATACAGTAAGACATTCATCAGAAGAATTAGCTCCTTTTGAACATATTGCAGATCAATACGAATTTAGAAAAAACGTTATAAAGAAATTCCTTGAAGAAAGCGGACATTCATTAGAAACATTTTCTGCAATTATAGGAAGAGGTGGATTATTAAGACCAATTCCAGGTGGAGTATACGCAGTAAATGAATTAATGAAAGAAGAATTAAGAGAAGGAAAATACGGAGAACATGCTTCAAATCTTGGGGCATTAATTGCAAGTGAATTAGCAAATGAAGTTGGTATTCCAGCATACATTGCAGATCCTGTAGTAGTTGATGAAATGGAAGATATTGCAAGATTCTCAGGACATCCAGATTATGTAAGGAAATCTATTTTCCATGCATTAAACCAAAAAGCTGTTGCAAGGAGCACAGCAAAAGAAATGGGAAAATCATATGAAGGAGTTAATTTAATTGTTGTACATATGGGCGGTGGTATCTCTATCGGTGCTCATAAACATGGACGTGTTGTTGATGTAAATAACGCACTCGATGGCGACGGTCCTTTTACCCCCGAAAGAGCTGGAACATTGCCAATGACTCAGGTAATGGATTTGGCCTATTCAGGAAAAATGACATTAGATGAAATGAAAAAAAGGATAAAAGGAAAAGGTGGTTTAGTAGCATATCTTAACACAAACGATGCATTAGAAGTTCAAAAAAGAGTAGAAAGTGGAGAAGAATATGCTACAACAATTTATAAAGCAATGGCATTACAGATATCCAAATGGATTGGAAAAATGGCAGCTGCTTTGAATTTTGAAGTAGATGGAATTGTTTTAACTGGCGGTTTGGCATACGATAAAAATAATATGGTTAAATGGTTAAAAGAACATACAGAGTTTATAGCACCTATTTATGTTGTGCCAGGTGGAGATGAAGAAAAAGCTCTTGCAGAAGCAGCATTGAGAGCGTTAAAAGGAGAAGAGGAAGTTAAAAGTTATCCTCAGGAGGTAAATAATGGTTAATACTGATTTTAAATGTCACGTTTTTATTGGAATGTTTGGTTCTGGAAAAACAGAAATAGCCTTAAATACAGCAATATATCTTAAAGAAAAATATGATCATGTTGCAATAGCTGATATAGATGTAATAAGTCCATATTTCAGAACAAGAGACGAAATAGATATTTTAAGCAATATGAATATCAAAGTAATAACACCACCAAAAAGATTTATGCATGCGGATTTACCAATAATTCCACCAGAAGTTGGAGGATATATAGTAAATCCAGAATACCAAACAGTAATAGATGCTGGTGGTAATGAAGACGGAGCTACAGTAGTGGGATCACTAAATAACTTTTTGACTCAAACAAAAACAGCAACATATTTGGTTGTAAATACTAAAAGACCGTTTATGAACACAGTAGATGATATTATATATAATCTCGAAAGATTAGGTGCAAAGGCAAGAAGAAAAATAGATTATTTAGTATCAAATTCCAATCTTCAAAATGAAACTACTGAAGAAGTAATTCTCGAAGGTGAAAAATTATTAATGGAAGTTTCTGAAAAAACAGGAATACCGATAGCCTTTACGGTAGTTCCTGAATTCTTAAAAGATATAGAAACACAAAATAAGAAATTCATTTTAAGAAGATTTATGGATAAAGTATATGAATTATGAACCTGAAAAGGAGGGATACGATGGAATACAAAAACAAAGTTGAAATCGATCAGGAAAGATGTAAAGGATGTGGCCTTTGTATAGATGCCTGTCCTACACAGACATTAGGATTCTCAGAAGCATTTAATGCAAAAGGTTATCATCCAGCAGCAGTTTTACATCCAGAAAAATGTATAGGATGTGGATTCTGTTACCAGATGTGTCCTGATGTATGTATCACAGTTTCAACATTGGAAAAGGCAAATGCTTAAGGAGGGATAATTGATGGGCGAAAAAGTAATGGTTAAAGGTACAGAAGCAATTGGTGAAGCCGCCATAAGGGCTGGATGTAGATTATATTTTGGTTATCCAATAACACCACAGAGTGAATTAACAGAATATATGTCAAGAAGGTTACCACAGGTTGATGGTACATTCTTACAGGCAGAAAGTGAAGTTGCAGCTGTAAATATGATTTACGGTGCAGCAGCAACAGGTTCAAGAGTATTCACATCAACATCTTCACCAGGATACTCATTAATGCAAGAAGGTGTTTCATATATTGCTGGTGCAGAATTACCTGCAGTATTTGTAAACGTTGTTAGAGGCGGTCCAGGTTTAGGAGATATTCAGCCAGCACAAAGTGACTACTTCCAGGCAACAAAAGGTGGAGGACACGGAGATTACAGACTTGTTGTATATGGTCCAGAATCATTACAGGAAGCTGTAGAATTAACAATAAAGGCATTTGATGTTGCAGATAAATACAGAAATCCTGTTTTAATCCTTGCAGACGGTATGCTCGGTCAAATGATGGAACCTGTTGAATTCCCAGAATATAGGGATTTATCAACATTACCTGATCATAGCTCATGGGCAATGCAGGGAGCAAAAGGAAGAGAACCACATAAAATAACTTCATTTGATATAAATGAATATGTTTTAGAAAAAATGAACTTAAGATATCAGGAAAAGTATAAGAAAATAATTGAAAACGAAATAATGTACGAAGAATACAAAACAGAAGATGCAGATGTTATTCTCGTTGCATATGGTACAATTGGAAGAATTGCAAAAACAGTTGTTGATACAGCAAGAGAAAAAGGCGTAAAAGCAGGTTTAATAAGACCAATTACATTATGGCCATTCCCATATGAAGCAATTGCAAAATTAGCAGATCAGGCAAAATTATTCTACACAGTTGAAATGAGTATGGGACAAATGGTTGAAGATGTAAGATTAGCAGTAAACGGTAAAAAACCAGTTGAATTCTACGGAAGAACTGGTGGTGTTGTTCCAACACCAAATGAAATATTAGATCATTTAATGGAATTGTTATAAGAAAGGAGGAAAATTATGTCATATAAAATAAAATTTAAAGGTCCTGAGTCATTAAGCGGAAAAGAATTTACTTACTGTCCAGGATGTCATCATGGTATAATCCATAGATTAATAGCAGAAGTATTAGATGAATTAGGAATAAGAGAAAAAACATTAATGGTTGCTCCAGTAGGATGTTCAGTTTTTGCATATGAATTCTTTGATGTAGATGGTACAGTTGCACCACATGGAAGAGCTCCAGCAGTAGCAACAGGTATGAAAAGAGCAAGACCAGATAATGTAGTATTTACATATCAGGGTGATGGTGACCTCGCTGCTATAGGTACAGCAGAAATTATGCACGCAGCAAACAGAGGAGAAAAAATCACAACAATATTTGTAAACAATGCTATATATGGTATGACTGGAGGACAAATGGCTCCAACAACATTGCTCGGAATGAAAACAACAACTTCACCATATGGAAGAAAAGCAGAAAATGAAGGTTATCCAATTCATATGGCAGAAGTATTATCAAACCTACCAGGTGTAGCATTCTTAGCAAGAACAAAAGTTAACAAACCACAGGATGTATTAAAAACAAAGAAAATGATTAAAAAAGCATTCTTAGCTCAATTAAATGGCCTTGGTTTTGGTATGGTTGAAGTTCTTTCAACATGTCCAACAAACTGGGGTGTAAATCCAATTGAAGCTAACAAATGGTTAGAAGATAACATGGTTCCAGAATTTCCATTAGGCGTTTATGTTGACAAGGTGGGTGATGAAAAGTGAGACATCATGCATTCATAGCAGCAGGATTTGGTGGTCAGGGTGTAATGCTTTTTGGAAAAATCCTTTCATTAGCAGCAATGTACGAAAATTTATATACAACATGGTTACCATCATATGGTCCAGAAATGCGTGGAGGTACAGCAAACTGTACAGTAGTTATCTCAGAAAAATACATTGCATCACCAGTTGTAGACAAACCATCAGAAGTTATAGCATTTAATATTCCATCAATGTACAAATTTGAAAAATTCTTACCAGAAGGTGGATTATTACTTTTAAATACATCTGTTATAGATAGAGAACCAGAAAGAAAAGATGTAAAAGTAATAAAAATTCCTGCAAATGAAATTGCAGATGAATTAGGAAATATAAAAGTTCAAAATATGGTAATGTTAGGAGCATATTTAAAAGCAACAGATGCAGTTTCATTTGATTCAGTAAAAGCAGCTCTTGAAAAATCATTAAAAGGTAAAAAAGCAGACTTATTAGAACTTAACTTAAAAGCAATTGAAGCTGGAATGAAAGCTGCAGAAGAACAATTATAATTAATAATATAAAACCGGAAGCTTTTAAGCTTCCGGTTTTATATTACTTCATCAACTTCATTTATATTGAGTATCTCATTTATATCATTAACAATTTTATCTATATATTCTGGATTCTCTACAATATCTATTTCATCACCATCAACAACATAAATCTTTGATTCATCATAATTATCAATCCAGTCTTTATATAAATTATCAAGTTGCTGCCAATATTCAATAGGAACCTGCATCTCCATTTCTCTTCCTCTTTTAGCAATTCTTTTAACAACAGTATCCACACTTGTTTTAATGTATATCAATAAATCAGGCTTTTTTAAAAATTCAAGCATAGTATAAAATATTTGAGTGTATGTCTTATATTCCCTTTCGCTCATCTTACCTGTTAAATAAAGATTTTTTGCAAAAATCTCTGCATCTTCGTATATTGATCTATCTAAAATAGCATCTGTACCGCTATCGATTATATCCTTAATACTATTAAATCGATGAAAAAGGAAAAAGGTTTGTAAATGATATGACCATTTCTTTTGGTCCTTATAAAAATCTTCTAAAAATGGATTATCAGCAACAGATTCATAATATGGTGTAAAACCAAGCCTTTCTGAAAGAACTCTTGTAAATGTAGATTTTCCAGCACCAACATTCCCGGCCAAAACTATCATCTTTCCCATTATTTTCCCTCCAGATAATTTATTATTTTTAATAAAACTTCTTTTAACTGTTTTTCATCAAAAACATTAAAATTATTTCCGTCAATATAAAGAAAATCCTTCTCATTAGAAAAATATTCCTTATAACCTCTATCAACCAATTCCAGATATTCCTTTGCAATAACCTTCTCCATATCCCTATTTCTCTTTTTAATTCTTTCAATAACAGTATCCACATCGGTATCAATATAAATAAGAACATCAGGTTTCTTAATATCCTCAGTTAAAATATCATAAATCTTGAAAAACTTATATTTCTCCTTTGGATTGGTAATTGTAATATCGGCAAAAATCTTATTCTTTAACATATCATAATCAGAAACAATTAATCTTGAATCATTATTCCTGTGATATTGCTTGTATCTTGAAACAAGAAAAAACATTTCTGTTTGAAATCCCACATCTTCATTCTTATACAATAATGGAAGATAAGGATTATTTTCAAACTCTTCTAAAATCAACTCATCAGCATTAATCTTATAAAAAATAGCATTAGCAAGCGTTGTCTTTCCACTTCCAATATTCCCTTCGATATTAATTCTTAACTGTTTATCCTTAAAATATGCTAAAATCTCTTCCATCATGCCACCTCAATATTCAATAAAATAAATTCATTAATGCTCTATCATTATATAAAAGAAATATTGAAAAAATCTTTAATTTTCATTAAGATATCTATATATAGTAGTTATTAATTTCTCAAATACTATACATAGCAACTTAAAATAAAAATATTATAGTACTTGACAAATTATAAAAATTACAGTATAATATATACTGTAAAAAATAAAGGAGGGATAATATGGATTTAGATTTTATCTCATTTGAAACATTTGGTATATTTATAAAAGACGGTTTTTATCCATTACTAGATGGTTATGGTAGTAGTGGAATGTTAGAACTAATAAAATTTGATCCATCTGATGAGTATCCTGAAGTTTATTATAGTGAAGCCAAAAAAGAGGAATATCCTTTTCTTGATTTTAATGTAGAGCCATATGAAGTTACAACCCCTCCAAAGATTTTAGATGATGGAACAGAAGCAATAACGATGTATAAAGTATATAAAACCAATAATGAAAGAGTTTATGTAAGAGAGTTATATAGAAGGATTAAGAGACTAAAAAATGGGGAAGTGAAAATTATAGAACAATATTATGATGAAGGAGATGTAATTGTATTAGAGAATGAGGAAAAAAAGGTATTTGTTATGCATAAAGGTTCATTTGGTATTGATTTAAATTTAGATGATGATGACAATGTAGTAGAAGTTAGTGATGTATATCAATATCCTGATAAAGAAAAGAGGTGGGGCGATGAAAAAGATTAAATTAAAGGAAATATCAAATATTTTTTTATCCCCTCAGGTAGAAGAAACACCTGAGGGCAATCTTAATTATATAAAACTTTCGTCTATAACAGAAAACAAAATAGAGATGGAAAAACTGTCAAAAGCTGTGTATAATAAAAATAGAAACATAGAAAAATATCTCTTAAAGAAAAACGACATAATCTTCAGCGCAAAAGGTTCAAATATCTTTGCTGTCCATATTGATAAAGACATTCCAAATCTCATTTCTGCACAATTCTTTTTTAATATTAGAATCAATTCTGATAAAATACTTCCAGAATTTCTCACAATAATATTAAACAATGAATATGCAAAAAGATATTTTGAAGAAAGACGTGTTGGTAAGATAATTAAAGTTATTAAGAAAAAAACACTTGAAGATTTTGAATTAACATTACCCCCGCTTGAAATACAAAAGCAAATAATAGAAATTGTAAAAAACTTTGAAAAAGAAAAAGAATTAAAACTAAAAAGCCTCCTGCTAAAAGAAGAGCTAATAGACAAAACAATATTCTTAAAAGTATGGAGTGATTTAAATGTATAAAACAATAGCGGAAATACTGAAAAATATATGGCAACATTCGGATTCAAAAAATCTGGAATTAATCCAGGCACAAACGCATTTAATAGCATTCTATAAATTCCTATACGACTTAAAAATAGAAAAAGATTATATAATTCAAAAACATGAATTAATTGAAAAAACAGAAAATATAGAAATTTCACTCTTAAACTCGGAAAACTTTTTTGAACAGATAAAAAAACAAATATCCTTTATTGAAAATGCAGAAAATATTCCAGACATTCCCGATGAATCAAAAACAAAAGTATTTAGATTGTTAAACAATCTTGATTTTTCAAAAAATATATTAAGAGGAACATATAATGAAATTATAAATTCATTCCTTGATACATTAAATACGCTTCCAGAAAGAAATTTGCAAAGGAATATAAGAAACAATGAAAATGAGAACTTGCATATATTAATAAGTATAAATTTCAAAGAGCTAAAAAAAGTATTTGCAGAAATAATTACAGCTAAAGAAAATGTTCATATCACAAATCCTTATTTAACAGGAATTCTACCGGAAAAAATCTCAATTTTATATAACACAGAAATCGCTGAAAAAAAGATAATCTTTGAGATATACAAATATCTTATTCAGGCTAATGAAATAAAATCAGGAAAAATAAATACAGAAATAGATTTTATTTCCTTATTCAATAAAAAATGCGAAAAAGAAATAAAATTAAATACCAAAAAAATACTTATCTTTGACTCGGAAAATTGTGCAAAACGATTCCACGAAAACAACAGTCAATACTCAAAAAACATTGAAAAAATGATAAAAATAAATGGCAAAAATGAATTATACATCTATGTAATAAACCCAAATAAAAAAACAGAAAATATAATAATAATCAATACAACCCAATCAGGAAAAACAGATAAAATAGAAATAAAAGAAAATGAAGTTATAAGCCATAACTTCTCTTTTGACATTCAAAACTATCAATTCACAGGTGAAAAAATAAAAGAAGATATCAAAAAAATAAAAACACTCCTTGAAACAGAATACTCAGAAAAAAAACAAAAAGAAATAGGCTTAAAAACACTGGAATTATTATCAGGGCTATATAAAGAATAATTATTTTCAAAAAAATAAAGTTTAAAGAAATGTTAAAAGCAGAAATGGATTATGAACTTGAATATGAAAAGTATTCCAGAAAACCTGTGGATAACGATAATATCGAAACGATTATCAAAAAAATGGGGCGAAACTCACCCCTTGGCAGTACAAATATGGAAAAATAATTGGGATAAATTATCAGCCTATTTTAAATATTCAGAACCAATAAGAAGGCTGATATACACAACCAATCCAATAGAAAATGTTCATAGACAATTTAGAAAAATAACCAAAAACAAAAGCGTATTTCCAACAGATGACTCATTGATAAAAGCAATATATTTTGCAGCAATGAGAATAACGGAAAAATGGACTACAAGAATTAGGGATTGGGGACAAATATTAAATGAG
>NZ_LBFA01000012.1:0-33123 GCF_013363265.1 Marinitoga sp. 1138
AATCACACGGATGTGATTTTGAGTGAAGACGAACATGGACGTGAGTCTGCAACGGCCGGCGGGAACGAGAATTTTTGAGGATTAGAATTTTCTACCGTTTGAGCGATTATTATTATTTCTATTTTCAAATAATACATATACAATAGATATAATAAAATCCCCGGTTATAAAAAATAACCGGGGATTTTATTATGGTTGTGGATTTTCAACAACGAATTCTTCAACAAGTTCCTTATAATCATCAAGCCAATATGCATTTGGATTTCTTTTATATACCATAAACTTACCTGCATTATTAGGATCATGTGCCCTTTGATATCTAAAGATAATATGCTCTTTTGTAAGTCCTGCAACTTCAATTTTACCTGTTTCATGAGACATAGCAAATTTAGCTCTCTTAGCAAGTCCAGAAACATTCATAATAGCCTTTAAGAAAATTTGATATCCTTCTTCAACAGGCACTGCAAATGGTTTATTACCAGCAACAGGTCTTCCCTGAAATACATAATATGGTGGAACACCTATAAATGAAAGCTTTTTAAACAATGCTTCCAATGTCTTATAATCAGCATTTACACCTTTAATTAACGGTGTCTGGTTGGCTAAAATTGCTCCTGCTTTTAATAACATATTTACAGCTTTAATTGCTACATCAGTTATTTCATTTGGATGATTAAACTGTGTCATAATATATATCTTCTTTTCATCAGTTGAATATTTTTTAATCATTTCAATTAATTTTGGATCGTCAATAATTCTATGTGGATTAAATGCAACCATCTTTGATCCAATTCTTATAATCTGAACATGTTCAATTTCTCTAATCTGTTTTATAATATTTTCCAGCTTTTCAGTTGCAAGCAATAATGGATCTCCACCTGTTAATAATACATTTGTTATTTCCTTATGTTGTCTTATATATTCAAGGTCTTCACTTACATCTCTAACAACCTCTGCACCAACATTTATAAACAATCTTTTTCTAAAACAGAATCTACAAAAACCTCCACATACATCATTTACCAAAAGCAAAGCTGTATCTCTATATTTATGCTGCAATCCTTTGCTTATGGTATATGACTTCTCATTGGATGCATCTAATCTTCCCCATTCTTCCAATTCACCCATTTGCGGAATTATCAAATTCCTTATAGGATCATTGGGATCCTCCCAATTAATTAATCCAAGATAATAATCATTTGCTCTAAATTTGTATTTTTCAGTTACTTTTTTTAACTGTTCTTTCTCTTCCTGTGATAATTGTTCCACCTGATCAATTTTTACTAAATACTTTACCTTACTCAATTCATCCTCCTCCTTTCGTTCTTTTTGTATAAATATAACTCAATTCTATTATATCAAATTTCACAATTTTTATCAAATTAATACTCAAAAATCACCTGTGGCTTATTTTTGAAAGGATGCTCCACAATAAAACATTCTATATCAAAAATTTCTTTCATTATTTTCCTGGTAATTACTTTTTCAGGCGTTCCTGAATACTTTATTTCACCATTTTTTAAAATATATATTCTATCAGAATACAATGATGCAATATTAATATCGTGGAATATTGCCAGTATTCCTTTATTATTTTCTACAACTTCATTTTTCACCATTCTTATTAATTGCTGGGTAAATCCTGGATCTATTTGAGAAACAAATTCATCAAGTAATAAAATATCGGTCTGTTGAACCAGAGCACGCGTTAACATCACGCGTTGCTTTTCACCACCACTTAAATAATTATATACTCTATTCTTAAAAACATATGTATTTGTTTTTTTCATTGTTTCTTCCATTACTTTGTTATTTTCCTCAACTGATACTAAACCCGCATATGGAATTCTTCCAGAAGAAATAATATCTTCCACTTTAAAATCAAATGATGTAAAGAATTCCTGTGGAACAACAGCAATCTTTTTAAACAATTCTTTTTTGGAATATTCATAAATAGATTTATTTTCAACATATATATTCCCTTTCATTGGTTTTTCTAAACCAGTTAAAAGTTTTAATATAGTTGTTTTCCCTGAACCATTTGGCCCTATTATAGAAACAAATTCACCTTTTTCAAGATACATTTCAGAAATATTCAATTTAAAATGATTGTTATATGAAAAGATAAGATCTTTTATCTTTAAAATACTCATATCTTTCTTCCTCTTTTCATGATAATTATGAATATAGGAGCCCCTACTATAGAAGTAGTTACACCAATTGGAAGCTCTGTAGGTCTAAAAAGGTATCTTGAAAACAAATCGGCAAACCCGAGAAATATTCCTCCATAAATAATAGATCCCAATGTTGAATATCTAATTCCAGGACCTGTTAATTTCCTCACCAGATGTGGAATTATCAAACCTACAAAACCTATAATCCCTGCTTTGGAAACAACAACAGCAACTGCAAAAACATTAATTAAAAGTACTAAAATTTTTATTTTCTCGGGATTAACTCCAGAATAAACCGAAATATCGTCTCCCATTGCTACCACTTCAATTTTTTTATGAAATACAAAATTCACAGTAATTTGTAAAATCAAAAAAAACAATAGAAGATATAAATCTCCCCAGACTATATTTCCTGTACTTCCCATTAGCCAGAAGTTTATATGCAATAAATTTTGCCAGAATAAAACTGTCAATAATGTCGAAACTGAATTAAATGTAAATCCAACAATCACACCACTTAAAATTAAAGATATAACAGGAATTTTTTTCCCTTCTTTTGCTAATAAAAAGGTAATAAATGTTGCTATAATCGCTGAAATAAATGAAAACATCTCTATTCCAAAAGGTAATTCAAGACCATATACACTTTTTAAAGCGGTGTATAATATAGCTCCAAAACTTGCCCCTGAAGAAATACCAATAATAAACGGATCTGCAAGTGGATTTTTTATTATCATTTGAAAATCATTCCCTGCAACGGCAAGTATTGCCCCTATAAGCAATGTTCCTAAAACACGCGGCAATCTTAAATTAAATATTATTCTATTGTATAATGTATTTTCAGATAAATTAAAAAATCCTTTTATTACCTCAACAAATGGAATATTTATAGTTCCAAGTGAAACAAAAAGAATTATAGAAAAAAACACTAAAACAATTCCAGAAATCAGGTAAAAAATCGGGGAAGTTTTCCCCGATTTAATTAATTTCATCTATTTTCACTGAAGAGTTTATTTAGCTCTCCCAATAAGTCTATTAATCCTGTATTTGGTAAAGAAGCCTTATTTCCGTCTATGATAAATACTTTCTTGTTTTTTACAGCTTTTATATCTTTAAATTGTTCAGCATTCATAATTAAATCATATGCTCCTTTATCCCCAGGATAATATGAAGGAACAAGAATTATATCAGGATCTTCCTTAATTACAAATTCCGGACCCACTGCAAACCATCCATTATTTCCTGTATATGGAGCAGTTACATTAATACCACCAGCATATGCAATTAATTCATTTAAATATGCTCCAGTTCCACATGTCCACATCTGTGAAACACTACCATATGCAGAAAGATATATAACTCTTGGTTTCTCTTTCCATGTAAATGTATTTTTGGCTATATTCAACATTCTCTGTCTTAACTTAAATGAATAATCCTGTGCAGTTTTTTCCTTCCCAAGAATTACACCTACAAGAGATAAATCCCTGAACATTTCATTTAAAGTAGTTGGATTTATAACAAAAGCCTTTATTCCAAATTTTTCAAGCTTTGAAACTTCCCCTTCCTGAAATCCCCCGGTTAATAATACAACATCAGGATTTAAAGATACAATTTTTTCAACATTTAGTGGAACCATATTTCCTATTTTCTCAACATCTGTAATATAGGAATCAAAATCAGTAACTCCAACAACTTTATCCTTAGCACCAAGCTTTACAATAAAATCAGAAATAGCTGGTGCAGCTACAACAATCCTTTCTACCTCTTTATCAAATACAACAACCCTTCCAAGATCATCTACAAGTGTCACAGGTTGAAAAGCAAATGCCATAAAAGATAATAACAACAGCGTTGCCAAAAATACCTTCTTCATCTATAATCCCTCCTATATAAAATCTATTTTCCATCTTCTTTTCGCGAGAAGATGGAACAAATCCCTTTAAAGCAGGTCTCCCGGCTTGTGGATCTTCCTACTCCTGGCGCCTTCCCGGAATATAAACAATTCCAGTGGCGTTACTTTGCCAGTTTCGTCCCCACTCACGGTGGCGCGCCCGCAGCGGATTTTCACCGCTTTCCCTTACACTTTAAAGGAATTTTTATTTACTTTTTATTTTTCGAGTATATTATATCATATAATTTCATGAATATAAAGAACCATAAAAAAACCCCGGGAAAATTCCCGGGGTATAACAGATCAATTTGCAGCTAAACCTTCAAAGTTTAACCAGTTATAATCCTTTTCTAAATCAAGATTGCTATCTAATATTACAAGGCCGTTTTCGCCATCAGATACAACATAATGATCATTAGTTCCATCATTTACCTTTTCCACAAACGTTGTATTTCCCTGAGTATCATAAGAATTTTCTACGTAATTTCCATCACTGTCTGAATCATTGCTTGCACCTATATTTCTTGCATCCGCATCACCGAGTTTTGTTGGATCAGAAACCTTCATAATTATTACACCTTTATTTCCTGCAGATAATATAAGCGTATCTGTGCCATCTAAGGTTATATCTGTAATAAATGCATCATCAAATCTTGAACTTCCCAATTCAGTTAATTCTTTAGTAGTTGAATCAAACTCAAAAACCTTTATACCTTCTGAACCAGCAGCGACATATATATAATCCTCAGTTGCACTTTTGTTTGCACGTTCAAGATCAAAAATATTACTATCTACATTTGCATTATTTTTAGTATCTGTTGGACTTCCCGCATCTGAAATATCATAAATTCCTATTTCATCAGATTGTGCAACTATCAAACAATTTCCTGTTGCTATAACAGAATCTGTAACTATTTTATTGCCAGAAACTGAGACTCTTTTTACAAAATCATAACTTCCACTATTTTCATAAACATTTAATCCTCCACTACCGGAACTTACATAAACAACTGTTGAACCTATAGTTACGTTATAAGCTTCTCCTAAAATAGGTAAACTCTTTAGTTTAGTAAGATTTCCATTTGAAGTATCAAATTTTAATACATCTACACCATAACTTCCTTTGGATACAAAAATATTTGTTAATTGTGTAGCTTCAACACTCTTTGCAATTCCATCAAGTTGTATTGATGCTGTTGACTTTGCAGTTGTAAAGGATAATGTTGTTGCATCTAAAATATTTACTCCATTTTCTGAATCAGCTACAATAATATAATTTTCCAATGTTTTTGTGGCTTTTGCTACAGCCCCATTATCCAATGTATTAATTTTTTCCATAGTATCAATATTTAAGATTAATAATCCATATCTCTTATTTCCAGCAAATAAAGTTCCACCATCGATAAGTATATTACCTACATAATAAATACCGCTATCATATTTTGAATCTTCGCTTAATGTATTTCCATCTAATTTTATAACTCCATTTGTTCCTGCAGCTATATATACATAACCGTCTTTATAACTAACATCATATGCTTCCATACTTGCATTTGCAACCTCTGAAGGATTTGCTGGATCTGAAATATCTACCTTATATACTCCTCCGCTTCCCGCAGCAACATATGCATAATTTCCGTCAACATATACATTTAATGCACCGCTTATTTCATAACTCCCCACTTCTGTTGGGCTATTAATATTGCTAATATCTACAATATGCAATCCATCATTTGCAGCAACATATACATAATCTCCAGATTGGTACAATCCTCTTACATCTGAAGAACCTAAAATACTTGAAACATAAGTTAATTCTCCTGCACTATTATCAAAATGCAATATCTGTAATCCTTCTGTTGATGCTGCAACCAGAATATATGCCTTTGTAGATGGACTTGTTACAGTTGTTTCAAGAACATCATATGCAGTACTTCCAAAATAATAAGAATCTGTTTTCTTTGCTAATGCTGAACTTGATGGTGTATATTCATAAACTGCTACTCCGTTATTTCCATCTGCAACAGCTATATATTCTTTACTGTCAAATTCAAATTTAGATAAATTATATACATAACCATCTGTATCTACTGAATTTGCAACAGTTGCTGGAGTTGAAGCAGAAGTATCAGAAATATCAATTACAAATATTCCTTCATATCCTCCTGCTACAAACAATGTATCCAGACTTGAAGTAGTAAATTCATATGCTCCTGTTTCTGAAGGTAACCACGCCGAATCATTACCATCGTATACCTTTACTCTCCAATAATAGGTTCTGCCTCTATCTAATTTATCCACTCCTAAGATTCTAAGAATATCAATTTTATTATTTGTAGATGTTGCGCAGTATTTATTTTCCTTACCAAGATTATTCTCATTTGTATCAATATAGACAGTATAAGTCAATTCATCTCCATTTTCATCTGTTGCTTTAGGAAAAATTACTTCTTTAGTATCAATACTAACATTTTGCGCTTTATCCGCTGGACTTATGCTTGGACTATCTGTAAATTTCGGTTTAGAATTTTCAACAGGAACTCTCTTATTATAATTTCTTGCAAAGATAATAAAATCCTCTATTCCTATTTTCCCATCCTTAAAAGCTACACTATAAATATTTTTATCAACCCAATCCTTAACAGGTGCAATTTCTGCAGGATATATATCACATTGTGTTGAGTACAATGTATCTCCTTGCTGTGTTCCATAATGTTTTACAAAAATAAGAAAATCACTCAAATCAACTTTATCATTTCTTTCATCAACACTCGTATCTTCATTATCAAAATCACCTAAAAGAACAGGATTATAAACAACTATATCTCCAGGATATACATCATAATTAATATCTTCACCACCTGCATCTTTTGCACTTAGATTCTTTATTGTAATCTGTCCTGAAGTCTTTGGCAAATCTCCCTGACCCACTAATTTTAATTCCAACACATCTTCATCTTCAAAATTCATTCTAATTTTTTCTCCTTTTTTATTTTTTTCTTCTTTTACTAGCGAAATTCTTAATCCATTTGGAATTTCTTTAACTATCATTTGAGGAGCATTCCCACTACCAATATATTCCACTGTTGCATTTGTTGTATCATCAAATTTTACGATATTATTTGAAGGTAATATAACGTCAAATTCCAGAGCAAGCGTATCAGAAATTCCTTTCATGTGAATAGCAACAGTTGCTGGATCACCTGATTTTATTGCAAGGTTATCTGTAACCGATATGCCATCTTCAAATGGATCTGAAGCTTTTGTGATAACGCGTTTACTTTTTTCATCATAAAATGCAGCTTCTGTTTCCAACTTGTCTGTTTCAAGGTTTAGATATTTTCTTTTTAATGTAAATAGCTTTTCACCTTTGGTTATATCTCTTTGAGCTTTAGAAAATAATACAATTGTTTTATTATCCATTGGTTTAATTATAGCTATTGAATTATCTTTATCATATAAAAATGCATCTTCTGGTATTTTTTTATTGATCACTATTTCAATAGCTGAAGCATTTACATTAGAATAAAAATTGTAATTTGATGCCAGAGTTACGCTGACTTCATCGGTATTCAACGATGAAACAGGAATTCTTTTAAAACAACTACTCAACAGGATAATTATCATTATCCCCAACAGGATTACAAATCCTTTCCGTTTAATATTCATAATTTCACCTCCATGTGGTTTATATTCCATCCAATCTGATTATCGTCCTTTTTTTGAATATCTTTAATGTTATTTTTTATTAATATGATATTATATTAGACTTAAAATTATCTTTTTTGGTTCAATAAAAAAAATAACAACGCCTCTTTAAGGCGCTGTTATTGTATTAAAACCTTACCTACATCAGATATATCAATATCCAGATAGTTATCTATTCCCGATGCAAACTTTGTGTTATCTGTAAATCTAAGTTCTGTTTCTCCAGGAGTTCCAATTGCTTTAAAGGTAAGTTGTAATATATCACTATTATTTATACTAAAGGTTCCTCCTAAGGATAAAATAGATATGCTTATTTTTCCATTTGAAATGCTTATAAGTAATCCTTTACCAGTTAATTCTCCTATACCTTTTATATCGTTTTCTGTAATGGATAGTTTAGCCGGATCATATGTAATTTCTATATCACATGCCTGAATATTTTCTATAACCTGCCCGTGTATTATCACATTACCTTTAGACCCTGATTGTATCGTTGTATCTTTAAAATAAAGCTTTGGAACTAATGGTCCTGTATCTTCTTTTATTGTGAATGAATAGGTATCGCTTGATGTTTCTCCACCCTTTCCATCCTTCGCAACTACTTTCCAGTAATATGTTGCTCCAGTTTGAAGATTGGATACACTTAATGATGTATTGGCCAAATTTGTTTTATATGGTGTTGAAAGATTTGGATCTGTTGATAAATATACATCATATGTTAGTGAATCGCCATCAGGATCACTACAACTCCACTGTAAGGTTATATCCGGTTCAATATCTGTTGCATTGTTCTGTGGCGAAAGCAATACAGGCTTATCAGGCGGCGTATTTTGTTGTAAAGCAGTTGTAAATGAATATGTTTTACTTGATGTCTCTCCACCTTTTCCGTCTTTTGCAACTACTTTCCAGTAATATGTTTTACCTGAATCAAGAGTTACTGTATAATCGGTATTTGTATAGTCGCTTTCTTTTGGTGTTGTAAATTGCTGCGAATCTGAGATATATATATCATATTTTAACGTATCTCCATCCGGATCGTTTCCCTGCCATTTTAATGTTACTGTTGTAGGAATATTTTCTGCTTTATCTGCTGGTTCAAGCAACTCTGGTTCTAATGGTGGATTATTTTCATTGGATGATTCTGTTATTGTAAATACCCACAATGGCCCTGAGGTTATATTTCCTTCGCTATCTTTTGCTATTACTTTCCAATAATATGTTCCTGGAACCAAATTTGTAATTTCATAATTTTTAGCAGTTATATTTTTTGCTTTTAATCCAGGCTCCTGTACATTTCCAAAATACAAGTCATAAGTTACGCTGTCTCCATCTGGATCATATGATTCCCATTTCAAAGTAAGTGTCTTTAAACTTAATGTACTTTTATCTGCCGGGTATGGATTATATGGCTTTATTGGAGGTCTATTGTCCGGCATTGTGATTAAGTTTGCATGAATATTTCCGGTATGTTTTCTATCTCCAAGATATATTGGCCATCCTGAATCTTTCAGCTCTATTGAATCGCCATATACTCCATAAATGAACCCATTTAACGTTCCAAAAACTATAACACCATTTTCATCTATATTTGGTGATGATTTTAATTTTAACTGCGTTTCCTCCGTATCCTGATACGTCCACTCTTCAGTAGAGTTTATTACCCTAAAACTTTTTTTACCGCCTAAATATTTATATTCTCCTGTAAGAGTAACATTATATAATTGTTCATTATATAAATCTTTTTCCAGAATATCAGTTATATAGTAATATTTATAAAGATATCCACTTTCGCCTACAAATACTATTGAATTATCTGTATCAACTACTATACTTCCTGTAATTACTTCATCTAATTCTTTTTCAAATATTTTATTTCCATACAAATCATATCCATATATTTTTTTCTCTTTTGTTCCAAAATATATGTTTCCATTTTTATCCATGGATAAATCTGTTGAAATCTGTTGAGCAAAGGATATTTTAAACAATTCTTCTCCTGTATTGCTGGATAATCCATACAGGAATTGTCCAATACCTAAATACAGGTTATTTCCATTAACTACTATATTTGTAGTTGCATTACCAAATAATTCTTTTTTCCATATTTCGTTGCCAAACGCTCCAAATTTATACAATATACCTGTATCCGTTACTACGAATATTTCTCCATTCACTCCAATAGACACAGGCTTTGATATAGGACCTTCCAACTCTGTTTTTTCATATAACGTGCCATCTGGATTTATTATATATAACTCACCTAATTCATCACCTATAATTATTTGATTAATTGGATTTAACACCACAGGAGCTTTTATAAAGCCTTCTGTATTATATTTCCATATTATATTCCCATAGGTATCCAATGCATATATTGCTCCGTCTGATGTTGAAAAATAAATTGTATTATCTTCAGAAATTGCAGGCGATTGAATTGCACTACCTATATATTTTTTAAATTTTAAATCTGCGGGCTTTAAAATTGTTTTAAAAGAATATATATCGCTTTCTGTTTCAAATTCTCCATCAGAAGCTATAATTTTCCAATAATATCTTTTATTATTTTCAAGTGTAATGTTAAAATATGTAGCTTCGGTTGTACCAATAGCCTGTAATTCTTCATTTTCCTGAGCAAGATATATAGTATATTTCAAAGGATCATCTTCTGGATCTTCGCCTTTCCAGGAGAGTGTTACTTTTATAGGAACCTCTGTTCTTTGATTCTCAGGATAAATTAACACAGGTTTCTCAGGTTGATGATTATTTCTACTATATAGATTTCTATTATGCTCTGAATTTTTTCCGTCTTGACACCATATATTATCTGTAGCCTCTTCTGAGGGAATTATAGATAATGCATATAAATTATTCTGAGAAATTCCCAATAGCAATCCATCATTAAAAGATGAGGATAATATTTCTCCAAATTCATCTTTATTATTTGTAGATTCAAAGTTTTTGTATATTCCGTTTTTCGTAAAAATATATATATTATTTCCATGAATTATTTTGCTCTTATTGTACAAATTAGCAATAGAATAACTTGCTTTAAGTTTTCCGGATTTTGAAATTTTAAATATTTTAGAATTTCCGGAAACATAAACATACTCTCCATCATAAATTCCTTCACCATATATATTATCACTTAAAGTTATTTCCCAATTTTCATCTCCTTCCTGTGTATAACTATATAATTTCTCACCTGTTGCAAAATACAAATTATAATTTTCATCAGAAATAATAGAACCTGTCAATTTATTTGATAAATCAATTTCACAAAGTACCTTGCCAAGTGGTTTTGTAATTATAATTTTCCCACTATTTTCATAATTACCCGAAATCACCATTTTACCATTTTCAATTATCGTTAATGGGGCTATTGGTTCAATTTCATATATTTTATTAAATTTTACTGTATCTCTAGAAAGATCATAAGCTACTATATTACCATTTTTAACTGTAATATAAAGTGTATTTTGACCTGCTGTTAAACCTATAATAGTATCTGATATTTCCAGAGATATTGTTTTTTGAATAATGAATTTACTTAAATCAATTACCTTTATTTCACCATTTTCAGAAGGAATATATAAAATTCCGTTATAAATAATACCACCAGGTAAAAGGCCTTCAACTTCTATGATATTATTTTCTGAAGAATCTGTATTTAATTTATATATTTTATCATTTGTTATAACATAAATTTTTTCATCATAGATAAACATATCTTTTATATCTTCTATTTCTTTTTGCCATTCAAGGGAAACGGGCTCTTTTGTTGTTTTTATTTTATACACTTCACTCCAGCTTTTCTCACCATAAGGATCTTCTGACATTACTTTTAGATAATATACCTTATTCTTTTCAAGAGATATATCATAGTATGTATCTTCAAGATTTGTGGCAATTGGAGATAAGTACATTGGATTATTCCCCATATAAAGTGAGAATTTCAATTTATCATTATCTTTATCCACTCCATTCCAATTTAATCTGATATTATCCGGAATTATTGAATTGTTTTTTGGATATATAAATTCCGGATTTTCAGGTGTTTGATTTACATCCTGAACTATTATATTTAAAACTCCCAGTGAATTTTCTTTTGTATCCGATACCACTATCTGTTCCTGAATTTGTTTTGTTAAATCTGGATGTTTTACAAAATCATAATCTGGTTTGAATATATACTTACTTCTTTCAATCATTGCACCTTTATTATTTGTTAATATATGGTATTCTATTGGATCGTTTTCTCTATCGTATACAAAATTTTTCAAATCCAATTCAAATTTTTCATTTTCTTTTATCACAAATGTTTTAGCGGGAAAGTCAACAACAGGAGGTGTATTGTCATCTGTTTTGAATGTCCATATATCTGATGTTTCACTTGCACCCATTGAATCAAAAACTACTACTTTCCAATAATATTTTGTATTTAACTTTAAATCTTTTACGGTATATTCTGTTTTTGTAAGATATGTTGCAATCGGTGTTATAAGCGATGTAGATTCATCAAGATAAAGATTGTAATAAACATTATCTCCATCAAAATCCACACTTTTAATCCATTGAAACTTTATTTCATATGGAAAAACTTCTTCTGCACCATCTCTTGGATTTATTAAAAAAGTTTTAGTTGGAGGATTTTTATTGATTTTTTCAATTCTAAATTCAATAATTTTTCTATCTAAATTCCCTTTTTTATCTACTGCTTCAAGTTTCCATGAATATGTTTTATCTTCATCAAGGGATAAATTAATTTCTGTTTCTGTATATTCCTTAATATCTTTTATTACCTTTTTATCAGTATTGGAAAATAAATAAAAATTATAATACAGAAGATCATTATCAGGATCTTCTGCCTTCCAGGAAAATTTAACTTCTTTATCAGTTAAAGATTCGCCATTTTGTGGAGTCATCTCCAATATTTTCGGGGGATTGTTTTTAAATATACATCCCTGAAAGAGAAAAAGCATCAGTAATATAATTATAAGATTTAAAATTTTCTTCATTTCAATTCCTCCAATTTTCTATACTATCTCTAAATTATTATTCTATATTATATATCGATTATCCCCCAAAAATAATAACAAATAAAAAAGGCAACCATTTAAGGTTGCCTAAAATACTTTATAACATTAAATTTCTTCTTCTACTTCTTCCAGATCTTTTTTACCTGCACGGGCGATAGCTATAAATCCTTCTACAAAAATCCAGAGAGCTATAATGAGAGTAGCAACTGTAATGAATATTAATAAGCTATTATTACTTGCTATAAATTTCTTTAAGTTTAATACTGTTGCATATAATGTCATAACCATCATAAATAACATTGGTAATCCTGTAATCCATATTGGCTTTTTCTTCTGTGCAAGATATACAGTACCAATAAGCAATGCTAGACTGGCAAGTAACTGATTTAAAGCACCAAATACTGGCCAGAGAATTAAAGCACCTTTACCGTCTCCAGTTGACAATGCTAATCCCATTGCTGCAAGAATCACTATTGCTGTTGCAACATATCTATTTTCAAGAGGTTTAACTATGATTTTTCCTTCTTTATTTGAGAATAATTCCTGCAATGCAAATCTTTGAATTCTTGTTGATGAATCCATTGTTGTACCAGCAAATGAAACAATAAATACAGCCATTATTGTTTTTGCAAGGTCAAGAGGAATACCATAAGAGTTCATAAGATTTGCTGAACCATTGATAACTGCTGATAATTTTGCACCAAGACCGCTTGCTGCTGCCCATGATGAATAATGTGATGTAAATGCTTCAACGCCTCCACCATTCATACCAAGACCTGCAGTTACTGCAATAATAACAATTGTTGCAAGAACTCCTTCTAAAATCATTCCGCCGTAACCAATCATCTGAGCATCTGTTTCTTTTTCCAATTGTTTAACTGTAGTTCCTGAAGCAGCTAAACTATGGAACCCTGATATTGCACCACAGGCTATTGTTATGAAAAGAATTGGGAATATAGGTGGTGCATCTGGAACTGTCTGAAATGCAGGAGCAACGATTTTTGGATGTCCAATAATTACTCCAAGAACCAATAATCCCATAGCAATTAATAATTCATGTGAGTTTATATAATCCCTTGGCTGCAATAACTTATGAACAGGCATAGTTGAAGCGATGAAAACATATGCCATCAATATATAAATCCATGTAATTATTGCATTTCCACCAAGTTTTATAGGCATAACAACACCTATGCCAATAGTTACATACATTAAAATAACAGCAATTATTGAATAAAGTGTATCGTTTTTACCTTTGTTATAAATCATATAACTTAACCACATGGCAATAGGTATTTCCATCCATACTGGAAATACTGACTGTGGATACATATTAAACAACAATGCAACAATAAGTCCAAATACTGCCAGAACTATCCATAATAAGAACTGGATTAAAATCAAGAATATCTTTGCTGTTCTTTCGTTAATTAAATTACCTGTTAATTCACCTATAGTTTTACCCTGATTTCTTGCTGAAACTACAAGTGATGTAAAATCATGTACTGCACCCATAAATATAGAACCAAAGAATACCCAGATAAATGCAGGTACCCAACCCCAAATAACACCTATTGCTGGACCAACTATTGGGCCTGTTCCTGCAATAGTTGTAAAGTGGTGTCCCAATAAAATATGTTTTTTAGTAGGAACATAGTCAACACCATCTTCAAATTCCTTTGAAGGTACCGGGTTGTTGTCGTTAAGACCGAAAATCTTTTTTGCTATCCATTTGCCATATGTGTTATAGGCCAACCAATAACCTACAAATGCTAAAATAGCCAACAATAACGAATTCACTAAAAATACCCCCTTTCAATTTTTAAACTATACCATTATAAAAATATCATACAATATTCATCTTTTTCGACAAAAGTAAAAAAAAATGCCCCAAACGGGCAAATTTCTAAACTCAAAGATTTAAAATTTTCTTGACATGCCTCAAATATGTTTTACCTATTGGTAATATTTTTTTATTTTTCAATTCCAGAGAAGATAGTTCTTTTATATATTTTTCTATATAATCAAGATTCACAATATACGATTTATGAATCCTTACAAAATTTTTTGGCAAATTTTTTGATAATTCTGAAAATTTTCTAAAATGCTTAAGTATATATTCATTATCAAATGTAAATACATGTATTGTTTTGTCAAAATATTCAAAATAATATATATCCTTAAAATCAAGAAATATTATTTCTTTTTCATCTTCAACAGCCAATTTTGTAGTTTTGTTTTCTGTGTTGGTAAATAATTGTTTTATTCTATTTATTGTCTCAATAAAACGCTCTTCTGAGACAGGTTTTGTTATGTAATCAAGAGCATTAACCTCAAATGCATCTACAGCATATTCGGAATATGCTGTTACAAAAACTATTTTATGCTGATTTAAGTATTTCGCTGCTTTTATTCCATTCATTTTTGGAAGTTCTATGTCTAAAAATATAACGTGAATTTCATTATTCTTTGATTTTTTCATAAACTCTTCAATGCTTTCATAACAACCAACAATATTAAAATCACTCATTTCATGTATTAAGTCCTTTAATGACTCTCTTGCATAATATTCATCATCTATTATAGCCACATTAATCAATTGTCTCACCTACTTTTTTAGGTATCTTTATTTCCACAGTAGTCCCACCAAACAATCCACTTTTTATTGAGAAATTATAATCATCATTATACAGGGATTTTAGTCTATTTTCTATTAATGTCAACCCCTTACCCTTTTTTCTCGAATTCAACATACCCTTTCCATCATCTTCCACATAAATATAAAAACTATTTTCTTTTTCTAAAAATCGTATATTTATGTTTAGAATAGTCTCTTTCATTCCATGTTTTATTGAGTTTTCTACAATAGGTTGAAGTATAAAAGGTGGAACAAGTATTTCACTGTATTTTTCATAATCTTCAACATTATAATTTATTTTATCCTTAAATCTTAATTTCATTAATGAAAGATAATTTTTAGTAAACGTCAATTCCTTATTAAGAGTAACATATGTGCTATTCTCATATAAAGTATATCTTAGAAGCTCTGATAAATTATCTATAAATTTATTTACCTTTTCAGGCTCTTTCTTTGAAATATATTTTATAGCATTTAATGTGTTAAATAAGAAATGTGGACTTAAATTCGCCATTAATTCTCGCAATTTCTCCTCTGTTGCCATTTTTAATTCTTCATTGATTTTGGCAGTTGATATTATTAATGAAAGTGTCTGTGCCAGTTTTTTACCAAAGACTATATCTGAATTTTTTATTGTATTATTTCTGGAATAATACAGCTTCAATGTCCCTATTAGTTTCCCTTCTACATTTTCAAGAGGAACTATAATCGCCGAATATAACGGACAATTAGGATATGGGCAATTAATTCCCTTTTTCCCAACTATCTTTAATCCCTGACCGCTTTTTATTACTTTTTTTGTAGCCTCTGTCTTTATTGGTATTCCAGAATAATGATGGTCATCACCTATCCCAACATGAGCTAATATTTTCTTTTTATCTGTTAATGCAACAGCTTCAAAAGAAGTATTATCAAGTATTGTCTTTGCAATCTCTCTTGCGCTTCGTTCAGTGAATCCGTCTTTTATTGTATTCAAAGACCTTTCCATTATTACAAAAATTGAGTTTATAGCATTTTCCGTTGTATATTCCAGCTTTTCTTCCATATTAATTATCATGAAATTAAGGAATGAAACACCTAAAGCATTTGTGATAACCATTGGGAATAATATATTAAAGGTTATATTATAAGCTACCTCGAAAGGTTTTACCATTAATAACACATAGGTTAAATGTATAATCTCTATTACCGCTGTATAAAACAAAGTTCTAAAAAAGGTAAAATGTTTTCTTCCATAATATTGAGATATAAAACCACTAATTAAACCTGCTGATATTGTTCCAAAAAAACATGGAACAGCGGTAATTCCGCCTAAAAACAATCTAAACGTCGCTGCAATTATGCCAGCTACCAATCCTCCTGGCATTCCACCAATCATTCCAGAAAGAATAACGCCTATATCTCTATAATTTACAATTGCACCATTATACGGAATTCCAAAAATTGTTCCAAGAATCCCTAAAAATCCTCCAATTATTCCAAGAATAAGCTTATTTTTGACAACAAGAGTATTGCCAAAAATCTTTTTTATAAAATATGTCTGCATTATAATATAGGTAATAACAAGAATAAGTGAAACCCTTTCAAGCAATAAAAAACTTATGCTATCCTTCAACATGGATCCCTCATCATTGCTCTATCTCCAAAATCTCCAAGATCTTTAATTTCTGAATCAGTAAGTTCTTTGTTTTTTCTTTTAGCTTCTTTATAAAAATTCAATGTTTCAATGATTTCTACAAAATCCATTTCATCAAGCATTTCTTTTGCCTTCCCCTGAGGCGCCTTTGATACAAATACATAAATTTTTTCATACTTATCTTTTATCTTATTTATACTTCTAACGTCTATAACTCCTATACCAAAACCATATAACACTAAGCTCTTCAATGTTATCCCCCCTCAAAATCTTTTTATTAATTTCATCTATATTATTATACCACTTACAAAACTTTTTATGTAATTTTCAATTAACATTAAAAGAGTATAATAATATTGAACAATTTTAAAAATATAATCAATACAAAAATTATCAGAGGTGATTTTTATGAAAAAAGTATTATTATTATTTATTCTTGCTTTAAGCATTCTGTTTTCAGGATGTATTTTTAATAAAGAAGAAGCTTCACTAAAACCTGTTGCTGAAACACTCGCACCGTTAAGGGAATATATTTCAACTGCTGAAACAATAATTGGTCTTGCTCAGGGGAAAAAAGAGGATGTTATTCCAGAAAAAACAGTAAATATAGAACATATCCCCGATTTAATCGGCAAAACTCCTGAACAGGTTTATATTGAATACGGAGGTACAGGTTCTAACACCGTAAGAGTTCCTAATACAGGGTATTTTGATAACTTTTACGGTAAAGATTCTCATATTAGAGCTGCATTTTATATGACTCCTACAACATTAACAGATGAAAGTACAGGATATATCTTAGAAGTATATATGGATCCTTATCTTGATCTTTCTGTAAAATATGATTATGAAAAATATAAGGTTGCATTTAATTCCTGGGAATTCAAATTGAAAAATCTCTTAGAATATAAAACAGTATTATCAGATGGTAGCGTTGTTAATAGAAATATTATTGAACAAAAAGAAGATTGGGATTCTACTGTAGGATATGCAATGTTTGAAGCACCTGATATTTTGCAAAATCTAAATGAATATCTATATCCGGATAATATCCCACAACCTGCCACAACAACAGGTATAGATTGGTATTCACATACTATTTCTGAAATTGATTCTTTCTGGAATAGAATTACAGCAGAAGAATTTTATACCGAATCTTCAACAGAAATTAATGGAGAAGATATATTTATGAATTCAGGTATCACATATATCAAAACAGAAAAGGATTTTCTCTGGGATACCGACACAAAAACTGTTGTTAGGTTCAAAACGGTTGGAAAGGATCAAACAACAAAATCCTTTACAGCAACTGGAAATATAGGCGTAATCTGGTATTCTGCAAGTGATGATGTAACTATAGATGCCACTGGTTCAGAAAATAATCTTACGCATTATAAGAAAGTATTTATGGAATGGTGGGATTCACCAGAAAATATAAGCGAAAATAATTTCTCATATAAGGAAATTATTGAATTAGAAGAAACAGGAGAAAATACTGCAGAATATGAAGGAACTATTAAAAAGTTCTGGAATGGTAATGATACTGGAAATGGATATTATGTCTCTTTGAAAAAGGATTCAAATGATAATTATGTCTTTAGTATAGGCTGGCAATGGTTTGAAGCTACAGATAAATCAATTACTAAAGGAGATGCTTCAAGCGAAGATTCCAATATAGAAAGTTTCCAGATTGTGGATAATGAACTTGTAATAAAACTTAAAAATGGTGGCACATTTAAAGGTCATTTTGCCAATGGCGCATTTGTTGGAACATATGAATATAATGGAGAAACTTATAATAATGTAATAATAAGTTCTATTGGAATTGCTTTAAATGATCAAAAATTTAAATTTAGCAAAGACGGAAATTTAACCGAATAAACATTATATAAAAATCCCCGATTGATGAATATCAATCGGGGATTTTATTAATTTCTGGCAACATAATGAGTATGAAGGAGATGATGGGCTATTTCACTATTTGGTTCACCTAAAAATTCTTTATACAATTCTTTTACAGCAGGATTTTCGTGTGATTTTCTTAATTTTGAACCATAATCAATTTCATAAATTGCTTCCATTCTCTTTAATAAAATTTCCTCTGTTGTAGGAATTGGTTGTCCGCCACCACCTATACATCCACCCGGACATGCCATAAATTCTACAAAATGATATTCCACTTCGCCATTTTTCATTCTTTCAAGCAATTTTCTTGCTGCACCCAAGGTATTTACAACAGCTACTTTTATAATCTTTCCATTTATTTCAACCTCGGCTTCTTTTACCATATCCAAACCTCTAACAGCAGTAAAATCAAGCTTTTCAAGCTCTCTTCCTGTTAATATTTCATACGCTGTTCTCAAAGCGGCTTCCATAACACCACCTGATGCGCCGAATATTGCTCCAGCGCCTGTTGATATGCCAAATGGATTATCATATTCCTCTTCAGGTAGATTTTTAAAGTCTATTCCTGACTCTTTTATCATCTTGGCTAATTCTCTTGTCGTCAATACAAAATCTACATCTCCAGCATGTTCTGGTCTGTTCATTTCATATTTTTTCGCTGTACATGGCATTATCGATACCACTACTAATTTTTCCTTCGGAATACCCAATTTTTTTGCATAATAATGTTTGGCAACAGCACCAAACATCTGTTGTGGAGATTTTGCTGAAGACAGATGAGGAAGATATTCAGGATAATTGTGTTCTATAAACTTAATCCAACCAGGACTACATGAAGTAAATAATGGGAGCTTTCCACCTTCCTTAAATCTATGTATAAATTCAGTTCCCTCCTCAACAATAGTCAAATCTGCAGTAAAATTAGTATCAAATACCTTATCAAATCCCAACAATCTTAAAGCTGCTACGAGTTTACCTGTTGAAATTGTCCCAGGTTCCATACCAAATGGTTCTCCTATAGCTACCCTAACCGCAGGTGCAGTTTGAACTATAGTTATTTTTTCCGGATCATTTAATGCATTCCAAACACCATCTATATGATAAACCTCATGTAATGCACCCGTAGGACAATTCATTACACATTGACCACAATTTGTACAATCTACATTTCCCATACCTTCATCCATAAATGTAGTTACTATTGTATTTGGACCTCTATCAGCAAATGTGAAAATATTAACACTTTGTATATTAGAGCAAGCTCTTATACATCTTCCGCAAACTATACATTTTGTGGGTTCTCTAACAATTGCATAACTGGAATAATCAGAAACAAGATTTTTCTCAACTGGTGGAATATTAACCTTTGTAACTCCTATTTCTTCAGCAATTTCCTTTAATTCACATGATGTAGCTTTTGAACATGTCAAACAATTCAATTCACAACTAATACCATGAGAAGCTATTATCAACTGCATTATCGTTCTTCTAACTCTTCTTACCTTTTCAGAATGTGTTTTTATCTTCATCCCTTCAGAAATCTTCACGGCACATGATGGAACTAATGTTTTTGAACCCTCAACCTCAACAACGCACAATCTACATCCGCCATATGGCTCCATACCTTCTATATAGCACAATGTTGGTATTTTTATATTTGCTTTTTTTACAGCTTCAAGAATAGTAATTCCTTCTGGCATATCATATTCTCTATTATTTATAGTGATTCTCATTTAAATCACCTCTTCTTTAAAAAATTTATCAAGAACAGAATAGATAAAATTAACTGAGGATTGTCCAAATCCACATCTCGCAGCGAGCATAATAGATTCTTTCAATTCTCCTATTATCTTTTTATATTCATCATTATAGCCATTTCTTTTTAATTTCAATAATATCTCTTTGATATTCCTATTTCCTTCACGGCAAGGGAAACAAGTTCCACATGTCTCTTTTACAAAAAACTCTGATACATTGAGCAATATTTCAATTAAATCATGATTTTTGGATACTACTATCATTCCACCAGAGCCAATAGAACTTCCAGCTGCTTCGAGATCTTCATATGTATATCTAACATCAATCTCATTATCCTTTAATATTGAAGTAGCTATACCTCCTGGAACTACAAAGTTTAATTCTTCAATAGGTCCTCCTGCTAATTCCACTATTTCCCTTATTGTACAACTACCAAATTCAATTTCATACACATCTGGAACTTTAACATCTCCATTTATTGATATAAGTTTTGTTCCTCTACTTTTTTCAGTTCCTAATCTGGCATATACATTATCTTCATATTTCATAATCTCCGCAACTGTTGCTAATGTTTCAACATTATTTACCACAGTTGGTTTTCCAAATAACCCTTCTTGAACTGGATATGGAGGTTTAATTCTTGAAAATCCTCTTTTACCCTCTATTGAATTTATTAATGATGTTTCGTCACCACAAACATATGCACCTGCACCCTTTACCAGTTTCAATTCAAAATCGAATCCGCTTCCCAAAATATCTTTTCCTAATAACCCACTATGATATGCATCTTTAATAGTTTTTTCAAATATTTCTATAGCCTTTGAATACTCACCTCTAATATAAATATATCCGTAATTTGCTTTTACAGCATAAGCAGCTATAATGATTCCTTCAAGTACCTTAAATGGCATATTTTCCAATAAAAATCTGTCTTTAAATGTACCTGGTTCTCCCTCATCAGCATTACAAATTAAAAATTTCACATCATTTTCCTGAGCAAGGGCGTATTGCCATTTTCTTCCTGTTGGAAATCCTGCTCCACCTCTTCCACGCAACCCAGATTCGGTTATTTTTTTCACAATTTCTTCTGGCATTAATTTCAAAGAGTTTTTCAACCCTAAGTATTCATATTCTTCTGGTGTTTTTTTCAAGTCAGTTTTTAAAAAAATCTTTTCTTCTATCATATATTCTCACCACCTTTATATACAGTCTTTTAATAATGAAACTGCCTGCTGTGGTGTAACTTTGGTATATATTTTGTTGTTTATCATCATTACAGGTCCCTCACCACAATGTCCCAAGCATTCAACAATTTCAAGTGTAAATTTTCTATCCTTTGTTGTTTCTCCCGAGTCAATCCCTAAATATTCTTTAATCATTTCAACTACATTTTTACTGTTATTTAAATGGCAGGATAGACTATTACATACACGAATTATATAACGACCACGTGGTTTAGTGTGAAACATTGAATAAAAAGTTATTACACCATATAATTCAGATTTTGGCATACCTCTTTTTTTTGCAATTCTGATAATCTGTTCTTCTGGAATATACCCATATGTGTTTTGAATTTCATGCAACTCATCAAGAAGCGGTTTTTCATAGAATTTTTCCATGTTTTTTCACCCCCTTAATTCAATATTAGCACTTTATTAAAAAAAATACTATTGTGATTATATTCATTTATTTGCATTGAGAAGTAATAAAAAATAATAAAAGTTTAATATTGTGCATTTTTCCACTTATTCTGATTATATTGATGGCAGAAGTTATATGTTATAATAAAAGTAATTTCATATTATAAAGAAAGAGGTGTATTATGGATAGAAAATTATTGGAAAAATATGCTGAACTTGCTGTGAGGGTTGGCGTAAATATTCAAAAAGGACAGAGATTATTGTTAAGAACCTCTGTAGACGCTGTTGAATTTTCAAGATTAATCGCTGAAAAGGCTTATGAAGCCGGGGCAAAAGAGGTATATGTTAGATATAGTGATGAATATATAACCTTTTTAAAATTAAAAAATGCACCTGAAGAAATTATTGAGGAGGTTCACAGTTGGGAAGTTGAAGCAGCAAAATTTTTCTGTGACGAAAAAGGGGCTTTCCTCAGTGTAATTAGCTCAGATCCAGATCTTTTTAAGGAAATACCTCCAGAAATTATAGGAAAATTCTCCAAAGCAAATCAAATGGCAATGAAAGAGGTATCAAAAGAAATTATGTCAGGAAAGGTAAGTTGGTCTGTTGTGGCAGTCCCTAATGAAAAATGGGCTAAAAAGGTTTTCCCTGAATCCACAAATCCCGTTGAAGATTTATGGAATGCTATATTAAAAACTATAAGGGTTAATGAAAATGATGATCCTGTGGAATTATGGAATAAACACATAGAAAATCTTAATAAAAGAACGGAATTTTTAAATAAAAGACAGTATGAATATTTAAGATACAAAGGGCCAGGAACAGATTTAATGGTTGGAATGCCGGAAAATCATATTTGGGTTGCAGGAACACAAAAAAATGTAGATGGAACCGTATTTTTACCAAACATTCCAACGGAAGAGGTTTTTAGTGCTCCACATAAAGATAAGATAAATGGATATGTTAGAAACAGCAAACCTTTAGTTTATGGCGGAAATATTATAGATGGGTTTACAATGGAATTTAAGGACGGAAAAATCGTAAAGGTAACTGCTGAAAAAGGTGAAGACGTATTAAAACAGGCAATTTCACTTGATGAAGGCGCAAGCTACCTTGGCGAAGTGGCTCTTGTCCCTGTAGATTCACCAATTTATCAACTCAATACTATTTTCTATAATACGCTTTTTGATGAAAATGCCGCTTCACACTTTGCATTTGGAAAGGCTTATCCAATATGTATTAAAGATGGAACAAAAATGTCTGAGGAAGAATTAAAAGAACATGGTTTAAATACCAGTATTACACATGTAGACTTTATGATTGGAAATGAAGAATTAGATGTTTATGGAATAAAAGACGGAAAAGAAGAATTAATTATGAAAAATGGAAAATGGGCAATATAATAAAAATACCCGGAGGTTTTCTCCGGGTATTTTTATTCTAAAATAACAGATTTGCTGAGATTTCTTGGTTTATCTGGATTATGACCTTCTGTTAAAGCTTTTTTGTATCCAAGATATTGCGGAAGTATCATTTTGAGGGGACTTTCAAATCCATTCTTATATGGTATCTTTAAATCACCATTTTCTCCTACAAAAATCACTTCGGCTTCCATTACCCTTAATTCTTCTGCAAGTATTCTTTCTTCTTTTGTATCCTTTGAATTTATTATAACAAGCGTTTTATCCGTAACCAATGATTTTGGTCCATGTCTATATTCCAATGGCTCATGAAATTCCACATTTTGTATAGCCATTTCTTGAATCTTTAAAGCGCCTTCTTTAGAAATTCCATATTGTTCTTCAAAACCTAAAAATACAAAATGGCTGAATTTTTTTAAGTCTATTTTGTCTATTATGCTTTCCACATTCTTTACCACTTCAATTGATTCATTTGAAAGCTCATGCTTTTCTATACCATTTAATAAAAAGTTTAATATAAACACAAAAGAACCTGTCATTACCACGCTTTCTTCATTGGCAAAATCAAAAACAAAACTTTCATCGCATACCTTTGTAAGTGTTGAATTCTTTTCACATGTAATACCTATGGTCTTTATCTTTCTTTTTTTAAAATGCTCTACAGCCTTCACTGTTTCTGTTGATTCTCCTGTTCTTGATAGGAATATTGCAACATCGCTTTCTGGAACCTTATCAAATACTATTACATTTCCACCTGAAATTATTTCGGCATTATATCCATTTTTTCTTAGCATTTCTGTTGTAATGTATCCAAGATTATATGAAGAACCGCATCCTACAAAGGTATATTTTTTATCTTTTTCAAATGAAAAATCAAATTCCTTTGTATGTTTTAATAATTCCGGTATTCTTTCTATTTCCCTTAAAGTTTTTTCACCTTTCATCCTTTCACCGCCCCTTGTGTTATTCCGGCTATAATGTGTTTCTGGAAAATCAAAAATGCAATTATAACCGGTATTCCTATAATCGATGATGCTGCCATTAATGTTGGCCATTCAACCTGATTGAACTTCTGGAATAATGCAAGACCAACCTGAACAGTTCTCATTTCCTTTGAAGTAGTCATTACCAATGGATAAAACAGCATATTCCATGAACTGATAAAGGTATTTATTCCCATAACCGCAAGCGCTGGTTTTGACAATGGGAATATTACATGGAACAATACCTGAAAGGTATTTGCGCCATCCACATATGCTGCCTGTTCAAGCTCTATAGGGAGTTGTTCTATGTACTGTTTTAATAAGAATATTCCAAATGGGGTTACAAGAAACGGGACGATTAGGGAATAATAGGTATCAATCCATCCAAAGTTTTTCATAAGGATAAATATTGGTATTATGGTAACCTGAGGGGGAATCATCATAGTTGCCAATACTATTAAAAATAACACATTTTTTCCAAAAAATTCTCTTCGAGCAAATGCATATGCCACCATTGTAGAGAATATTATATTTCCAACAACTGCAAAAATAGCTATTATAAAACTATTAAACATATATCGCCCAAACATATTTTCTTTCCAGACGTTTACAAAATTTAGCATCGTTGGGAATTTGTATTTTATCTTAAAATCATCAAGATAAACAGTGGCATTTTTAGTGTTAAATAAAAATGCTATTTTGGTTATGTGTTTCAAGTTTACACCATTTTTGCTAATATTTTTTGAACTAATTGAAACTTTCTGCCATTTATTTGAATCATTATTAATTTCAACCTTAATATCAGAATAATTGCCATCAATATCATAAAACTGCATATCAAAAGCTTTTACATTATCTGATTTTATATAAAAATCCAGTGTTTTCATAACTCTTAAATCCATATCATTTGTAAGAAGAGCTATTTTTTGGTTTTCACCTGTGATTAAAACCTTTAAACTCTGTGTGCTTTCTGGAGAATCCTTTACTAATCCTATTTTAGCGCCATTATATGTTTTTACTTTTCTTTTTACATAACGAATATACTTAATCTCAAAATCATTAAGATATTTCTCAGTAATCACATGTGTTAAATTTCCCTGCGGAATTATTGCAGTAAAAAACATTGTTAATAATGGAAATAGGGAGATTCCAAGTAAAACAAACATAATCAAAAGAAATGTAAATCTCTTCATTATATATCACTCCTAAGCAGGCGCTTCTGTATAATGGTGAATATAAGAATTATCGTCATTAAGATATATGCTATTGCAGAAGCATAACCCATATCAAATTGCCTAAACGAAGTTTGATAGAGATAATGTACCACTGTCTGTGTGGCATTTGATGGTCCTCCACCTGTCATGGTGAAGATTTCTGCAAATATCTGAAATGATCTAATTGTATTCAAGGATATAATGAAAAACATAGTTGGTTTTAATAAAGGTAATGTTATAGAAAAAAATGTCTGTATTTTTGAAGCACCGTCTATTGATGCTGCTTCATAAACCTCACCAGGAATACTTTGCAATCCTGCAAGGAATAATATGGTATAATAACCTATAGCTGCCCATATATCCATAATCATTATTGCGAGCAATGCTGTTTTTGTAGATGCAAGCCAGCTTGTCCCAAGAGGTTTTATTCCTATTAACGGCAACATTTGATTGAAAAATCCATTTGCGCTGTATAGATATATCCATATTGTTGATATAACAACCATGGATATTACTGAAGGCAGAAAAAATCCAGCCTTAAATAAATCTTTTAAAGGCAATGACTTACTGTTGATTAATACAGCAAGTATAAGAGAAAATGTTGTGGTAAATGGAATAGTTCCAATTACAAATATAAACGTGTTTTTTAAAGCCTTTAAAAAGACTTCATCGCTAAATGCACGTGTATAATTTGAAAATCCAACAAAATCAAAATGTGGATTTAATCCTGTATAATTGGTAAAACTCATAAAAAAGGAATATCCTATTGGAAATATTCCAAAAACCATAAATATTATTAAAAATGGCGAAAGCAATATAAGAGTTTCTAAATTATATCGTGTTTTCTTTTTCATTTTTTCAACTCCTTAAAAGGCCTGCGTAGGTGGCTCTACGCAGGCAATTTTCTTAATGATTCAATACTTGCTGTATCTTGAGGTTATAATATCTTAATGTGCTTTCTACATCCTGATCTTCTAAAATCATTTTTTCTATAGCTTCTGTTAAATATTGCTGAATCTTGAACCATTGTGGATGTGAAGGTGCTGGTCTTGCATATTTGTTTTGTTCATAGAATACCTGATGCATTGGATGGTCTTCAAACCATGGATCCTTATCTGCTCCAACTACTGAAGGGAATACTGAAGGTACTAATTTTGTAATCTGCATTGCAACGTCTGACTTTAATAAGTATTTTACTAATTTCATAGCTGCTTCTTTATGCTTTGACTGTTCTGTAATTGCCAATACTTCTGCTCCGGCAAATGATGCATGATAACCGCTCCATTTGTTTGGTTTTGGTATTAATGTTACATCAAATAATATATTTGGATAATTGTTTTCAATTCCTGAAATATCCCATGCTCCACTTACATACATACCTAATTTTCCTTCTCCAAATGCTTTTGCTAAATCTGCCTGTTTTGTCTTTAATGAATATTTTGATAATGCTTTATAGAATTTTGCAGTTTCTATAACCTTTGTTGAATATAATAATGATTTTTTCATATCCTTTGAGAGAATTGATGCTTCATTTCCCCATACTGCTGGTAAGAACCATTGCTGCCATGGACTGAAATTTTCACCAGCTGGCATACCAAATCCATAAATATCATCACCTAAAGCATCGATTTTCTGTGCTGCAACATATAATTCTTCCCATGTTTCTGGTGGATTATTTGGATCAAGTCCTGCTCTTTCAAATAAGTCTAAATTAAAGAATAAAGCTCTTGTTCCCAATAACCATGGCATTGCCCAATAATGGCCATCATATTCAACTGAAGTCCAGCCAAAATAATGATCCTTTTCTTTTGCTGCATAATCGTCCATATTCATAATAGTTTTTTGACTTGCAAAGTTTGCAACCCATGTGTTTCCAAGTTCAACAACATCTGGTGCATTATTTGCTGCAATAGCTGTAACAATTTTATCAAAACCATTTGACCATGATAACTGTACATACTCCACTTCAATATCAGGATTTTCCTTCATAAATTGACCAAGAATCTTTGCTGATGATTCATCATCAAGCATAAACCCCCAGAATGTTATCTTGGTTTTACCAAATGAGAAAACTACCAATAAACTCAATACCAATACCAAAAACAACTTTTTCATACAAATACCTCCCCTTTAAATTTGGTGATTTTATATTTGATGTTCCTTAATTACGCGTATTGCCTGATAAATGGATATTAATTTCGTTGAATAGGTAACTATATGATTATCGCTTTCATATAATTCTTCATCCTGATCATTTCTGATAATTACATAAATAACCTTTTTAAATTGTCTCTTCAATCTTTTTTGCAATCGCAATTGTTCTGAAAATCTAAATGAATCAAGCACAAAAGAAATTGAAATATTACCTTCAAATTTTTCTTCTTCCGTTTCACCTGTAACAGGATCATATGAATATACATTTGCATCTTTAAATTCAAATTTTACCAGTTCTTCAAGAATCTTTAAGTCATTTGCCGTTGTATCTGCCTGACTGAGATTTTTTGGTTTTGGAATAAAAATCGCAGGATTTTTTAACTCAAACTTCTCGTTTAAACTTACCTTTAATGCCTTTCTTGCTATTTTATTCAAAAAACTTCCCTTATACTCCGATGTATAATACTTTTTTTGCAATTTCTCAATCTTTTCTATTTTGTTTTTAAGAAGTTTTTTATCAATTTCTCCATTCTCAACTGCATTTATAAAGGCATTATATATAGGTTTAAAGTTTTCCCTTGCTTCTGCTATTAATAAGATATCTCCGCCATTATTAAAGAACATCTTTACGCCTTTTTCAGGAAAATAATTATTATAATACGCTTTCATTTCAATGGCATCGCTAATTACAAGACCATTATATTTAAGCTTTTCACGCAATAAATCCGTTAATATTTTTTTTGAAACTGTAGCCAGCTCTTTGTCCAGGGATTTATAGATAATATGGGCTGTCATAATCATTTCAATTCCAGTATTTATTGCTTCTTCAAATGGAAAAATATCTTCATCTTCAAATGAAAAATCATCGATTACAGGAGTTTCTTCATGTGAATCCTGAATGGCCTTTCCATGACCGGGAAAATGCTTTGCTGTTGGTAAAATACCTGAATCTAACAATCCCCTGATATATTCTTTACCAAATTCTGCAACCTTTCTCGGATCATCGGAAAAAATTCTAAAGCCAGTAACCGCACTTGAATCTCTGTGCAAAACATCTAAAACTGGAGAAAAAACCATATTAAAACCATATTCTTTTAATTTATCCCCGGAATATTTTCCATACTCATATGCATATTCCGGGGCGTTAACCTTTCCAATAGAATAATTTCCAGGGGAAGAAAGTATTCCCGGAACTGTCTCAAGCTGGCCGCCTTCATGGTCGGAGGTAATTAATAACGGAAAATCAAGTGAATATAATTTGTCCATGGAAATCTGCAATTCTTCTATACTTCTCATATTTCCTGGATATAATATTACTCCAGCAGGTTTATATTCTTTTATAATCTCAATTGCTTCGTCATCCAATCCATCTGGAAAACCTAAAAAGAACAATTTCCCATAATTCATTCCTATCGCCTCTTTTTCATGTTATAGTATATTTCAAGGAACTTTTCTGCACCATTTTTAGTGGAAAACATCTTGTGTAATATCAAAGAAGCCGCTCCACGCGAAGTTAAAAAGTCTTTAGAAGATGTATGATTAAGATAAATATTTCTATTTTCAAACATAAATACTTTTTCTTTTATTTGACTTATAAACACATCAAGAAATTCATTATCAAGCAAAACGATATTTCCACCTATTAATACAGTATCTGGATCAAATACACTGATAAAATTGGAAATCTTTTCTGAATAATAATCAAGAAATTCTCTGGAATTATCCAATAATTTTTCAATTGGATAGTTTCTTAACTCTTCAAAAGATATTCTCTTTTCATCATTAATCATGGCCTTTTTTATTTCAACTTCACCGGCATAATTATTACTTCCATGATATAATCTGTTTTTAATGATTATTCCAACACCTATACCGGTTCCGTCGTTAACATAATATGGAATTGAAATATGAAAATATAAAATGTTTTTCGATTTTTCCCTGTTACATAAATTAAAGTATAAGGCCCCACAATTACTGTCATTTTCAATATAAACAGGGATATTATCCTTTCTCTCAATCTTTGAAACAAGATTAAAGTTTCTAATATTCAAAGCCTTGGAATATATAATCTTTCCATTTTTAGAATCAATAATACCCGGAAGAGATATTCCAATGCCATATATATCCAGTTCGCTGTAACTTTCAATAACGTTATTTAATTGAGAAATGATATTTTCTTCATTAATCATTACGCTTATCCTTTTTGAAGAAATAACCTTTCCTGCAAGATCAGTCAAAGCAACTTCAATACCATCCTGTTCAACAGATATTCCAAGGATATGCCCTATTGAATAAGCAAATTGAAATACAGTTGTTTTTCTTCCTCCTTGAGGTGTAGAAGATAATTCATCAACCTTTTTTATTAAATTCAAATCTTTTAATTTATTCAAAGAACGAGAAACTGTGGATTTTTCCAAACCTGTTTCTTTTGAAATTTCCATTAAATATGTCTTTTCCTTTTTCCATATAAAATTCAATGTTTTTATTAATGAATCGGTAATTCTTATCATCTAAATCACTCCATGTATTTTATAATTTTCTAATCGAATTTCAATTCTTTTTTAGTTGTTTTATTTTTAGTTAGTTGCTTGATGCAACCAACCAACTTAAATATAACATAATTATAAAAAAAATTCAAATAACATTAATAATAGCATTTTTCCAATATTTCAAAATAAATGGATTTTTTTAAGAACCATTGACTTTTTTTAATATTTTTTATTATAATAAATATAGTTTCATCTTTAATTTAAATTAGTGAAAGGAGTGGAAAAATGAAAAAAACTTTTTTTGTTATTATTTTGATAGTTCTAACTTTTCAGGTATTATTGGCAAAAGGCTACATATATAAATTTGATAAATTTTCTAACTTTCATAATATAATAGTAGATGATTTTAATAATATATATCTTGGAAATCTTCAAAATGAAATTATAAAAATCAACATGAAAAGCGAGATTGAATGGATTTATAATTCCACGAACCAAATTTTACAGATATATCCTGTAAACAACAAAATTGCATTTACAACAATGGATAACAAATTAATATTTCTCAATGCTGATGGAACGCTTTATACTATGAAAAAATTTAACTTAAAAACTCCACCTATTTTGTTTTCAAAATTAAATAATGGCACTCTATTAATGCTTATGAATAATTTAATATATTCTGTAAAATTGGAAAACAAACAAATAATATTAAATATTTTATCTCCTAATTTCTTATCCAAATTGCCGTATAATACTTCCTCTAAAATTATAGATGATAATTTATATTTGATAATTAAAGACAATTTCGGAGTTTATAAAGTCATTTATAATGGCAATACGCTTTCTCATGAATTAATAGAAAGCGTCAGTATAAAAAATGAACATTTAAGTTTTGGAAACTCTGTTTTTTATGAAAATAATGTTATATTTGCTATTGGTGAAAAACTGTATTCAAAAAAACTTGAAAACAATCATACCAATTTCATATTCAACATTTTCGATGTTTATAATAACTTTAAAGATTTCAAGCCATATATAAATTCAAATATTATTGTGTATAATAAAGAAATATTTTTCACTACAAGTTATAATGATTTAATTATTCTCAAAATAAACGGAAAATTAAAAAAGATAATTAATTTAAATTATTCTGCTTATCAATACAAAATGAAGATAAGAAATGATAAGATTTACATTCTTTCTCAAAATAAATATAATGGAAAACTACTAACTTTTGATATTAATAATAACAAAATAGAGGATCTTCTTGAATTAAATGACGGTGCTCTTGATTTCAATATTATCAATGACAATATCTATATTTTGACTTATTATGGTCTTTATAAAATTGCCTGGTAAAATTATATTTCGAATATCAATTAAAATAACCCTTCCAGAAATTCTGGAAGGGTTATTTTAATTCACTTTCGATGGACTTTCAAAATTCGTTTTTATAAACCATACATTGATTTTTACTCCTTCTATTTCTTCTATTTCATGTTTGAAGTCCTCTATTGCTTCTGAATATATCACAAGCCAGCCTTCTTTTAAACCACTTCTTTTTAAATATTCTACTAATTGTTTTTTTGCTATTTCATATTCGTATTTTATTATATTTGCCTTTACTTCTATTAGATATTCTTTTTCTTTATACATTACCATTAAATCTATTCTTCCTCCACCTATTTGTGTTTCTGGATATACTTTCCCATCAAGCAATCCCATGTATGTACTTAAAAATTGATCCAAATTGTATTGATATACTCCTTCATAATAATTTCTGCCTTTGAACATTACAGCTCCTCTGCTTTTTATATACTCTATATATCTTTTGAATAACTCATTGAGTTTTAAGTTTCCGTCTTTATCTATATATTTTTTCAGGTTATCTTCATATTCTAATATTTTTTTTCTTTCTCCATTTATTTTTGGTTTGAAATGATTATATAATTTTTTGTAGTATAACGGTACTTTTACACAACATTTTCCTTCGCAATCATCTATTACTCCATGTAAATACAGAAATTTTATTCTTTCATCACTTATATCAAATTCAACGCTTTCTGGTTCAAATAGTATCTGCATTACTATTTCTTTTTCTTCGTGTGCTTTTGATATTATATTTTCCATATTTTTGTCTATGTATTTTTTTATATAGTCATATAATGTTTTTTCAAAATGCTTTTCTGTTATTATCTTTTCTCCTTTTGCTTTTTTTACCACTAAATCATATGCAAGACCATTGGTTAGTCCAGGTTGCCCTGCTGCGTTGTGCCATATTAATTCTTTTACCTTTTCATCGAATATTTGCCCTGTTTCTTTTTCATGTTGTGAAAGTAAGTCATATACCTGTTCTTTTGTAAAGTATGGTACTTCCATATATTCTGCTATATTAAACGGACTGGCATTGTCTTCCAATACTCCGCTTAAATAACTTACACTGATTAATATTACACTTCGAAGTTTGTACATC
>NZ_LBFA01000011.1:0-149748 GCF_013363265.1 Marinitoga sp. 1138
GAAGAATTGATTTATTGATTTTAAGACAGCGCTTGAGATGATTTTTTACAATCCAGAAAAAAAATCTTCATTTTTTTCTGGTATATTCTATTTGTTAATTTCAGGTTAATTCATTTATGTGAATATTTTAGAAAACTTTTTTACAGGAGGTATCCACAGATGAGAAGAAGAGAGATATTATCAATTTAAAAGTTAATAAAAATAAATACGACAACGGGAGAACTTTGCCTTTGTTTTTGAAAAAAGGTATGTGATTTTTTTGTCAATTTTTAACCCCGCGTTGTCGGGGTTTTTTTTGTTGCCAATTTAACTTTCGGGGGTGATAAGTTTATGAAAGAATTTTATAAGTATTTTTTTGATTTTCACAGATTATTACCAAAAAAGCTTTTTTATCAAAAAGTATTTCTTGATCTTTTATATGTTTCAAGAGAAATTATAAATCTTTTTATACCGATGATTTTTGGTAAATTGGTAAATTCTCTTGGAAGTGAAACAGTATGGATTAACCTGAAATTGTTTATAATTGTTTATATACTAAGGGATTTAATAGGTGAAGGAGAAGGATTGTTCCGAACATCTTTAAATGATGTTTCTATACCTGCTTATTTTTATCAGGTTTCTATTAAAAATGTTCTTAAGAAAAAAGATAATATTTCTCCTGCAAAAGAGATGGATAAGATTTTTGATTTTAGATATGCATATAGGTTTTTTTATGATTCATTCACTCTTTTATTTGCATTATTGCCTTTGTTGCTTGTAGCATTTACTGTTATTATTTTCGTTCAAAATATAGTTATAGGAGTTTTAACGATTATAGGCGCAATTTTTTTAACTTTCAGTGCAAATAAGAAGATGAAAGAAGCGTCAAAGGCTTCTAAATTTATGAATGATAGTGAATATAATGTTGCCGCTGTTGTGGAAGATGTTTTAAATGGATATCAGGAGATAAAGAGTTTTAGAAGTTTTGAAATACCTTTAAAATGGGTAATTGATGCTTATAAAAATTTAAAACGTTCTTATATTGCATATGGAAATGTGGAATTAAAATATGCTGTTACCTATGAAATAATAAGTGTTTTATTAAAACCCATTTCGTTATTATATTTAGGTTTTATGATTTTTTCAGGAAATATGCAGGCAGGAAATGCTTTAGCTATAATGATGTATATCGACTATTTTAATGATTATTTTTCTCTTTATTTAGATGATATGGATTATATATCCTGGATGGTTGAAAAGGCAAAAACTGCTTATAATAAATATTTAAAGGAGGTTGCATAATATGTTTATATCTTTTGAAAATGTTGAATATAAATATAATGAGACAGTGATTCTTGATAATTTTAATATTCAAATAAATAAAGGAGAAAAAATTGCTCTTGTAGGTTCAAGTGGTGAAGGAAAAACTACTATTATACGATTGTTGTTGAAATTTTTAACACCACAAAAAGGGAGAATATTAATAGAGAATAATGATTTAAAAGATATTCCAGATGAGGAATGGTATAGAAGAATTGGTGTATTGAGTCAGAATGCGCATATTTTCAACAGAACATTAAGGGAAAATCTTTTAATAGCAAAACCATCAGCAACTGATAAAGAATTATTAGAAGCACTTGAAAGATCAGGCTTAAAGAAGTTTCTTGAAAAAAGAAATGGTCTTGAAACGCAACTTGGCAGTAAAGGTGTTGCCATTTCAGGAGGAGAAAGAACAAGAATAGCGCTTACACGATTGTTATTAAAAGATCCAGAATTTCTTATTCTCGATGAACCGCTTGAAGGTGTTGATAAATTAGTGGAAAAAGAGGTTATAGAAAATATCAGGAATTTTATAAAAGATAAGACTTTGCTTTTAATTTCTCATAGATTCAGCATTTTATCCTTAACTGAAGAATTTGCTGTTTTACAGGATGGTAAGATTGTGGAAAAGGATAAATTCCATAATTTTTCTGAAAATAGTCTTTTAAAGAAATTTTTCAAGGCGGAAAATGAGCTTACTGAAAAATTCAGAAGGAGGAAGAAGAATGAAAACGCTGATAAAATGGATTATGAAATCCAATAAAAAACGTTATGTGGAAATAACTATACTTAATATTTGCGGTATTTTATCTTCAATTGCAATTTCTTATTCTGCTGTAATCAGTAAGGATATTATAAATTTTGCCATTGAAAAGAATGATAAATTTTATTTTTATTCAATTATATTTTTCTTTCTGGTTATTATAGGACATATTACATTTGGTATAAGCAAAGCATATGTTTCGTATTTTAAGGGAGGATATATGCACGATGCAGGAATATATACGTATAAAACTATTATTAATAAGAATTTTCAGGATTTTATTAAAAAAACGCCTGCACAATATGCAGAACTTTCGTTAAGAACAGTAGAAAAGGTTGCAAATACACTTTCTAATTATGCAACTATGGGTGGCCTTGTTTATTTTTTCAAGTTGTTTATTTATATGAGCACTATTTTTGTTCTTGATTATTATTCGGGTCTGGCTTCCATTTTATTTTCTATAATATTAATTTTATTATTATTGGGTTCAAATGCCTATTATTATCCAAGAAGCAAAAAATTAAATGATCTGGAATTGGAAGTAAAGGAATATGTTTCAGATATGTTTGCAGGAAAATTTGAAAGTGCTCTTTTTAATGCTATAGATCATGAAATGGTTTCTTATAATAATTATGTAAAAGATTACTGGAAGAGATTAAGAAAGCTATATATAATCGATTTATTATATTCAAATACTTCAAGACGTTTTATTTCAACATTGTTTTATTTTTATATTGTTTATAGAGGAATTAAATTAAATGATGTAGGAAAATTGTATTCTATGACAACTATATTTATTATGATAAGAATGCAACTTTATAATGCAATGGGAGCCTGGCATGCTATAAGAGAGGGTATGATAGCTGCAAAACAATTGGAAGAATTTGTTGGATAAAAATTAAAAAACACCGGGAGAATTTAATCTCTCCCGGTGTTGATTTTTTATTAGTCAGCGTAGTTTACAAATTTTCCTCTCTTGAATTTAACAGCTGCCTGTGCTGCTGCTAATCTTGCAATTGGAACTCTGTATGGTGAACAACTTACATAGTCAAGCTGTGTTTTGTGGAAGAATTCGATTGATTCTGGATCTCCTCCGTGTTCACCACAAACACCTAATTTTAATTCTGGATTTACTGATCTACCGTAATCTTTTGCAATTTTAACCATTCTACCTACACCTGTTTGATCAACGTGTTTGAATGGATCTTTTTCGTAGATTCCTTTTTCGATGTAATCGTTGATGTATTTTCCGTAATCGTCTCTTGAGAAACCTAATGTCATCTGTGTTAAGTCGTTTGTACCAAAGCTGAAGAATTCAGCAACTTTAGCAATTTCGTCTGCTGTTACAGCTCCTCTTGGAACTTCGATCATTGTACCAACTTTGTATTCAAGATCTACTCCTGCTTCTTCGATTAATTTGTCTGCTGTTTCTCTTACGATTTTGTCAAGGTATTCTAATTCTTTTACTGTTCCTACTAATGGAATCATGATTTCTGGTTTAACTTTTTTACCTTCTTTTACCATTTCAATTGCAGCAAGGATTATAGCTTTTGTTTGCATTACTGCAATTTCAGGATATGTTATAGCTAATCTTACACCTCTGTGTCCCATCATTGGGTTGAATTCGTGTAAGTTTTCTACGATTTCTTTTAATTCTTCTACACTTACTCCTAATTGTGGAGCTAATTCTTTCATCTGTTCTTCGTCGTTTGGAAGGAATTCGTGAAGTGGTGGATCCAATAATCTGATTGTAACAGGGAATCCTTCCATAGCTTCAAATAATCCCTTGAAGTCTTCTTTCTGTAATGGTAATAATTCTTCTAATGCTGCTTCTCTTTGTTCTACTGTTTTTGATACGATCATTCTTCTCATTTTCTGGATTCTGTCGCCTTCAAAGAACATGTGTTCTGTTCTACATAATCCAATACCTTCCGCTCCGAAGTTTCTTGCAACTGTTGCATCTCTTGGAATATCAGCATTAGCTCTTACTCCTAATACTCTTATTTCATCTGCGAATTCTAATAATTCAGCAACTTCTCCTTCTAATCCTTTTGGTTTTATTGTTTTTACTTTACCGAGGTAAACTTTACCTGTTGTACCATCAATTGAGATCCAGTCTCCTTCTTTTACTTTAACTCCTCTTGCTTCAAATTCTTTTGCTTCTTCATCGATTACAATTTCTCCAGCACCAACGATAGCTGGTTTACCCATACCTCTTGCAACAACTGCTGCGTGTGATGTCATACCACCTGTTGCTGTTAAGATACCTTCAGCTGCGTTCATACCTCCAACATCTTCTGGACTTGTTTCAGGTCTTACAAGGATAACTGGTGTTCCTTCTTTTGCTAATTTTTCTGCATCATCAGCGCTGAATACAACTTTACCTGTTGCTGCTCCTGGTGATGCTGGTAATCCTTCTCCAATTTCCTGTGCTTTTTTGATTTCTTCTTCATCAAATGCAGGATGTAATAATTTGTCGATTTGATCAGGAGCTACTCTCATAACTGCTGTAGCTTTATCAATTAATCCTTCTTTTACTAAGTCAACAGCGATTTTTACTGCTGCTTTAGCTGTTCTTTTACCAGTTCTTGTCTGTAAGAAGTATAATTTTCCTTTTTCTACTGTAAATTCGATATCCTGCATGTCTTTATAGTGAAGTTCTAATTTGTCCATTATTTCTGTTAATTGTTTATATACATCAGGCATCATTTCGTTTAATTTTTCAAGTGGGTATGGTGTTCTGATACCAGCAACAACGTCTTCACCCTGTGCATTTGGCAAGTATTCACCGTATTTTACTTTTTCACCTGTATTAGGATCTCTTGTGAAACATACTCCTGTTCCACTATCTTCACCCATGTTACCAAATACCATCATAACAACGTTAACAGCTGTTCCTAATAATTCTCCTTCTTTAATTCCATTGATAGCTCTATATTTTATTGCCCTTTCATTCATCCAGCTACCAAATACAGCTTCTATAGCAATCCATAATTGTTTTTTAGGATCTTGTGGGAATTCTTTTCCTGCTTTTCTATAGATTTCTTTGTATAATTCTACAACTTTTTTGAAGTCTTCTGCTTCTAATTCGATGTCTAATTTTACACCTTTTTCTTCTTTTACTTTGTTTAATGCTTCTTCAAAATCGTGATGTGGAATTCCTAAAGCAACATCACCAAACATTTGCATGAATCTTCTGTATGCATCATATGCAAATCTTGGGTTACCTGTATTTTTTGCTAATGCTTCTACTGTTTCATCGTTTAAACCTAAATTTAAGATTGTATCCATCATACCTGGCATTGAAACTGCAGCACCTGATCTAACAGATACTAATAATGGATTATCTTTGTCACCAAATTTCTTTCCTGAAACTTCTTCTAATTTTTTCATTGCTTTATCTACTTCTGCTTCAAGTGTTTCAGGGAATTTTCTATCGTGTTTCCAGTAATAGTCACAAACTTCTGTTGTAATTGTAAAACCTGCAGGTACTGGTAATCCTAATCTTGCCATTTCAGCAAGGTTAGCACCTTTACCTCCAAGTAAGTTTTTCATTTTTGCGCTACCTTCTGCAATTCCTCCACCGTAAAAATATACCATCTTTTCCATGTGTTTCTCCCTCCTTATCGAAAGAAAATTTACGAAAAATTCAAAATCAGAATTCTTCTCTTTTTAATTCCCTTCTCATTAATTCATGTATTGCCTTTTGTGGATTTTTGTTTAGATATAATACTTCATATGTTTTTTCCACTATTGGCATTTCTATTTGTAATTCTTTTATTTCTTCATATAACGCTTTACAGGTATATACACCTTCAGCAACCATATTCATGTTTTCAATGATTTCATTTAATTTTTTGCCTCTTCCTATCATTTCGCCGACATATCTATTTCTACTATGCTGACTATTACATGTAACTATCAAATCTCCAAGGCCAGCAAGTCCCATAAAGGTTTCTTTTTTAGCACCTTTTTTTTCACCATAACGGATTATTTCTGTAAGCCCTCTTGTTATTAATGCAGCTTTTGCATTATCCCAACCACCTATGCCATCAATAACCCCTGCTGCTATTGCTATTACGTTTTTTATAGAACCACCAAGTTCAACACCTATTACATCTGTTTGAGAATATACTCTGAATGATGCATTGCTAAATATTTCTTGAACCTTTTCAGCATATTCCAGATTTTCAGAAGCAGCTACAACGCTTGTTGGAACATCTCTTGCTACTTCTTCAGCATGACTTGGGCCACTTAAAACTACGTATTTTAAATCTGTAAGTATATCCTTTAAAATTTCGCTTATTCTTTCCTGTGTTTTTATTTCTAATCCCTTTGCAAGATTTACTATGATTTGTCCGTTATAATAACTTTTGAAGTTATTTGCTACTTCTCTTACTGCCTGCGTTGGCACTGCCATTACAATAATTTCCGAATTTTCTATAACTTCTTTTAAATCCATAGAAGGCTTTATGTTTTTTGGTATTGAAATTCCTGGAAGATAATAAGGATTTTCTCCGTTTTTTAAAGCATTAAAGACGTTTTCTTCTCTTGTCCATATTAAAACTTCATGTCCATTGTTTAATAATACTTTAGAAATAGCTGTTCCCCAACTTCCTGAACCAATTATTCCTATTTTCATTCTTTTCCTCCGTTTATATAACGTTTTCAATAAATATTATATCATAACTTTTGTAACAATCTGGTGTTAAAGTTTTTTATTTTTTTCTCTTTTTTCTGCTTCTTTTCGTTCTTTCCAGATTTTTGACGCTTCTTCTTTTGTTATTGGTTTATCCCAGAATAACCAGGGTTTTCTATTGGATATTTTATTTACTACTCCATTTATGATTTTTTCAGATGAAACATTATAATCACGTTCTGCAATTTTTAAAACGAGAAATGCATCATATATGAGATCTCCAATTTCTTCTTCAAGATTTTCAATATCTTCATTTTTTATGGCTTCTCTTATTTCATTAATTTCAGATTCCGTTTCGTTAAGCATATATTCTGTATTTATAGAACTTATCCATGGACATTTTTCTATATTTCTTTGAACAATGTCATATAATTTTTTAAATTCTTCCAGAAATTTTTTATCCATATATTTCACCTAATATATTAAATATAAGTCTTCTGGTATTTTTGATATTGCCCCATATTCAAAGAGATTTTTCATGTATAAGTCTGTTATTTCTTTTATATTTTTTGAGTAATATATTTCTGATCTTGTTGCTGCTTTTCTTAATACTGGTTCCGGCATTGTTTTCATTGTATCAAAAACGAATTTTATTGCTTCATCAAAGCTGTTTTTATAGAATACATTTGCTGAACATTCGTATTCATTTAATACTTTTTTTACCATCTTCATATCGTTATTTATTATTTTTTCGGATACAAATATTCCCGCTATTGGTAATTTTTCTTCTTTTAAATTGAATATGTCAGCATATACTTTTTGAAAGTCAAGCTGCGCCTTAACCTTGCCTTTTGTTTTTATTTCTGCAAGTGATACAAATGGTTCTGGAAGAACAGCTATCTTTTCTTTTCCAGCTGCAAGCATTTGTATTATTTCCGGACCACTTGTAACATATACAATTTCAAAGTCCATGTTTTTGCTTTTTTTTAATATTTTCAATATCACATCTGCTGTTTGGCCTGGGCCATGCAATGTAACTATTCTTTTTCCTTTTAATTCATCAACATTTGTAATCTTTTCTGAGGAAATTAGATAAAATGTTTTCCATAACGATACTCCTGCAAGTTTATATTTTGCGCCTTTATTCACCATCTCAATTCCAAGTGCAACAGGTAATATGATGAAATCTGCCTGTTGCTTTAACATTAATGTTTGAGCTTGATCTATTGTTCTCCAATAATCTGTTTTTAAACCCGGTACTCCATCTATATACAATCCTGCTGCTGGTAATAATGTTGGCCCCAATGGGTTATAAAACGTTGCTGAGAAAACTGAAATCATCAATAATAAAATCATTCCCGTTATTAAACCTTTTTTCATAAAAGAATCCCTCCTTATTTTAAAGAAATTGTGAATATATTTATAGTATTAAAATCTTTGGATTTTATGTATAATTCAATTTTTGTTGGATAATCATCAAGTATAGTATTAAAAGTATATATATTCCCTTTTAACCGCAGGTGTTTTTTTAGTTCACTACTGGAAAATTCTTTTTCTTTTATAGTATTTGAATAAAATACTTTTATTTTTTCAATTTTTATATTTTGTGCAAAATTTGAATTTCCATCGTATACAGAAAATTCCACCGAGAAATTTTTTCCTATTTTTTTATTTAATATTATAATTTTTCTCGGAAATGGTTTTACTTCTATTTTTAATTCACCGTTTAATTTGTAATTACCATTGTAAAATTCTACTTTATATATTCCAGGATATACACCACCTATTACTTCTATATAATTTTCATCGTAATTTATTTTTATTTTTGGAGTATATATATTGTCAGAAATTATTTTATATCCTAAATTTTTTATTCCAGGTATTAAATTTCCGTATCTGTCGTATAACTTATATTTTATTTTTTGTATTATAAAATCTTTTTTATTTTCTGAATATGTGGCAACTTTAACGATGCTATTGTCAAAGCTAATTTGTTTTATTATATCTGGAATTACGGAAAATTCTATGTCCTTTTTATTCCCATTAATGAACATGGAAAATATATATTTTCCTGGTCTGGTTAAATTATACAAATTTAACATATAAGATCCCTCAGAGATATGTTCAATATCGTATTTTACTACTGGATATAATTTTATTTCCTTTATTTTTTTTACTATGCTATTTCCATATTTATCTATAAAATAAATTTTTAATGGTATTTCAACTTTTTTATTGGCAATAAATATTTTTTTATCCAATTCTACTTTTAAATTTATGGGTGTTGCTGGAAGTATTTCTATATTTAAATCTGTTGATATATCACTATGATAAAAGGTTAATGTATATGTTCCAGCCTTTGTAAAATTTTTTAGATGCAATAAACTACCTTCCAATGTTGCTGTTGCATTAGTAGAATCAGAATTTATTTCAATTTTATCAACGTAATTTTCAGGATTTAAATTCTTTAAATCCTTTATTTCTAGATTTATCGGAATTTGTTTTTCTTTAAAAGCTATATATTTATTCTTTTCTATAATTATATTGAGTTTTTGTTCTTTTTCTATTATTTTTGCAATTTTATCTTGTTGCGCTTTTTCTTTATTAAAATCAAAAAGAGAACAACCTGATAACATCACAAGTATTATCATAATTAATATACTATATGTTTTTTTCATACTTTTCCTCCATTTTTTGATATAATTAATATTGGTTTCTATTATAAAACCTTATCCTGTTTAATTATACCTTAAAATATCAACAATTTCAAAGGAGGATTTTATGTCAGATAAAAAACTACAATTTTTTATTTTTTTTAATATATTTTTTCTTGCTATTATTGTAAATTCCATACCCCCATTAATGACTACTTTGCAGGATAATTATTCTTTAACAATAGGGTTTTCTTCTTTTTTACCTCTGGCGAGAACTATAGGAAATATGAGTGTTTCTATTATAGGAGCTTTTATAATAGCAATATTAGGTTTAAGAAATAGCCTCCTTTTAGGCATTATTTTTGAAATTCTCGGTGTTTTTTTATTTATTATTTCAAAAGATATTTATACATTGATTTTTTCTATGTTTTTTATAGGTGCTTCTATGGGACAAACTATTTTATCTTTAATTTCTATGTTTGATCATTTGCCTGAAGAATTTCAAAAATATGGATTGTTACATGCTTTTTTTGGTTTCGGCGGAATAACAGGTCCTTTGATTATATCTTTTATTTTAAGAAATAATATTAATTATAAATTTCCTTTTTATATTTATGAATTTGTATTTCTATTTATTTTCTTTTTTATTATTTTGAAAAAGGTTCCAGAAAACGTAAAATATAAAGCTTTTAAATTTACTGAAGCTCTTTCAGTCTTAAAAAATAAATTTATCATATATATCCTGGTAATTTTTATTATGTATTCCGGTGTGGAAATTGGAGCTGTCACATGGGCTGGTAATCTTTTTACTGATCAATTTAATATCCCAAAGGATTCAGCTTCGATTTTTATTAGCTTATTCTGGGTATTTTTTACAATTGGAAGATTACTAACTGATACATTGTATAAGAAATTTAATTTTACTCTTACAACTATTTTTTCATTGTTTTCAGCAATTACTTTAATTATTATGATTTCAATAAAGTCTTTTTCTCCATATGCTTTTTCAATATTAGGAATTATGCTTGGACCAATTTTTCCTGTTACACAAAAATTTTTGAATTCTCACTTATCTCATAGGGAAGTCGGCCTTGTTTCCGGAATTGTTTCTTTAAGTATAGGAATTGGTGCGTCTATTATTACAACTCTTATGGGTTTCGTGGGAGATTTTTCTATTTTATATAGTTACTTAATTCCTATTACCGGTCTTCTAATAGTTTTTATCTTTTCAATAATGGTAAGAAAACTATAATTTAATAAAAAATACCGGGCAGTAACTGCCCGGTATTTTTTATATTATTCTGCTTTTTCTTCTTCTTTATTTTCAATGCTTTCTACTAATTGTAATAATGATAATTCTGCTGCATCTCCTCTTCTGTATCCAATCTTTAAGATTCTTGTGTATCCGCCATTTCTATTTTCGAATTTTGGAGCGATTTCATCAACAACTTTGTTTGTGAATCTTCTGTCGTTGAAGTATCTGTTAATCTGTCTTCTTAATGCAACACTTCTATCTTTGTTATCTGTTGTTTTTGCTTCTTTTGCTTTTGTTAAGATTTTTTCTACTAATGGTCTTACTGCCTTTGCTTTTGCTGTTGTAGTAATGATGCTACCGTGTTCAAATACTTCTCTTGCTAAGTTTTTTAATAATGCTTTCCTATGTGAAGCGTATCTGCTTAATTTATTTACCTTTACTCTATGTCTCATGGTTATTAGGCTCCTCCCTTCTGGATCTCGTCATAATCCAACTGGAATTTCTCTTTTAATTCCTTTCTAATTTCATCTAAAGATTTTTTACCGAAGTTTTTGATTTTCATTAATTCATCTGGATCCTTCTTTAATATGTCTCTTACTGTATTGATTTTTTCTCTCTTTAAACAATTTTTTGCTCTTTTGCTTAAATCGAGCTCGTCTATTCTTGTTTCAAGAACTTCAAGACTTACATTTTTAAATTCTTCTTCTACTTCCTGACCAGCAATTTCTTCTGAAACATTTGTTTCCATTGATTCTGGAATAGCTTCAGCTTCTGTTAAATCTATCTCTTCTCTCCATGATGAGTAGATTATATTAAAGTGTTCAATTAATATTTTTGTGGCTTTTACCAATGCTTCTTTCGGATCTATAGATTTTTTTGTCCATACTTCAAGTATTAATTTATCATAGTCTGTTCTTTTTCCAACACGAACTTTTTCTGTGAGATAATTAACTCTAATTACAGGACTATATACACCATCTATATAAATCATTTCAATGTCCTTTGAAAGATCCATTTCTGATGTTGATACAAATCCTTTTCCTACTGTTGCATATAATTCCATTTCAAATTTTTTGTTTGCATTCATTGTTGCAATTTTAAAATCAGGATTTGCAATTTCAATACCTGGTGGTGTAATTATGTCTCCTGCTTTAATTTCTGCTGGTCCCATTTTTTCTATTCTTAAAACTATTGGTTCTTTTAAATTTCCAATGTTATCAAAATCTACAACTTTTAATTCAACTTTTTTAAGGTTAACTGTTATTTCAAGTATATCTTCCTGTACGCCTTCAATTACATCAAATTCGTGTAATTTACCAGGAATTCTTATGCTTGTTATTGCAAGCCCTGGTATTGAGGATAATAATACTCTTCTTAATGCGTTACCTATGGTAACCGCATATCCTCTTTCAAGAGGCGACAGGACAAATCTTCCATATTTGTATTCTAATTCTTCTGATTCTTCTAATGTTTCTAATATCATCTTTTCCGGTTTTACAAATTCCATTCATTACCCCCAATTTAGCTTTCCTAAATTGGAGTGCACCCCCTTTCTTTTTGTTAGGCGCGTTGTTGCGATCATCATACAAACAACTATTATTTTGAGTAAAGCTCGATAATAGCCTGTAAGTCTACTGGTACATCCATTTCGTCTAATGTTGGTAATCTTAAGAATGTTCCTTTAAATGCATTGTAATCTACTTCTATCCAGTCTAACTTTCTGTTTGCCTTTTGAGCTAATTCGATTCCCTGTTTAATTGGTAATGCTGATCTGCTCTTTTCTTTTACTTCAATTACATCTCCTGGTCTAACTCTGTATGATGGTATATCAACTTTTTTACCATTTACAAGGAAGTGACCATGTCTTACTAATTGTCTTGCTGTTCTTCTGTTTACTGCAAAACCCATTTGATATACAACATTGTCAAGTCTTGTTTCTAAAACTCTCATTAAGTTTTCTCCTGTGTTACCTTCTTTTCTTGATGCTTCTTCAAAGTATCTTCTGAATTGTCTTTCTAATACACCATAAATTCTTTTTAAAGCCTGCTTTGATCTTAATTGCATTCCATATTGTGTTGGTTTTTTAGCCTGTTTTCCGTGCTGACCTGGTGCGTATGGTCTTTTTGCAATTGCACATTTATCTGTATAACATCTTTCGCCTTTTAAGTATAATTTAAATCCTTCTCTTCTACAAAGTTTACAAAGAGATCCTATATATCTTGCCATTACATTCCCTCCTCTTTGGCCTTACATTCTTTTTCTTTTCTTTGGTCTACAACCGTTATGAGGTATTGGAGTTTTATCTTTTATATTTTCAATTGCCAATCCTGCTGCTTGTAAGGTTCTTATTGCTGATTCTCTTCCAGCTCCTGGTCCTTTTACATATACATCAAGTCTTTTTACACCATATTTTAAAGCTTCTTTTGCAACTTTATCTGCTGCTAACTGTGATGCATATGGTGTTCCTTTCTTTGTTCCTGAAAAACCAGCTGTTCCTCCACTTGCCCAGAATAATGTATTTCCTGCTGGATCTGTTAAAGTGATAATTGTGTTATTGAATGTTGATTGAATATGCACAACTGCTTTTTCAAGAGATATCTTCTTTTTCTTTTGTGCTGATCTTCTAGCCATTGCTAAACCTCCTTATTACTTTTTCTTACCGATTTTTGAAGGTCTTGGACCTTTTCTGGTTCTTGCATTTGAATGTGTTTTTTGTCCTCTTACTGGTAATCCATTCTTATGTCTGTAACCTCTGTATGATCCGATTTCGATTAATCTTGAAATATTTTTCTGAATTTCCTGTCTTAATTCACCTTCAACAAGGTAATGTTCGTTGATGAAATGTGTAATTTTACTGATTTCATCATCTGTTAATTCTTTTGCTCTTTTGTCAGGATCAATTCCTGTTGATTCTAATATTTCCATTGCTCTGTGTCTTCCTATACCATAAATATATGTAAGAGCAATGAATAACTTCTTGTTGTTTGGTACTTCAACACCCAAAATACGTGGCATTCAACTTTCCCTCCTTTAAAAATTATCCCTGTCTTTGGTTGTGTTTAGGATTCTTTGAACAAATTACCCAAACTCTTCCTTTTCTTCTGATAACTCTACAGTGTTCACATCTTTTTTTAACTGAGGCTCTTACCTTCATTTGCTCATTCCTCCTCGCTGCTTGGATTTTTCTTTATTCTTTCTCTTCTTATTATTCTTCCTCTGTTTAAATCATATATTGATACTTCAACTATCACTCTATCTCCTGGAACTAATCTTATAAAGTTTTTTCTCATTTTTCCAGAAATATGTGCCAATATTTTATGACCATTATCCAATTCCACTCTAAAAGTAGCATTTGGTAATGACTCAACAATATGACCTTCCATTACAATAACATCATCTTTTTTTGCCACGATAATCACCTCTCGGGCCTTAATCTAATTTTGTTAATACTTCAGGACCATTTTCTGTTACTACAAGACTGTTTTCATAATGTGCAGATAATGAGCCATCTGCTGTTACTGCTGTCCAACCATCATCAAGCACTTTTACTCGCCAATCTCCCATAGAAACCATAGGTTCAATAGCAAATGTCATGTTTTTTCTAATTAATGGTCCTTTTCCTTTTACACCATAATTAGGAATTTGTGGATCTTCATGTAATTTTCGACCTACACCATGTCCTACATACTCTTTTATTATTGAAAATCCCTGAGACTCTACATATGTTTGTATCGCGTTACCTATATCGCCTATCCTGTTTCCAGGTCTTGCCTGCTCAATTCCAAGCCAGAATGATTTTTCTGTAACTTCAACGAGCTTTCTCACTTCTTCTGGAACTTCTCCGATTATAAACGTTCTTGCGGCATCTGCTATGTATCCGTCTAATGTAAGTCCCATATCAATTGAAACTATATCTCCATTTTTAAATACTTTTTCTTTTGTAGGGAATCCGTGAACGATTTCTTCATTTACAGAAATACATGTTGCATATGGAAAACCTGCATAACCTTTAAATGTAGGAATAAATCCTTTTTCTTTCATATAGCTATTTACAAATTTTTCTACCTCATATGCGCTGGATCCCTCAACAACTAAATCCTTTATTTTCTCAAAGAGGATAGCGAGCTGCCTTCCAGCTCGCCTCATTTTATCTACTTCTGAATTAGTTTTTATTAATATCATACTATCCCTTCCAATATATTAAACACTTTTTTTGTAACTATTTCTACCGTACCACTGCCGTCAATCGTAAAGAAATTGTTATTTTTCATATAAAATTGTATTACAGGATATGTTTTTTCCATATAAACTTTGTATCTATCTCTTACTACATCTTCTTTATCATCATCTCTCTGGATTAACTGCGTTCCACATTCATCACAGATATTATCAACTTTAGGTTTTAATGTGATAAGATTGTAGATTTTACCGCATTTTGGACAGATTCTTCTGTTTGTAATCCTTTTTACAACTGTTTCTACATCTACTTCGAAATATAATGATGCAGTAATTGGATTTTTTATTTCTTCAAGTAATTTTTCCAATCCTTCTGCCTGCGGTAATGTTCGCGGAAATCCATCAAGAATAAATCCCTTTTCTACATCTTTTTGCTGTAATCTGTTTTTAATTACTTCGAGCATTATTTCATCTGATACAAGCTGGCCTTTTTCAAGAATTTCTTTTACTTTATTACCAAGCTCGCTACCAGAAGCAACTTCTGCTCTTAACATATCTCCAGTGGATATGTGGGGAATTCCATATTTTTTTGAAACCTCTTTAGCTATGGTTCCTTTTCCAGCTCCCGGAGGTCCAAAGAATAAAAGGTTTAATTTAGACATTATTATCTCCTCCCGCGGAGTTTCCCCTTCTTCATAAATCCTTCATACTGTCTTGTGATCATGTGTGCTTCAATCTGCTGCATTATATCAAGGGCAACCCCAACTGAAATAAGTGCTGAAGTTCCACCAATCCAGATATTTACACCTGCTGCACTTCTGATTAAGTATGGTAATAATGAGATAATTACAAGGAATACTGCACCAATAAATGTAACTCTCATCATTGTTTTTGTTATGTAATCTGATGTTGGTTTTCCAGGTCTAATTCCTGGTATAAATCCACCATATTTTTTGATGTTTTCTGAAATGTCGTTTGGATCAATAACAACTGAATTATAGAAATATGCAAAGAAGAATATTAAAATTGCATATAATACAAGATATAATGGTGTTCCATAACCAAACCATTTGCTTACCCAACCTGCACCTGTTGCTGTTGCAAGCATTGATGGTAATGTCATAATTGCTGAAGCAAAGATAATTGGTAAAACTCCTCCACCATTAACCTTTATTGGTATGTATGTTGATGCTCCACCATAAATCTTGTTTCCTACAACTCTTTTTGCATATTGAACGTTTATTCTTCTTTCTGATGTCTGTAAGTAAATTGTACCAATTACAACTGCAATTGCAATAATTATAAGTACTATCCATTCAAATACGCTTAATCTTCCAACAAAACCACTTGCTATGTACTGTGGATATCTTGCAACAATACCTGCAAAGATCAATACAGAAATACCATTACCTATACCTTTTTCTGTTATCATTTCACCTAACCATAATAAGAACATTGTACCTGCAACAATAGAAATTGTTGAAACAATTAAGAATACAAAATAATTTAAATTTGCTGCTCTATAAGCAGAAACACCCATAGAGAGGAATAAACCTTGAAGGATAGCAAGACCTAATGTTACCTGTCTTGTTAACTTTCCAAACTTTTTCCTTCCCTCTTCCCCTTCTTTCAACATTTCTTTCAAACTTGGTATTACAGATGACAATAACTGTAATATAATCGATGCATTAATATATGGTGTAACACTTAAAACAAATATAGAAAATTGTTTTAAAGCACCACCAGCAAATATATCAAAAAAACTTATTAATCCCTGTGATGATGTTCCAAGTCCAGCTAAAAAGCTTTCCCATCTTGCTAAATCTATTCCAGGAATAGGTATATAAATACCAACCCTGAATGCAATAAGTGCTAACAATGTAAATATAATACGATCCCGGAGTTCCGGGATCTTCCACATATTTTTAAATGCATCTTTCATTATTCGATCACCTCGACCTTACCGCCGGCTGATACTATTTTTTCCTGTGCTTTTTTACTAAATGCATGTGCTTTTACTGTTAATGGTTTTGTTAATTCTCCATTTCCGAGAATTTTTACACCATCATTTAACTTCTTTAATATTCCTTTTTCAAGTAATTTTTCTGGTGTAACTTCTTCATTTGCTTCAAATCTGTTTTCTAAAACTGATACATTTACTATTGCATATACCTTTTTGAAAGGTGCATTTGTAAATCCGTATTTTGGAATTCTTCTGAATAATGGTGTTTGACCACCTTCAAAACTTGGTCTTACTTTACCTTTACCTCTTGATTTTTGACCTTTGTGTCCTTTACCTCCAGTTTTTCCTAACCCAGAGCTCCATCCTCTTCCGGTTCTCTTTGCTACTTTTCTTGATCCTTCGGCGGGTCTTAAATCAGATATTTTAAGAGACATCTTTGCTACCCCCTCATTCTTCAATTTCTTCAACTGTTACAAGATGTTGAACTTTTCTTATCATTCCTCTTATTTCTGGTCTATCTTCTTTTACTACTACCTGATTTGTCTTTCTCAATCCTAAGGCATCTAAGGTGGCGAGTTGTCTGTAATTCTTACCCGCTCTTCCTCTTACTAATTTTATTTTTAACTTAGCCATTTATTATCCCTCCTTATGGGCACCCTGGAATACCTTTGTTACACTCAAATCTCTGAGTTCTGCATATTCTTTTGGTGATTTTAATTCTTTCAATCCGTTTAATGTAGCTTTTGCTAAATTAATTGATGTTGTTGAACCCAATGCTTTTGAAAGGATATTGTGTACTCCTGCTAATTCAACAACTGCACGAACTGCTGCAGAAGCAATAATACCTGTACCAGGTCCAGCTGGTTTTAAAAGCACTTTTGAAGCATCCTGTCTTCCAAATACTTCATGTGGGATTGTTCCATTTTTTACAGGAACTTCTATCATATTTTTCTTTGCATTTTGAATTGCTTTTCTTATTGCTTGTGGAACTTCTCTTGCATTTCCACTTCCTACTCCAACTTTACCATTTCTGTTACCTACTACAGCTACAACCCTGAATGATATATTTTTACCACCAGTTGTAACTTTTGTAACTCTTCTAATTTCTATTATTCTTTCTTCAAATTCTTCAGCAGCTGCTGAAGCCATTAAATTTTTATCTAAGGCCATTATCTGTCAACACCTCCTTAAAACTCGAGACCTGCTTCACGTGCAGCATCTGCTAATGCTTTTACTTTTCCGTGATATTTGAAGCCGCCTCTGTCAAATGCTACTTTAGCAATACCTTTTTCTTTTGCTCTTTTAGCAACTAATTTTCCTACTTCTTTTGCTGCATCAATGTTCCATGTCTTTTCAAGATTTAATTCTTTATCTAAAGTAGAAGCAGCTGCCAATGTATGTCCTTTTGTATCATCTATAATTTGAACATAAATATGTTTATTGCTTTTGAAAACTACCATTCTTGGTCTTTCAGGAGTTCCAAAAACTTTTCTTCTAACCCTTAAATGTCTTTTTCTTCTTAATTTTTTTCTTGGTGTGGGTTTAATCATCTGGTCAGCCTCCCTTAAACTTTCTTACCTTGTTTTCTAATGATTACCTCGCCAACATATTTGATACCTTTTCCAGAGTATACATTTGGTTTTCTAAATCTCTTAATTTTTGCTGCAACTTCACCAACTAAGTATTTGTCAATTCCTTTTACAATTACTTTATTTGGTGCTGGTACTTCAATTGTTATTCCTTCTGGTGGAATATATTCTATTGGATGTGAGTAACCAAGTTCTAATACTAATGTTGAACCCTGTAATTTTGCTCTGTATCCAATACCAATAATTTCTAATTCTTTTGTGAATCCTTCTGTTACACCTTTAATCATATTTTTAACAAGTGATGCATATGTACCCTGGAACATATTGATTTTCTTTGCATCACTTTTTCTTTTCATTGCTGATTCATTACCTTCTACTTTTATTTTATTATCTTCAATTACGAATTTTACATATGGTAAATATTCCTGTGTTAATTCACCTTTAGGGCCTTTTACTTTAATTTCTTTTTCGTTTACTGTCACTTCTACCCCATTTGGTATATCTATTGGATTTTTTGATATACGTGACATTTATTCAGCACCTCCTACCAAACGTAACAAATTAATTCTCCACCGACTCCGAGTTCTCTTGCTTCTTTGTCGGTAAGAACACCTTTTGAAGTTGAGATTATTGATATTCCCATTCCACCTTTTACAACTGGAATTTTATCTTTTGATACATATACTCTTCTACCTGGTTTTGATACTCTTATTATGCTCTGAATTACTCTTTGTCTGTTCTTTCTGTCACCTTTGTATTTTAACTGTATTTTTAATATACCCTGTTTTCCATCTTCGATAAATTTATAATCTGCAATATAACCTTCTCTTTTTAATATTTCAGCTATATTTCTCTTTAAGTTTGATGCTGGAACTTCTACACTTTCTTTCATAACAAGGTTTGCATTTCTTATTCTTGTAAGCATATCTGCTACGGGATCACTCCACATTAAGATTCCCTCCTTACCAACTTGCCTTTTTAACGCCTGGTAATTTTCCTTCCAAGGCTAATTTTCTGAAACATACTCTACATAAACCGAATTCTCTATATACAGCTCTTGGTCTTCCACAAACTATACATCTTGAATATTCTCTTGTCTTATATTTTTTTGGTTTTTTCCATCTTGCAACCATTGATTTTTTTGCCATTATTTACCTCCTCCTTAATCTCTCTTGAAAGGGAAGCCCATTAATTGAAGGAGTTTTCTTGCTTCCTCATCTGTCTTTGCAGTTGTAACAATAGTAATATCCATACCCTGTACTCTTTTTACCTGGTCTGGTTTTAATTCTGGGAAAACTAATTGTTCTGTTAACCCAAATGTGTAATTTCCTCTTCCATCAAAGCTATTTGGATTCATACCTCTGAAGTCCCTTAATTTTGGGAAAATTATATTAATTAATTTGTAGAGGAAGTTGTACATTTTCATGCTTCTTAATGTTACTTTTGCACCAATAGGCATTCCTTCTCTTAATTTGAAGTTAGCAACACTCTTTTTTGCTCTTGTAACTACAGCTTTTTGGCCTGTAATTATTGATAATTCCTGAGCGTGTTTTTCAACTACATCAGCGTTTCTTGAGCCCTCACCAATACCCATATTCACAACAATTTTTACGATTTTTGGTACTTCATGAATGTTTTTGTATCCAAATTCTTTCATGAGGGCTGGAACTACTTCTTTTTCATATTTATCTTTTAAAGGTATAAATTCGTATCTCATTATCTATTCCTCCCTCATTAAACCTTATCTATGATTTCGTTACATTTTCTGCAAACTCTAACCTTTTTGCCTTCTTCGAGAACCCTGTAACCAACTCTTGTTGGTTTTCCGCAGTTTGGACAAACAACCATTACTTTATTTGCATATATTGGTGCTGGTTGTTCGATAATTCCACCTTCTCTTAACTGCTGTGTTGGTCTCTGATGTTTCTTTACAATATTTACATTTTCTACAATAATTTTATTTAATTTAGGCATTACTCTTAAAACTTTACCTTCTTTACCTTTATCTTTACCAGATATTACTCTTACTAAATCGCCTTTTTTTACTTTCATGCTCTCACCTCACCATACTTCTTGTGCAAGAGATGCTATTTTTGTGTAACCTGCTTCTCTTACTTCTCTAGCAATTGGTCCAAACACACGTGTTCCAACAGGCATATTGTTTTTATCTATTAAAACAGCTGCATTTTCATCGAATCTAATATGTGAACCATCTTTTCTTCTGATTTCTTTTTTTGTTCTAACTATTACAGCTTTTACAACCTGACCTTTTTTTATGTCTGTGTGAGGAATAGCTTCTCTTACTGAACATACTACAACGTCGCCTACTGTTCCTACTGATTTATGAAATCCACCTAATACTCTTATTACTCTTAATACTTTTGCTCCAGAATTATCTGCAGCTCTTAAATATGACTCAGTCTGTATCATTATGCGTCACCCCCAACTTCTTCCACTGTTTCGGGTGTTTCATTATTTTTTTCCGCAAAAATGTTCTTTTCAACAATTCTTACAACTTTCCATGTTTTTGTTTTTGAATATGGTCTTGATTCTTCTATTTCTACTATATCTCCAATACCACATTCATTGTTTTCATCATGAGCATGGAATTTCTTTGATTTCTTAACGAACTTTTTATATATAGGATGTTTTATTCTTCTTTCAACTTTAACAACAACTGTTTTATCCATTTTGTCGCTAACAACTTCGCCTATTAATGTTTTTTTAGGCATTACTCATTACCTCCTTATACCCAATTCCCTTTGTCTGAGAATTGTTTTTATTCTTGCTATGTCTCTTCTTACCATTTTTATGGAAGCAGTATTTTTTATCTGACCTAATTCGTGTTGGAATCTCATTTCAAATAATTTTTTCTTTGCTTCTTCTAATTTTGTTTTTAATTCTTCATCTGTTAAGTTGATTAATTCAGCTACTTGTTTCTTCATTTTGCTTCCCCCCTTATATGGTACCTGGGTACTATTTTTGTCTTGATTGGTAATTTTGTTGCTGCGTATTCTAATGCTTCTTTTGCTAATTCTTCAGATGTTCCAGCAATTTCAAATAAAACCTTTCCTGGTTTTACTACTGCTACCCATCCTTCTACGTCACCTTTACCTTTTCCCATTCTTGTTCCAATTCCTTTTGATGTAATTGGTTTATCAGGGAATATTTTAATCCATATTTTACCGTTTCTTTTTAATGTTCTAACCATTGCTAACCTACATGCTTCTATTTGTTGTGAAGTAATCATTGCTGGTTCTAATGCTTTTAAACCCCATTCGCCAAAGTCAACTAATGTTCCGCCTTTGGCTTTACCTTTCATTGTACCTCTTTGTATTTTTCTATATTTATATCTTTTTGGCATTAACATTTACATCACGCCCTCCTTTAGTTCATAACTGAGTGTCGCCTTTATAAACCCAAACTTTTATTCCGATAGTTCCAGATAATGTTTGTGCTTCAGCAGTTCCGTAATCAATGTCTGATCTCAATGTTTGTAAAGGTAATCTTCCTTCCATATACCATTCAGTTCTTGCGATTTCAGCACCGTTTAATCTTCCTGAAACCATTATTTTAATTCCTTTTGCTCCTCTTTTTAATGCTGCTGAAATTGCTCTTTTCATTGCTCTCTTATATGATGCCCTTTTAACAATCTGGCCAGCAATGTTTTCTGCAATTAATACAGCGTTTGTTTGAGGATTTCTAATTTCGTCTATGTTAATTCTTACGTTTCTATCATTTACCATGCCTTCAATTTCTTTTTTCAATGCCTGAATTTCTGCACCTTTTCTTCCAATAATTATTCCAACTCTTACTGCTTTTATTGTTATGTTTATTTGTGTTGAAGAAGGTCTTTCAATTAATATATCTCCAATTCCTGCTTCATAATATTTTTGTTTTATGTAATCTCTTATTTTTAAATCTTCTTTTAAATATTCTGCATAATTATCTTCACTAAACCAGTTTGCTTTCCATGGTTTTGATATTCCTAACCTGAAACCATATGGATGTACTTTTTGACCCACGGATATTCCACCTCACTTCTGAGATTTTAACTCTTTTTCTTTTTGTCTGTCTCTAACAACAACGGTAATGTGTGACATTCTCTTTAAAAGAATATCAGCTCTTCCTCTTCCTCTTGGCCAAAGTCTTTTCATTCTTGGACCATCATTTACATATACTTCTGCAACATATAAATCGTCTGCATTTAAGCCAAAATTGTTTTCTGCATTAGCAATAGCAGATACTAATACTTTATATGTTAATCTTGCAGCTTTTTTAGGGCTGAACATTAATATCTGTAATGCTTCATCAACATTTTTTCCTCTTATTGCATTTATTACTGATCTTGCTTTTTTAGGAGATATTCTTAAGTATTTTGCTGTTGCTTTTGCTTCAATTTTTGGCTGTGCTGCTTCAGCTTCTTTTCTTAATCTATGATAAACTGACCTTTTTAACCTTTTACCATCTTGAACTCTTGATACAGCCATGATTACGTCCCTCCTCATTTCACCTTGCCTTTTTTAGCCTTTTTATCAGCGTGACCACCAAATCTTCTTGTTGGTGCAAATTCACCTAATCTATGTCCAATCATGTGTTCTGTTATATAAACAGGTATATGTTTCATTCCATTATGTACAGCAATTGTATGTCCTATCATTTCTGGTAATATCATTGAAGCTCTGCTCCAAGTCTTTATTACTTTCTTTTCTCCTTTTTCATTCATTTCTCTTATCTTTTTCAACAGACTTGGGTGTACATAAGGCCCTTTCTTTAAAGATCTACTCACTAACAGCACCCCCTAGGTTACTTTTTTCTTCTTCTTACAATAAATTTATCTGATTTTCTCTTTCCACGTCTTGTTTTGTATCCTTTTGCAGGTGTTCCCCAAGGACTTCTTGGAATATGACCTTTACTTGCACCTTCACCACCACCCATTGGGTGATCAACTGGGTTCATAGCCATACCTCTAACGTGTGGTCTTCTTCCTAACCATCTTGTTCTACCTGCTTTACCGAATACTTCGTTTATATGATCTTCATTTCCAACCATACCTATTGTTGCCATACCTTTAATGTGAACTTTTCTTAATTCACTTGAAGGCATTCTTAATAATGCGTATTTTCCTTCTTTTGCCATTAATTGTGCATATGTTCCTGCTGATCTTGCAATCTTTGCACCTTTTCCAGGTTCAAATTCTATATTATGAACTATTGTACCCACAGGAATATTTTCTAATGGCAATGCATTACCTGGCTTAATTTCTGCATCTGGTCCTGAAACTAATGTTTCTCCAACCTTAACTCCTTTTGGAGCAAGAATATATCTCTTTTCACCATCTGCATATACTAATAATGCAATTCTTGCGCTTCTGTTTGGATCGTATTCTATAGATACAACTTTTGCAGGTACCCCAAATTTATCTCTTTTGAAGTCAATAACCCTGTATCTTCTTTTGTGTCCGCCACCTCTATGTCTCATGGTAACTCTTCCATAAGAGTTTCTACCACCAGTTTTTTTGAGAGGCTTTATCAATGATTTTTCTGGGGTATCCTTTGTAATTTCTGAGAAATCTGTGATTATCATAAATCTCCTGGAAGGAGTTATTGGCTTAAACTTTTTAAGACCCATTTCAGCTCACCTCTCCTTATAAATTACCTTGAAGCTCTTTTATTACATATCCTTCAGCTAACTTAACAATAGCTTTTTTCCATGATCTTGTTTTACCTTCAAATCTTCCCAATCTCTTTGGTTTTGGTTTTACATTCATTGTATAAACCTTTTCAACCTTTACATTAAATAATTCCTCAACAGCTTTTTTTATTTCAGGCTTTGTTGCATCTTTAGCTACTTCAAATGTATATTTGCCCTCGCCCATTAATAAGTATGTTTTTTCTGTGAGGACCGGCCTTATAACAACGTCATAATTAAATTCTTTTTTAACCATCAGCCGAGCACCTCCTCGATCTTTGCTACTGTATCTTTTGTAAGGATTACTTTTTCGTTGTTTATTATGTCGAATACATTTAATCCATCTACATTCACTTTTTTACCATCTTTACCCTGATTTGGGTTATCAGCAATTATAACCTTTACTGTTGGAATATTTTTTGCTGATAATTTTACATTAATATATCCATCTTTTTTCCAAGGTAATACTATTAATGTTTTTGTGTTTTCAAATCCGAAGTTCTTTAATACTTCTTTCATAGATTTTGTTCTTGGTTTTTCAAATGTCAAGTCATCTATTACAATAAGATTATTTTCTTTTACCCTTACACTTAATGCTGATTTTAATGCTAATCTTTTCATTTTCTTTGTTAATTTTTTTGACCAATCTCTTGGTTTTGGTCCAAATGTAACTCCACCGTGTCTCCATAATGGTGACCTTATTGATCCTGCCCTTGCTCTTCCTGTATGTTTCTGTGACCAAGGTTTTCTTCCGCCACCTCTAACTTCTGCTCTTGTTTTTGTTGAAGCGGTTCCTCTTCTTCTATTTGCTAACTGCATATCTACATATCTGTATAACAAGTCTGTGTTTGGTTCAATTGCAAATATTGAATCTTTTACATCAATTGTACCTATCTTTTCACCTTTAACTGAATAAAGGTCTAACTGAGCCATTTCTTCTTACCTCCTCGTTCTTCATTTTCGGGGCTTACTTTTTGATTGCTTCTCTGATTATTAACAATCCACCCCTCGCACCTGGAACTCCACCTTTAACTGCTATAAGGTTGTTTTCTTTATCTATTTTTACGACTTCTGAGTTTAATACTGTAATTCTTTCATTTCCGTAATGTCCGAACATCTTTTTACCTTTGAATACTTTTGCTGGTTCTGTGTGGTTACCTGTTGAACCTAAAGCTCTATGGAATTTAGAACCGTGCGTTTTTCTTCCTCCACCAAAATTCCATCTTTTAATTACACCAGCGTAACCTCTACCTTTTGACCAACCTGTTACATCTACTTTTTCTCCTTCTTCAAAAATTGATACATCAATTGTCTGACCAATTTCATATGCATCTACGTCATCAACTTTGAATTCTTTAAGAACTCTCATTGGTTTTACGCCTGCTTTTTTGAAGATTCCAAGCTTTGGTTTGTTTACTTTGTATTCTTTTACTTCTTCAAAACCAACCTGAATAGCTTTATAACCATCTTTTTCTTCTGTCTTTTTCTGCACTACTACACATGGTCCAGCTTTTATAACTGTGACCGGGATGGCTTTACCATCTTTATAAACTCTTGTCATACCTACTTTTCTTCCTAAAATACCTTTCATGCTAACTTCACCTCCAGAGCCCGATCATTAAAATTAAGCCTTCATATCTACTGATACACCTGATGGTAACTGAATTTTTAATAATTCTGTTACTGTTTCCTGTGTTGCATCGTAGATGTAAATAACTCTTTTATGTACTCTTTTTTCAAATTGTTCTCTTGAATAGTTGTATTTATGTGGTGATCTTATAACACTGTAAATTGTTTTTTCTGTTGGTAGTGGAATAGGTCCTGAAACCTTTGCACTGCTATTTTTAACTGCATCTATTATTTTTTGTGCTGATTCATCTAATAATCTATGATCATATGATTTTAATCTTATTTTAATCAACTTTTTTGCCATACTGACCCTCCTTTAAGCATTTAGCAAAGGGAGCGTGGAAGCTCCCCGATTTTATATTTTATAATAAAAACTTTGCAAAAAGATTTTATTATTCTACTATTTCTGTAACAACACCTGCTCCAACTGTTCTTCCACCTTCACGAACAGCAAATCTCATGTTCTTTTCTAATGCTACAGGGTAGATTAATTCTACTGTTGTTACAATGTTATCTCCTGGCATAACCATTTCTGCTCCGCCTTCGAATTCTAACAATGTACCTGTAACGTCAGCTGTTCTGATGTAGAATTGTGGTCTGTAACCTTTCTTGAATGGAGTGTGTCTTCCTCCTTCTTCTTTCTTTAATACGTAGATTTGTGCTTTGAATTTCTTATGAGGTGTGATTGAACCTGGTTTTGCTAATACCTGACCTCTCCATACTTCGTCTTTGTCAATACCTCTTAACAAACATCCTACGTTGTCACCAGCGATACCTTCGTCTAATAATTTTCTGAACATTTCAACACCAGTTACAACTGTTTTCTTAATTTCATCTGTCATACCAACGATTTCTACTTCGTCACCTGGGTGAATAGCTCCTCTTTCGATTCTTCCTGTAACAACTGTACCCCTACCTGTGATTGAGAATACGTCTTCAACAGGCATAAGGAATGGCTGATCTACTGGTCTCTGTGGTTCTGGGAAGTAGCTGTCTACTGCATCCATTAATTCGTAGATTTTCTGTACCCATGGATCGTCCTGTGAATCTGCTTCTAATGCTTTTAAAGCTGAACCTTTGATTACAGGAACTTCGTCTCCTGGGAATTCGTACTGATTTAATAATTCTCTTACTTCCATTTCAACTAATTCGATGATTTCTTCGTCATCAACCATATCTGTTTTGTTGATGAATACAACGATAGCTGGAACGTTAACCTGTCTTGATAAGAGAACGTGTTCTCTTGTTTGTGGCATAACACCGTCTGTTGCTGCTACAACTAAGATAGCACCATCCATCTGTGCAGCACCTGTGATCATATTTTTGATGTAGTCAGCGTGACCTGGACAGTCGATATGTGCATAGTGTCTGTGATCTGTTTCGTATTCAACGTGTGCAATATTGATTGTAATACCTCTCTGTTTTTCTTCTGGAGCTTTATCGATTTGTTCAAATGGTGTGAAGTCTGCGTATCCTTTTAAAGCTAATGATTTTGTAATAGCTGCTGTTAATGTTGTTTTACCGTGGTCGATATGTCCGATTGTACCAATATTCATATGTGGTTTGCTTCTGACGAACTTTTCTTTTGCCATTTTTTGTCCCTCCTCTATGTTTTGTGATGCTATTTAATAAGATTATTTATTCATTATTTTTTCAGCTACTGAAGCTGGAACTTCATCATAATGTGAGAATTGAATTGATTGTGTTGCTCTTCCCTGAGACAATGATCTCAATACTGTTGCATAACCGAATAATTCTGAAAGTGGAACTAAAGCGTGAATTAATCTTGTGCTTGTATTTCCCACATTTTCAAAACCTTCAATTCTTCCTCTTCTTGAGTTTAAGTCAGCTATAATGTCACCCATGTATTCTTCAGGTGTTGTAATATCAACTTTCATGATTGGTTCTAATAATACAGGATTTGCTTTTTTAGCAGCATCTTTTAATGCCATAGAACCTGCAATCTTAAATGCCATTTCTGAAGAGTCAACTTCGTGGTATGAACCATCGTACAATGTAGCCTTTATACCAACCATTGGGTATCCAGCTAACACACCTGATTGCATAGCTTCTTTTATACCCGCTTCAACTGCTGGAATATATTCTTTTGGAATAATACCTCCAACGATTTTATCTTCAAATTCCAATACTTTTGTATTTTCAATAGGTTCAATTTTAATTTTAACGTGACCGTATTGACCTCTACCACCAGATTGTCTGATGTATTTAGTTTCAACATCAGCTGTTCCTCTAATTGTTTCTCTATATGCAACCTGTGGTTGACCAACTTTAACTCCAACTTTAAATTCTCTCTTTAACCTATCTACTATAATTTCAAGGTGTAATTCACCCATACCTGAAAGTATTGTTTCACCTGTTTCGTGATCAAGTTTAACATTTAAACTTGGATCTTCTTCTGTTAATGCTTGTAATGCTTTAGTTAATTTAGCTTCATCATTTTTTGTTTCTGGTTCAATTGCCAATGAGATAACTGGTTCTGGGAATTCCAATTTTTCCAATACAATATCCTGTCCTTCTTCTGTTAATGTATCACCTGTAATTGTATTCTTTAAACCTATTATAGCTACAATATCACCAGCTCTGATGTAATCTACTTCTTCTCTTTGATCTGAATGCATGAACATTAATCTTGAAACTCTTTCTTTCTTACCCTTTGTTGTATTTAAAACATAGCTTCCTTTTTGTAATTTTCCTGAATATACCCTTGCAAATGTGAGCTTACCAACATATGGATCCACCATGATTTTAAATGCAAGAGCAACAAATGGTCCATTTTCATCTGGTTCAAGTTCTCTTACAAATTCACCTGTTCTTGCATCATATGCTTTTACAGGCGGTAAATCAAGCGGTGAAGGTAAGTAATCAACAATTGCATCTAATACAGGTTGAACACCTTTGTTTTTAAATGATGTTCCACATACTACTGGAACAAATGCACCTTCAATTGTTCCTTTTCTTATTGCAGCTTTTATTTTATCTTCTGGAATATCTTCTCCTTCAAAGAATAATTCCATTATTTCTTCATCATATTCTGAAATAGCTGTTATTAAATCTTCTCTGTATTGATCTGCTTTAGCAACTAAATCCTCTGGAATATCTCTGTATTCAAATTTTGATCCATCTTCACTAACCCAATATATTGCTTTCATTTTTACAAGATCAACAACACCTTCAAAATCAGATTCTGCTCCTATAGGAATCTGTAAAGGTAATGGGTTTGTTCCTAATTTGTCAATCATTGTTTGAACTGCATTATAAAAATCTGCCCCAAGTTTATCCATTTTGTTCATGTATGCAACCCTTGGAACATTATATCTATCAGCCTGTCTCCAAACTGTTTCTGACTGAGGTTCAACACCAACCTGTGCGTCAAATATAACAACAGCACCATCTAATACCCTTAATGCCCTTTCAACTTCAACTGTAAAGTCCACGTGTCCGGGTGTATCAATGATGTTAATCCTGTGATCTCTCCAGAAACATGTTGTAGCTGCTGAGGTAATTGTGATACCTCTTTCTTTTTCCTGTTCCATCCAGTCCATTGTTGCTGTACCGTCATCAACGGACCCTATTTTATGTTTTTTACCTGTATAAAACAATATTCTTTCTGTTGTTGTTGTTTTACCAGCATCAATATGTGCAATAATTCCAATATTTCTTGTTTTATTTAAGGCATATAACCGCTCTTTCAAAACAATCCCTCCTCAATAAATTACCAGCGGTAATGAGCAAATGCTTTATTAGCTTCAGCCATTTTGTGTACGTCGTCTCTCTTCTTAACTGCTGCTCCAACACCATTATAAGCATCTATTAATTCTTGAGCTAATTTTTCTTTCATTGGTCTTCCTGATTTATCTCTTGCAGCTTTAACAATCCATCTTAAAGCTAAAGAGATAGCCCTTTCCTCTGGTACTTCAAATGGAACTTGATATGTAGCTCCTCCAACCCTTCTTGGTCTTACTTCAATTAATGGTCTTACATTTTGTACTGCTTGATGATATACTTCTAAAGGATCTTTTTCCAATTTTTCTTTTATTATATCAAATGCACCGTATACTATAGACTGTGCAACTGTTTTTTTACCATCTTTCATTACCCTAACAACCAATTTTGATACCAATACATCATTATATATTGGATCTGGTGTAACCGGTCTCTTTGGTGCTCTTCTTCTTCTCATTTACTTACCTCCTTACTTCTTAGGTCTTTTTGCGCCGTATTTACTTCTGCTCTGTTTTCTTCCTTCAACACCAGCTGCATCCAATGTACCTCTGATAATCTTATATCTAACACCTGGCAAGTCTTTAACCCTTCCGCCTCTTATTAATACATTGGAGTGTTCCTGTAAGTTATGACCTTCACCTGGAATATATGCTGTAACTTCAATTCCGTTTGAAAGTCTAACCCTTGCAATTTTTCTCAAAGCTGAGTTAGGTTTCTTAGGTGTCATTGTTGAAACCCTTACACATACACCTCTTTTTTGAGGATTGCTCTGTAATGCTGGAGATTTTGACTTTTTCTTTAGTTGTTTTCTTCCATGTCTAACAAGTTGATTTATCGTTGGCATATAATTTGTATTCCTCCTTTCAGAATTTTTAAAAATACCAAGTGTATTTTACCTCAGGTCTTTTTAATTTTCAATTAAAATGTTGTGATTTTTTTGTGAAGTTACAAAAACTAAAAAGTTTTATGTATTTTGTTACAGTACTATCCACGGTTTTGTGTGTACGATAACATTATAACTTTTCTTTTATTTTTTCAATAATCTCATTGAGGATAATATTTTTTGCAACTACTGCTATTCTATTATTATAATATTTAAAGTCCTCAGTAACATCTTTTATCGTTTCAATATCAAATTTTTTTAGTACTTCTTCAAAATCTTCTTTTTTATATTTTTTTTCTTCTTTCATTTCTATTTCAAGTAAAAATTTTTCCTCTATATTATACCTTATTTTATTAAAATCAACAAATTCATCAACAACAATTTCTGGATTATCATTTATCATATATCTTATTTTTGCTACCATTTTATATTTTATCAGATTTTCCAATTCCTGTGGTTTTTCTACTCTTTCTTTTTCTATTTTTTCATGTGCAATTTTTGTATTTGCTTTATATGCGTATGTCCATTTGTAATCATAATCTTTATTATTTTTTATTATTGAAAGCCTATATCTTTCTATTTCATTAATATCATCACGAATATACCATTGAACAATACCTATTTTCTTTATAGCCTTTTTTATTAATTCTTCACTTTCATCATTAGAAATAATATATTTTCTTTCAATTTCTATTGACATATAATCACCTCAAAATTGGTTTTATTTATTATATCATATTCATATTGCTCTCATTAAACATAATTATGATTATACTGAATAAATTCTTGAAAATTAAAAAAATTAATGATATAATCAAAATGAAAAGTGAATATTTATGATCCGCAGGGGAGCTGCTGATACCGCAGCTGAGAGTGAGGTGGAAACCTCTGACCCTCATAACTTGATCCGGATAATACCGGCGAAAGGAGCGGAGCAGAGAGTATAAAAAATCAATCTCCTGCTTCGTGCAGGAGATTTTTTTATATCAGGAGGTGATTTTTTGAAGGTATTTATAAATGGAAAAGAAAAGGTCTGTAAAAGCACCAATATAAAAGATTTAGTTGAAGAATTATCCCTTCATAACAAACCAATTGTCGTAATTAAAAACGGAGCCATTGTTTCAAAAAAAAGTTATCCTGATTCTCAAATTTCGGAAAAGGATAAAATTGAAATTATTACTGTTGTAGGAGGTGGTTGATATTAAATTTTATAATGAGGAAATAAATAATCTATTTTTTATGGGCACAGGAAAATTTAAGGATTATTCTATTATGAAAAAAGCTATTGAAGAAGCAAAAATTGAGGTTGTCACTGTTGCAATGAGAAGAGCATCATACGGAAGTTTAAATGAAAGTATTCTGGATTATATTAGTGCAAAAAAAATTATGGTAAACACTTCAGGTGCAAGGAACGCTGAAGAAGCTCTTTTAATTGCACAGGCTGGTAAAGAATTAATGAATACAGACTGGATAAAGATTGAAATTATAAATGATTCAAAGTATTTAATGCCTGATAATCAGGAAACTATAAAAGCCTGTAAATTATTAACAGAAAAAGGTTTTAAGGTTTTCCCTTATATGTGTCCTGATTTATATGATGCAAGAAAAATGATTGAAAATGGCGCTGAGGTTTTAATGCCTCTTGGTTCTCCTATAGGAACAAATAAAGGCTTTACTACAAAAGAACTTGTAAAAATTCTTCTAAATGAATTTGATGCGAAAATTATTATTGACGCTGGAATTGGAAAACCATCTCATGTTTCTGAAGCAATGGAAATTGGATGTCATGCTGTACTTGCAAATACTGCTGTTTCAATTGCGGAAGATCCTGTAAAAATGGTAAAAGCCTTTTCTTTAGCAGCTCAGGCTGGAAGACTGGCTTATCTGGCCGGAATTCCAGAAGAAAAAGAAGTGGCAGAAGCATCTTCGCCATTGTTCGATTATATAGGAAGAGATTAACTATGTTTTCAGAAAACATAGAAAAAATCATTGCTTATGTTAATTCAGCCAGAAAGAACAAATATAATATTAATCTAAATAAAGAATTTTTTTCTGTAAATGACATATATGGATTGCTTCAAAATAATGATCTTCGAACAATGGCGAAGAAAGTAATAAAAAATAATAGAAAATTCTTTGGTGATGTTATATTTTTATATGCTCCACTTTACATTTCAAATTATTGTATAAATGGTTGCACATATTGTGGATTTAAGGCTTCTAATAAAATACATCGATTGAAATTATCATATAAAGAAATAGAACAGGAAGCCTTATACTTAAACCACGAGGGAATTGACCACGTTCTAATATTAACTGGAGAAGATCCTGTAAATTCTAATTTTGAGTATTTATATAATACCATAAAAATATTGAAAAACTTTTTCAAAGAAATTTCTATAGAAACATATTCTTTAACCCGGGAAAAATACGAGAAATTAGTCACAGCAGGTCTTGTAGGGGTTACATTGTATCAGGAAACCTATTCTCCGGAAAAATATAGAGAAGTTCATTTATTTGGTCCAAAAAAAGATTTCAAAAAAAGGCTTAATACTGTTGAAGAAGCCATAAAAGCTGGGGTAAGAGAAATAAATATAGGAGCTTTATTAGGGCTTTATGAACCGGAGTTTGAAATTATAATGATGGCATACCATATGGATTATCTTTTAAAGAATTATCCTAATGTAGAATATTCGATATCTTTTCCAAGAATTAGAACAGCTTTTAATGTAAAAGATAAATTTTATAGTATTTCTGATAAAAAACTTATCCATTATATTCTTGCTTTAAAATTAATTTTCCCTCGAGTACATATAAATATCTCCACTCGAGAAAGCATAAAATTTAGAAATGCAATACTGGGCATTGCCACAAAAATGTCAGCAGGATCAACAACAAATGTTGGAGGATATACATTATACAAAGATTCAACAAAACAATTTGAAATTGAAGATACCAGAACAGTAAAAGAATTTATGAATTATATCAAAACAAGAAATTATAATCCAACAACGGTAAATTGGTTTTAAGGAGGAATTTAAATGACACAATTGGAATTTGCAAAAGCTGGAATTATTACAGAAGAAATGGTTATCGCGGCAGAATATGAAGGAATTTCACCAGAAGAATTACGAAATAAAATTGAAAAAGGATATGCGGTTTTACCGGTTAATAAGAATCATAAATTTGATAATATTAGAGCTATAGGAGAAGGTTTAAAAACCAAGGTTAATATTAACCTCGGAACTTCTCAGGGATATTCAAGCGTCAAAGAAGAAATTGAAAAATTGAAAATTGCTGAGAAATTTGGCGCAGATTCTATAATGGATCTGTCTACATGGGGTAATCTTTCATATATTCGTGATGAAATAATACGTAATTCAAATATTATGGTTGGAACTGTTCCTGTTTATGACGCAGCAACAAAAGCTGTCCAGAATAAAAAACGTGTAATAGATTTTGATGCAGATGATTTTATACAGATGGTTCGAGATCACGCAAAAGCCGGTGTTGATTTTATGACTATTCATGCCGGTATTACAAGAACTACCATAGAAAAGTTGAGAAACTCCAGAAGAATAACAAAAATAGTATCGCGTGGCGGTTCAATAATAGTTGGCTGGATGATTAAAAATCACAAAGAAAATCCATTTTATGAGTATTTTGATGAAGTACTTGAGATATGTAGGGAATATGATGTTACTATTAGTCTCGGCGATGGAATGAGGCCGGGTTCTCTTCATGATGCTACTGATGATTTGCAATTTGAAGAATTATTAAGACTTGGAGAACTGGTAAAAAGAGCTCGAAATGCCGGGGTACAGGTAATGGTTGAAGGACCGGGGCATATGCCTATTGATGAAATTGAAGCAAATGTTATTCTTCAAAAAAAGATTTGTGATAGAGCACCTTTTTATGTTCTTGGCCCAATTACTACAGATATTGCACCTGGATATGATCATATAACCTCTGCAATTGGCGGCGCTATTGCTGCAGCTAAAGGCGCAGATTTTCTCTGCGCTGTAACTCCAGCTGAACATTTAAGACTCCCCACTCTTGAAGATATAAAAGAAGGTGTTATTGCAACAAAAATCGCTGCACATTCCGCTGATATAGCAAAAAATAGAAAACATATGAACATAGATAATCAAATGAGTCATGCAAGAAAAGAATTTAACTGGGAAAAGCAATTTGAAATAGCAATTGATAAGGAAAAAGCTTTGAATTTCTATAGTTCAAGAAAGGGAATGGAAAATAATATGTGTTCAATGTGTGGTCCGCTATGTGCAATGAGAATTACAGAAGAGTTTTTAGAAAAAGAAGAAAGTATTTTTATAGAATAGGAGGCGTTATAATGCTTATTTTCTCAGCTTTCGATCCATCAGGTGGTGCCGGAATAACTCAAGATATATCTATAATGAAATTATTTAAGATAAATCCTATTTCTGTTATATCCGCTTATACAATCCAAAACACAGAGATATTTAAAAAAATCGAATTTAGAAGTTCTTTTGAAGAATTTGAATTATTCAAAAATATTTCTATAATTAAAGCAGGAATGGCAAATGCAGAACAAATAAAATTACTAAGAGAAAAATATCCAGAAGCTAAAATTATATGGAATCCCATAATCAAAACCTCTACAAACTTCAACATCATTTCTCCAGAAGAAGTAAATGAAGGTTCAAAATATGTGGATTTAATAATTATGAATTCAGAAGAATTTCAATTAACAAATCCATTATGCGAAACAATTATAACAGGCGGACATAAAAATTCTGAGAAAATCGAGGTTATTTATAAAAATAAAACTTTCTTTTCAAAAAGATATGAAAAATCCTTACATGGAACAGGCTGTGTTTTCTCATCATTAATTTCCGCTCATATATATATGAAATATAGTGTTGAAGAAGCCATTATTGCTTCTTTAAATTATATGGATAAACTTGTTTTAAATTCAATCAAATTTGTTCAAACGGAAAATTTATTATACGAAGCACATAAAGGATATATAATAGAGGAATTATGGAAGATAAAACCACAAATAATAGAACTTGGAAAGTATACTATTCCAGAAGTAGGTCAAAATATTGTTTATGCACTTCCATTTGCTTCAAATGAAAATGAAGTTGGGAAATTTCCTGGAAGAATACACAAACTGGAAAATGAGATTAATTTCATTCATGAACCTGCTTTTTTTGGAAAAAGCCATATGGCAAGGGCAGTAATTGCAACAATGAAATACTTCCCATGGATAAGATCTGCCATGAATATACGCTATGAAAAAATATATATAGAAAAAGCAAAAGAACTTGGATATAAAACTTATTACCTTGATAGAAATAATGAACCTGTTGAAATACAGTCAAAAGAAGGACATTCTATACCTTATGGTTTATCAAATATATATAATGAAACTAATTCTCCTATAGATTTTGTATGGGATGATGGATTTTTCGGAAAAGAAGCTATGATAAGGGTTTTTGGTAGAACGCCAACAGAGGTTATAAAAAAAGTAAAAGATATTGTTTTGTGATATGTATTATAAGCCTCCTAATAAGTCATATTAGGAGGCTTATATTAATAAAAATTTTATTTTTGAAAAAAATAAAATAATGATATAATTAATCTGAACATAAACTTTTTGTTTGGAGGAGTTTTTATATGAAAAAATTTTTGTATTCATTATTTATTGTATTTTTTATTACTTTGCTATATATTGTGTATATTTTCACACCTTTGAAATATCCAATAAAAAATATAACTACTGCAGAGTATAAAACAGAAAAAATTGGAAATTTGAAAATTTTATATTTATCAGGAGAACCTCAAGATATTGGTTACCAACATGGTTTAGCTCTACGAAATGAAATTAATAATATGGAAAAGCTTCTTGAAAATGAATTGAAAAATAAAACGATATTTGAAAAACTTATTATACGATATACAATGAAAAATTATTTTAGAAAGATACCAAAAGAATATAAAACAGAAATGGCTGCAATTGCAAAAGGAAGTAATACTTCACTGGATTCAATATTCTTAATGAATATATATGATGAACTTTTTAATCTATATGGATGCACAAATATTGCTGTTTTTGGCAAAAAAACAAAAAATGGGGAAATATTGCATGGAAGAAACCTGGATTATTTTTTATCAGATAAACTATGGGATAAAAATGTTTTATTTGTATATCAGCCACAAAACGGATATAATTTTATTTCTCTCACGTGGCCAGGACTAATTGGTGTATTATCCGGAATGAACGAAAGAGGGATTTCACTTGGTTCAATGACATCAGAATCAAAATATCAAAGTTCCTCCGGAATACCTACTGGTATATTATATAGAATGATTATGGAAAATGCAAAAGATATCAAAGATGTTGAAGTCATATTAAAAAACAATAAACGAACTATTGGAAACAATTTGATGATAGGAAGTAAACATGACAAAGAAGCTGTAGTTTTTGAATTTGATAGCAATAACTTAAAAGTAAGAAAAAATGATAATTATATTGTTTCTACAAATCATTTTGTTTTACTAAAAAACAAAAATGGAATTTACAAAGGATCAATTTCAAGAAAAAATAAAGCAGAAAATTACATAAAATCTTATAATTATCTCACAGTAAAAAATATTATTGAAATATTAAGAGACCTTATAGCAAATAATGAAAATGATGAACCTATATGTAAATATGAAACTGTTCATAGTATAGTATTTCTTCCAATTAGTTCTGAATTTTACGTTGCAGCCAATGACGGAATATATGCTTCCGCCGGAAGATTTTTTCACTTTAAATATGATAAGAAAATCATACAATATATTGATTATATTGATTATTCTCCAGACTATTTATGGCTAACAAAAAATTTATTTATTGAAAAATACAAAAACAAAGAATGGTCAAACCAAAAAGCCATTTCATATATAAAATCATTTATTAAAAATAGAAAATTATCAGGTTGGGATATAATAGATCTTATAAAATTCTATAAAGAACTTGACCTTAAAAATGAAACATCTTCACTTATTGAAAAATTAAAATCAATTTTTGAAAAAGACAAAAATGCTTTATTTAATCTTCCAGCTGAAAAAATAAATTCACCGGAAACTTTTCTTTTAAGGGACCATTATAATAATTCATTATTAAATTTAATATTGGCATACGAAATCATTGATAATAAACAGAAAATGAAAGAATATAGCAAACTTGGTTTAAATGATAATGTAATTGAAGATGATAAATGGTATAGCATGAAGTTTAAAGAATATTATAATAAGTAATTCAAATATAAGGGGGTATAAATATGAAAAAAACTTTTCTTTTTTTAGTAGGATTGGTTTTAGTTGGAATATTATTTTTTTACTTTATATTCAAAACACCATTAAATAATACCTATAAAAAAATTGATGTTCAATTCCCTATTTACCCTGAAAATAAAAATATTGTTTACTTAAACAAAGGCAATTTTACCGCTGATGAAAATGGTTATTTATATTATGTCACACCAATCTTTAATTCAGAAAAAAATAAGGAACAATTGCTAGTCTCAAAATTAAATATTCTATCAAAAAATATTGATTATATATATTTAGATACTAAAACTTTTGAAACTACAGAAAACCATGGAATTATCCTTGGATCACTAACTTTTGATAATAATATTTTATACTATAAAGGTAGCAAAGGAATTTGGAAAATAGAAAATAATAAAGTTGAATTTTTACCTTTCTTAAACAAAATTGAATTTGACTATGCAAATGGTGGTTTTGTATATTTCAAAAATTCTTTCTGGATAATTAGCAAACCAATTTATCGTATAGGTAAAAAATATGGTATCTATAAATATACCAAAAAAAATGATGTTCTTATATCTGAAAAAACAATAAAAATCGAAGATGTACCTTTAAACATAATTAAAAATAATGATGAAGTTTATATTTTTTGCCATGATATATATTCAGAAAAATATAATTTATACCAAATAAAAAACGATTCTTTAAAAAAGATTTATTCAATTGATGGAAAAAGATTTAATTCTAGTGGTTGGTTCAAATCCAACGATTCTGATAAAAAATATCATTGGTTTAGTTTAAAATTCATTTCTGTTTTAGACAATAAAATGTATATTCTTGGAATTTTAAAAGATTCAAATGAATATAAACTTTTTGAAATTAATTTAAATACAAAAAAAGAAAAATCATATAACATTCTTCCACCTTTAAATTCAACATTTCCAACTACACAATATCTCTTAAAAAGATATAATAACAAATCATACTTATTTATAAAAAATCAAGATGATCCTCCTAACTCTATAAAAATTTATATAAAAAAATAACCTTTTCTGGTAATATAAAATCTTTTTAAATCTCCCGATTAAATTCGGGAGATTTTCTTATAATAAAAATATATTTTTCTCGTTTTCATTTTGCAAAGAAATACATATTTCTTTAAGAAATATCATGTTATAATCAAGATAAGAAATAATACATGGTGGTGATGGGGATGAAAAAACTTTCTACAACCTTGAAATTATCCGTATTAGAGGCTATGGCATTTAATGCCTTCTTTGTAGCAACACAAACGTTCATTATAATCTCCATAGCTCTTTATTTTAACGCTTCACCTTTTCAAATTTCGATAATATCTTCTTTCCCTGTATTTGCACAAATGTTTCAGGTTTTTACACCTTTAATCTATAAATTATTTGGAACTCGAAAAAAGAGTTTAATTATAGTTTCCATAATAGGAAGAGGATCTCTTGTATTGCTGCCTATAATAGTTTTATTAAATATAAGAAATTCTCATATATTTGTAATGATCATGATATTATATGCTTTTTTTGGAACGTTTATCAGTAATATATGGACAGCAGCTATGCGGGAGTTAGTACCTTTCGAAGATAGAGGAAAATATTTTGGAATGCGAAATGTTTTTGCCTCAGCAATAGGTATCTTAGCCACTTACCTTTATTCCCAATTTCTTGATTTTCCAAATGAAAAAATGGGAATTTTGCTGGTAACCTCTATTATGGCCTTATTTGCTGTAATAACAATAATCCTCCTTGCCTTTCATAAGATTCCAGAAATCTGCGAAACTTCACAAAATGAATTAAAAATAAAAAAAGCCTTTCAGGATAAAAAATTTCAAACGTTTCTTGTATTTGTTGGAATATGGACATTTGCAATAGAATTAACAAGACCATATTTTTCATATTTCCAGGTTGCTATATTACACATTAATACAACATTTCTCGGTAAAATGAGTGTTATAACCGGAATAATTTCATTAGTATTATATCCATTTTATGGAAAATTAAGCGATAGATATGGGAATAAGAGCATACTTATGATTGGAATTTCTCTTGCAACTATTGCACCATTATTATATTTTGTTATGACAGATTATAATTATAGAAGTTTATTATTGCTTGATAGTGTGTTTTCAGCATTTGCGTGGGCTGCTATAAACCTTACATTTTTCAATCTATTACTTGAAACCATTTCAGAACCTGCTGAAAATTATGTTGCTGCATATGCTTTAACTTCAGGAGTTACAGCAATTATAGCTTCAAATATAGGTGGTTTTTTTGGAAATATTTTAAAGGATAAAACATTTTATATACTTGGCGACAAATATCATGGAATACAATTATTAATATTTGCCGGATTTTTATTGAGAATCTATGCTTTACTGCATTTGACAAATGTTGAAGCATATGAAAAACCTATACGTTATAAAAGCTGGTTATTATCCAACCCGTCTTTATTTAAACGTAGAGAAATCTCATTACCTATATACTTAAAGATTTTTAGAGGAAAAAAGTTAAAAAAGAAATAATAAATAAAAGTAGGCTGTAAAAACTTTTACAGCCTACTTTTATTTATTAGCTTCTCCCCATTTCACAACAGCAGCAGCCCAGACAAATCCAAGCCCAGCTCCTACCATTACTATATTATCCCCTTCCTTTATCTTTCCTGTTTTCAATCCCAATTCTATTGATAATATCTGATCATTTTGCCCCATATGTCCATACTCTTCTAAATATGTACTCTGTTCTTCTTTTAATCCTAATTCTTCCAATACTCCTAAATGTGCTGATCTTTTAAAATGTAGTATTGCAAGGTAATTTATATCTTTTCTTGTTAATTCTGCCTTTTCAAGAGATTTGTCTATTACATAATAAAAATTTGGCATTGTTTTTTCTTTTAGTTTTTCCTTAAAATTCTCTATATCTCTCACTACAAAATGCATTCTTTTTACATCTTCTTTTTCCATTGGCCATTTCTTGCTTCCCCCGACTTCTATTACACAATCCTCTGCAAATGAACCATCACCTTTAAATGCTGTACTGAGTATTATATTGCGATTATAATCTTTCCTTAATACCATTGCTGCTCCGCCTGCTCCAAGGTCAAACATGAATGATGTCTCTTTTACTCTATAATCTATTAAATCTCCATTTCTATATCCGCTCACCAAAAGTACTGTATTTATATCCTCATTTGCTATCATCATTGATTTCGCAACTTCCATTCCTGCCATCATCGAACCACACATTGCTTCCATATCAAATGACCATGCATTAACTGCCCCTATATCATTTGCTACTTTTAGTCCTGCTAACCAATTTGGATAATCCTTATGTTGTCCTCCATTCCAGATTACCAGGTCTATTTCTTCTGGAGAAATCTCAGCATCTTTAATTGCTTTTAATGCTGCCTGTATTCCCATATAACTTGTTGTATCTTCTGGACCTGGTATTGGTTTCTTTATCACTCCAAATTTTTCTTTTATTACATCAACCGGTATTCCACTTTTTTCTGCTATTTCTTCTGCTGTCATATAATTTTCAGGAATATACGTCCCTATTCCCATTATCCCTACTTTCATATTTTCACCCCGTATAACTTTAAATCACATACACTTCAATTATAACAAATAAAGGGGCTTTTGAATGAACAGCCCCTTTATTTGTTATATATTTATTCTTCCACAGAAGATTTTAAGATTTTCTTTATAGTCGTTTCCATTTCATTTACACTTGCATTCATTTCCTCGGCAGAAGCTGATACCTTTTGTATATCTTCAGATAATATATTGATTTTTTCATTTATTTTTTCAAATTGGTCTGTTGTATTTTGAACCATAGAACTTTCATCTTTTATTTGTTCAATCATATTTCCAATTCCTTGATTTACCATTTCTACAACTTCTTTCATTTCATTAATTGTTTCATTAATATTATTGGAATATTCTTTTGTAGTATTTGCAAGCTCACTTATTTCAACAGCGATAACCGAAAATCCTTTTCCAGCCTCACCTACTCTTGCAGCCTCTATTGATGCATTTAATGCCAACAAACCTGTTTGATTTGCTATTTTATTTATCATATCAAGGATTGGTACAAGCTGTTTTGTTTTATCAGTTAGTCTATTAAGTTTTTCGGTTATATCTCCTATATTATTTTCTATAATATTATTTTTCCCTTCTAATTCTGAAACAACGTCTTTTCCTTTAATACTAATTTCTGTAATTTCTTCAGCTTTTGTATTTAAGGAAACAGCTTGTTCAGTCACTTCATCAACAACTACACTTACTTCACTTAAAATAGAAGATACACTTTCCAGCATTTCATTGCTTTTTGCTCTTTGTTTTCTAATTTTATCTAATAACTCTTCGGCTTCTTCCATTATGTATATAATACATAAATCTTCTGGCATTAATCCATTATAAACTGCCTTTGCTCTTTCACGACATGTTTCATATCCACAAGCCGTACAATTTCTCTCATCATTAAGTCTATTTGTTTTTTCTAATATTTTCACAATAAATGATTCTGGCGGTTCTTTATAATTCACAGGTTTTGCTTTGAAATATCTTTTTAAATTCATTTCTTCATATATTTTCTTTGTATCTTTTAAAGAAATTGTTTTCTGAGCTACTTGCTTTCCATCTTTGGTTAAAAACTTATTTTTCACCAATCTGTCTTTTGTATATTTTATAATCTTCGCTCTTTTTTCAAATAAAGGTATATCTTTTCTTGTTGCTGGACCGTCTATACATCCTTCGCAAAAAAGTATATCGATAAATTTTGGCGTTACATCTTTTTTACCGGCTTTTATATTCTTTTCAAAATCTTTAAAAAACGGAATCGAACGTTCTTTTCCTTCAATTACAAGAACATCTTCTTCAAGCATTATATCATCAATTTTTTTGTTTTTTAAATAACTTGCAGCTGTTTTTGTCAAACCACCACTTACAGGGAATAAAGTTGCATAATTTGGTTGATATCCATCAAATAATTCTTCTTCTAACATTGAAGGTTTTATATTGTTTTTTTCAAATAATTCATTTATTTCTTCAAAAGTTAATACAATATCAACTAATCCCTTTATGCTTTCATGTTCAATTTCACTTTTTTTAGCTGTACATGGACTAATAAATACAACCTTAGCATTTGGTTTTTCTTTTTTCACAAATGCTGCAGTACTCAACATTGGACTATATGATTCTGAAAAATACTGTAATAAATCCGGTTGCCATTTCTCAAGATAATTTATTAAAGATGGACATGGGCTCATAATAACATATTCTGGTTTCTTTTCTTCCATTTCTTTTAACACTTCCAATGTTGTTAATTCTGCACCAAACGCTACTTCATGAACTTCATTAAAACCCAATTTTTTTAATGCTGCTGCATATTGATTAGGTGTGGTATTTTCCAAATCACCAACATATGCAGGTGCAATTATCGCAACAAGATATTCGTTTTTATTCTTAAAATCTTCAAATATATCAATATCCTTTCTATATCTACGTGCTTGTGATTCACAAGATAATATACATTGTCCACATTTTATACATAAATCGGAATCTGGTTCTACATAGTCATCATATACTTTATTTGCATGAACTGGACACACTCTAATGCAGTTATAACATAACGTACATTTTTCTGGTTCAGTATAGATTATATTTCCATTCATGAATTTCACCTCTCAAAAATTAACTCTAAAATTATATTATGAATTTATTCTCATATTCTTATATTATTATATTACATTTGTTTTTTATATTTGTTTATGAATAATTACGTTTTGGTAAAAAACACATTTTTTGCTTTTAAAGTTTTAATAAGTATGACTTTTTATGTCTAATTTACATATAATATTAATTATAATTTTCACCTTTTCTTTTCTTCACAAATCACCAAATTTGTTGCAAATTTGCACAAATAGCGAATTTTGGTAATTTACAAATCAAATAAAAAGTTATATACTTTTATTGCATCGAATTTTTAGATAAAGGGAGTGAGTAAAATGGGCAGTTATCATTTAAAGTATCATCCTAAAAAACCAGAAGGTATTGAAAACAAAAAAGCATATTTAGTTGGTTCAGGAATTGCAACTTTAGCAGCAGCATTTTATTTAATAAGAGATGGACATATGGATGGAAAGAATATTACTATTTTTGAAAGAAAAAATGTAAATGGTGGTGCATTAGACGGAGCTGGAAACTTCGAAGACGGTTATATTATTCGTGGCGGTAGAGAAATGGAAGAACATTACGAATGTACATGGGATTTATTTGGAGATATTCCAACACTTGAAGATCCTGAAAGAACAGTACTTGATGATATGAAAGAAATCAACGATTGGGATCCTAACGTAGCAGCTAAAAGAGTTATTCAAAATCGCGGTGAAAAAGTTGATACTTCCACACTTGGATTAAAGGAACATCATATAAAACAATTAACAAAATTATTTTTAGCAAAAGAAGAAGATTTAGGAGATTTAACTGTTGAACAATTCTTTACACCAGATTATCTTGAAACAAATATGTGGTTATTATGGCGTTCAATGTTCGCATTCCAACCATGGCACAGCGTTGTTGAAATGAAAAGATACATGGAAAGATTTATTCATTTATTACCTGGAATGACAGAATTAAGAAATATCTTATTCTCAAGATACAATCAATATGATTCATTCGTTTTACCATTGGTAAAATGGTTAAAGGATCATGGTGTAAAATTTGAAAACAATACTTTAGTTACAGACCTCGATATTGAAATCAATGAAAAGGAAAAGGTTGTTACAGGTATTCATATTGTAAAAGATGGAAAAGAACAGGTTATAAAAACAACAAGAGATGATCTTGTATTTGTAATTAACGGTTCCATGACAGAAAATTCCACTTTGGGTAGCATGGATAAAGCACCTGAACTAAACAGAGAATTAGGACCTGTTTGGAGTTTATGGAAAAATATCGCAGCAAAGGATCCTGCATTTGGAAGACCAGAAGTGTTCTATGAAAATATAGATAAAACAAAATGGGAATCATTTACAGTTACTTTCAAAGACTCAAAAATGGCTGATGTAATTAAAGAAATTACAAATAGAGATCCTTATTCAGGAAGGGTTGTAACTGGAGGAATTATTACTATAAAAGATTCAAACTGGGGTATGAGTTTCACATTTAGTAGACAACCTCATTTTGCAAATCAGCCAGACGATGTATTGGTAATGTGGGCATATGGTTTATTTGCAGATAATGAAGGAGATTATATAAAGAAAAAGATGAGTGAATGTACAGGTGAAGAATTATTAAGAGAATTGTTGTATCACATTGGTGTAGAAGGAGAATTAATGGAAGAAATTGTTGACAGCGCTATTGTTATTCCTGCAATGATGCCACATATTACAAGTCAGTTTATGCCAAGAGTAAAAGGTGACAGACCAGAAGTTGTTCCAGAAGGTAGTGTTAACCTTGCATTCCTCGGACAATTTGTTGAAATCAAAGACGACTGTGTATTTACTGTGGAATATTCAGTTCGTTCAGCTGTTATTGCAGTATATAAATTATTAAATCTTGATAAGGAAGTTCCAGAAATTTATCCAAGTAAATACGATATTAGACATGTAATAAACGCAACAAAAACTCTATATGGAAATAAACCATTACCTGGAGAATTCTTTGTAAAGAAACTTCTTAAAGATACCTCTTTAGAAGGATTGATATAAAATAATGGCCCCTTTTAAGGGGCTTTTTTTTCAAATTTTCTTAGCGATCTTGATATATCTCCTTCAATTATCTTGCTTACTTTATCTGTTAGAATTTGTGGATCTTCTTCCATTTTGTTTTTTATCCAGTCTATAATAATACCTGTTAATGCTATTTCATAGAATTTTACTATGTCTTTTTTTAGATTTTCAGGAACATTTATATCCTTTGAAAGCTCTTCTACCACATCATATATTAATTTCGCCACATAATCATAAAGATGGTCTTCAAGGCGGTTTCTATCTATGGAATTATATGCATTTAATACTATTTTCTTATTTTCCCTTAAATAGTTTAAAATACTTAAATATCCTTTTTGCCATGTTTCATAAGTTTTATTTTCTCCTATTGCTTCGCCTACTTCTGTAATAAACATCCATTCAAGTAATTCATAAATATCATGGAAATAATAATATAAAGTTCTTCTATTTACTCCACAATCTTTTACAATATCATTGACTGTAATTTTAGATAATGGTTTTTCTTTCATTAATTTCTTTAATGATGCGGCTAATGCTCGTTTTGTTATTTCTGACATAAAATCTTCTCCTATCTTCGTTATTATTCTCAAAGAATTATATCATACTTAAGTTAAAAAACTCTTTGTTAATTGAAAAAAATCAAAGTTGTCCTGTTTTTATTTTTTTGATCAAACAGGACAACTTTCTTTTTTCATTATAATATTGAAAAAAAGCAGATTATAGTGTATAATAAAAATAACTCCCTTTTTAAAACAGGACAAAACAGAGGTGTAACATGGCAAAAGATAACTTAATTGAATTTAGAAAAAAACTTTTTTCACTTCAAGTAATTAAAATCCCAAACAATGAATGGTTATATATGCTTGGTTCTGAAACCAGAAATTCAATAATGATTGAAGGAATATTTGTAGACGAAGATGAACTTGATTCAGCAATTTCAGGAAAATACAAATCTGGTAGTGAAGTTTCAAATTATTTTAGAACAGCAAGATATTATTACAACATGGCTATTGAATTGTCTCGAACAAATGAAGAAATTCCATGTTTAACCTTCGTAAAAAACACACATAGAATGTTATTTGAAAATATTATTAAAAATTATGATAAACTGGGAAATTTTAGAAATGGTCCTATAAAAATTACCGGCGCAAAAATCAATCCTCCTATGTATGATATAGCCGATTGGATAAGGTTATGGTGTAATTACTCAAAATATGCATTTTCTAATCATCCTATTGCAGAAGCCTCTGCAAGAGTACATGTTTTTTTTGAATCTATACATCCTTTTGAAGATGGTAATGGTCGTATTGGCAGAATCCTTTTAAATTTTTTACTTATAGCAAATGGATATTTAAATATTGTTTTAAAAGGTGAAAAGGAAAAGGACAGAAATAATTATATTTTAGCTCTTGAATCTGCAGAAAAAGGAATAAGAGAAATTTTTAAAAGTTCACCCACATCTTTTACTCCTGAACAAATTGATAATCATTTTAAAAAGGAGGACACCAAAAAACTTTCAAAAATTATAAGAGATGCTATAATAGAAACATATGATAAGTTAATATGTTCTGAAAATAAAGAAAAATTGGTTACTGTTGAAGAATATTCAAATTTATCAGGAAAAACACAGGAAAATATTCGAAAAATGATTTCAAGAAAAAAACTAATTGCTTGGAAACCCCGAGGAAGATGGTTAATTTACCCATTTCAGATTAAAAATAATTAATCAAAATCCCGGAATCCTACTTTGTAAGATTCCGGGATTTTCTAGATTTTATTAATTTTCCACAACTTCAAACTGAGAGTTATAAAGATTTGCATAAAATCCGTTTTTCTTTAGTAATTCTTCATGTGTTCCCTGTTCTACAACGTCACCTTCATTCATTACTATTATAAGATCTGCATTTTTTATTGTTGATAATCTATGCGCAATAACAAAACTCGTTCTTCCTTTCATTAATTTTTCCATTGCCTGTTGAACCTTTAATTCTGTTCTTGTATCAACAGAACTTGTTGCTTCATCAAGTATAAGTATTTTAGGATTTGCTAAAAAGGCTCTTGCTATGGTAATTAATTGTTTTTCACCTTGAGATATATTATTTATTTCTTCGTTTATAACCATGTTATATCCACCGGGCAATGCATGAACAAATGAATCCACATGTGCCATTTTTGCAGCTTCTATTACTTCTTCATCTGTTGCGTCAAGTCTTCCGTATCTTATATTTTCCATTATAGTTGTATTTGAAAGCCATGTGTCCTGTAATACCATTCCAAATAATGATCTTAAATCATTTCTTTTGAATTTTCTTATATCTATATCGTCTATTAATATTGCACCGTCATTTACATCATAAAATCTCATTAACAATTTTACAAGCGTTGTTTTACCTGCACCAGTTGGACCAACAATGGCTATTGTTTGTCCAGGTTGAATTATTTCAGAGAAGTTTTTAATAATTATTTTATCTGGGTTATATCCAAAACGCACATTTCTAAATTCAACCTTACCTTTTATCTGCGAAACATCAACAGGATTTTCAACATCTTCTATTTCCTCTTCTTCATCTAAAAATTCAAATACACGTTCTGCAGCTGCTGCAGTTTGCTGGAAAATGTTTGATATATTTGCCAATTGTGCAATAGGTTGTGTAAATGATCTCATATATTGTATAAATGCCTGTATATCCCCAACTTCTATTAATCTTTTTGCAGCAAACCATCCACCAACCACTGCAACTACAACATATCCAAGATTTCCTATAAAATTCATTATTGGCATCATCATACTGGAGAGGAATTGGGATTTCCAATCAGAATCGTATAATTGATCGCTTAAATTTTCAAACTTTTTTATGCTTTTTTCTTCTCCATTAAACACCCTTACTATTGTATGACCGCCATACATTTCTTCAACATGTCCATTAACATGTCCAAGATATTCCTGTCTTTTTTTGAAAAATTTCTGAGAATGTTTTATTACTGTCATCATTAAAAATCCTGATAATGGAAGTATAAATAAAGCAATTAAAGTCATCATCCAGCTTATTGAAAGCATCATTACAATAACACCAATTATCATGGTGGAAGATATAATTAATTGTGAAATACTTTGATTTAATGTTCTACTTACTGTATCAACGTCATTGGTTATTCTTGAAAGCACTTCACCGTGATTTGTCCCGTCAAAGTATTTTAATGGCATTCTGTGTATTTTTTCCATTATTTCTTTTCTTAAATTATAGCTAACCTTCATTGAAATACCAGACATTATCCAGCCCTGAATATATCCAAAAATTGCACTTAAAATATACAATCCACTTAAAATTAATATTATATTTGATATATATGCAAAGTCTATTCCTTCGGTTTTTCCCATTATTTTTCCAATTATACCTTCAAATATCTTTGTTGTAGCTTTACCAAGAATTTTAGGACCAACTATTGAAAACGTTGCACTTGCCATTGCAAATACAATAACTGTTATAAATGACCATTTATATACTTTTAAATATTGCATTAATCTCTTCATTGTACCTTTAAAGTCCTTGGCTTTTTCAACAGGTCCTTTCATTCCAGGACCACCGCCCATTGGGCCTCCTCTTCGTGCGCTCATGCCAATTCCTCCTCTGATAGCTGTGAATAGGCTATTTCTCTATATGTTTCACAGCTCTTCATTAATTCATTATGAGTTCCTATTCCAACAATCTTTCCTTCATCTATAACTATAATTTGATCAGCATTTATTATTGTGGAAATTCTCTGGGCAACTATGATTATTGTACTATCCTTGGTGTATTCTCTTAATTTTCTCCTTATTGATAAATCTGTTTTAAAGTCAAGCGCTGAAAAACTATCGTCAAATATAAATATTTCAGGCTTTTTTGCAAGTGCCCTTGCAATGGATAAACGTTGTTTCTGACCGCCAGAAAAGTTTTTACCTGCCTGTGACACATCTGTTTTAAAACCTTCTGGAAGTTTTTCTATAAACTCCAATGCTTCTGCTATATCGGCAACCTTTTTCATTTCTTCATCAGTAAGGTTTTCATTTCCATATTTTATATTGGATTCTATGGTGCCGCTAAATAACGTTGTTTTTTGTGGGACATATCCTATGTGTTCTCGTAATTCTTTTTGTGTAACTTCTTTTACGTTTATTCCATCTATTAATACTTCACCCTCTGTTACATCATATATTCGTGGAATTAAATTTACCAGCGTAGATTTACCGGAACCTGTTGAACCAATTATAGCAGTTGTCTTTCCAGGTTCTGCTTTAAAAGATATATCCTTTAAAGCATAATCTTCACCACCAGGATATTTAAAGAATACATTTTTGAATTCAACAATTCCTTTAAATGGCTTTTTAAAGTGTTTTGGTTTTTCTGGATCTGTTATTGATGGTTCCATAGCAAGTACTTCTGCTATTCTATTTGCAGATACAGAAGCTCTTGGGAATAATATGAATATCATAGACATCATTATGAATGAAAAGATTATCTGCATTGAATACTGCATAAATGCCATCATATCTCCAACTTGAAGATTGAAATTGTCTATTTGATGTGCTCCTACCCAAACTATAAGTATCATTGTAATATTCATAACAAGCATCATTGCTGGCATCATTACAGCCATTAATCTATTTACAAATAATGAAGTCTTTGTAAGTTCAACATTTGCTTTATCAAATCTCTTTTTCTCATGTTCCTGTGTGTTAAATGCTCTTATAACCATAATACCTGAAAGGTTTTCTCTGGCAATTAAATTTATTTTATCAACTAATTTCTGTATTAATTTGAATTTTGGAAATGCTACGCTGAATATTGATATAATCAATGTAAGTATTCCGGCTACTGCTACACCAATTATCCATGACATGGAAGGACTTTTATCAAGTGCTCTAAATACTCCACCAATACCAAGTATAGGCGCGTAAAACACTATTCTTATTAAAATAACCATTAAATTTTGTATTTGTGTTATATCATTTGTTGTCCTTGTTATTAATGATGCAGTGGAAAACTTGTCAAATTCCTCTCCTGCAAAGTTTTCTACCTTTGAAAATATGGCTTTTCTTAAATCCCTTGCCATTCCTGCTGCCGTTTTAGATGCAAAAAAACCAACTATTACTGCACTTGTTACACTTATCAAAGCTATTAAAAGCATTATGCTTCCTGTTGTTAAAATATAGCTTTTTTGTCTCTGATATAAATCTATTCCAACTTTTTCATATTCATTTTTTATGGCCATTGCCAATGACTGACTTATCATTGAATCCCCTAATTTACTGAATTTTTCATATATATTATCAGCAAAATCTATTCTTTGTTTTTCTGGTAAAAATATAAGTAATTTAAATATATCTACTTTGCTATTTTTATTTATTTTAAGGCCTTCTGTTTCACCTTTTTCTATTGCCTGAACTGCAAAAAAAGCCCTTGAAAATATTTTTTCAAATCCTTCTGTATTTTCATTCTCCTTTAAAATATAAACTGATTCTTTTTCAAGTATTGGATATTCATCTATATAATTTTTTGCCTCTTCACTGCCTGTTTTTATATATTCATAACCATTTAATATGCTTTTTTTCTCATCTTTATTCATAAACAAAAATAATCTTTTCATTTCAGTAGCTCTTATAACTTCCGGTATAGTTTCTGTAATGCCGCTTTTTTGAATACCAACATTAACTATATTTGACATATAATCAGGCAATGAAAGATCGCTTGTAGCTTGAATAAAGAGCAAGCCTATAGATAATATTAATAACACAGTATATGGTTTCATAAATTTCATTAGTTTAATTATTTTCATCATCTCCTTTCAGATTTTTTGTTAAAACATCTTTTAATATTCCAAGCCCGTCTATAACCTTTTTTAATTCAGTTTCTGATACATTTTCCAAAAATTCATTGAGTTTATTATCCATACTTAGATTTAATCCTTTTTTATTTTTTTCAAATTCTTCCGTTAATTCAATATATATAACCCGCCGATCCTTTGAATCCCTCACTCTTTTGACAAAATTTCGTTTTTCCAACCTGTCTATAATACCGGTTACCGTACTATTTGATAATCCAACTTCTTTGCTCAAATCACCTATTTTCATTCTCCCGTTCTTCATTAGTATCCCTAATATCATCCATTGGGAAGATGTTATTTCCATGTTTTCAAATTGTGTAGTCATAGCTTTTCTCAGCAACTCCTTTATTTCTTTGATAAGCTTTATTACCTCTATAGCAGAGCTTCTTTCATCCATTTCATCACCTCACTATTTATAAAAAACAATTTATTTCGTACGCGAAATATTTTTGTACGAAATAATATTAACATTTATATGTTAAATAAAAAGGTTCGATATGTTAACTAAAAATTATAGATAATTTTTGGTATAATAAAATCACAAAGATTATGAAAGGGGAATTAAATTGAAAGCTGTAATTATTGACGGTTATGTTGATGAACCAGCAATTTTAGGTGTTCCGCCATATGTTTCTCCATATGTTAGATATGCAGCTGGAGCATTATATTATCACGAAATTGATGTTGATTATTACACAATTGATCAGGTAAGAGATAAAGATTTATGGCAATCTTTTAATCACTATGAATACTTAATAATAATAGGCGGTGTTACTGTTCCTGGACATTATATGGGCGGAACCCCCATTTCATTAACTGAAATAGACAAACTTTTTTCGAAAAATAGAGAACCTTTAAAGGTTTTAGGTGGCTCTATTGTAAAAGGCTATACATTAAAAGGCGGAAAAGCAGCTATCCCGGTTAATCCTGATAATGTTGACTTTATTGTAAATGGTGATATAGAAAAGTTTTTATATGTTTATCCTGTTTCCGATGATTATAATTTAAACGATAAATCAGATTATGATTTAATCTCGAAAATAGCTCCTTTAGGGGCACAAATTTTAAAACAACATCCAAGATATCCTGACATTATTGCAGAAATGGATCTTTCACGTGGTTGCGAAAGAACTAATGGTTTTTGTTCTTTTTGTACAGAACCTTTAATTAGTGGTAAATATAGGGAAAGGCCTCTTGAAGATTTATTAATTGAAATGAAGGCTATTGCAGATGTTGGTGTTAAAAACTTCAGGTTTGGAAGGGCTGCAAACTTTCTTGCATATGGTTCAAAACTTAATAATGGAAAACCAAATATACCATTATTCCAGGAATTATATAGCGAAGCTGTTAAGTTTGCTGAGATATTGCATACAGATAATGCAAATCCCGCTTATATAATAAAACACAAAAACGATATTAAAAAATTGTTGGAGATTATAGTTAAATACAATACTGCTGGTGATATTCTTTCTTTTGGCGTTGAATCTTTTGATGAAAATGTGGTAAGAAAAAATAGAGTGGATATTTTTCCAGAGGAATCTATTGAAGCCATAAGAATTGTTAACGAAGTGGGCGGAATTAGAGATGAAAACGGTATTCCTAAACTTCTCCCGGGCATTAATCTGTTATTTGGTTTAATTGGTGAGACAAAAGAAACCTTTGAAATAAATAAAAGATATCTTGAACGCATAATGAAAGAAGATTTGCTTGTACGAAGAATCAACGTTCGCCAGGCAATGGCTTTTCCAGGCACTTTACTATTTAAAGAAAAACCGAAACAACATAAAAAGGAATTTAGAAAATTCAAGGAATATATGGAATCATATAATCATGAGATGTTGAAAAAGGTTTTCCCTATGGGTAGTATTTTAAAAAATGTAATTATAGAGGAAATAAGAGGAAAGATTTCATTTGGAAGGCAAATTGGAACTTATCCTATTAAAACAGGTATTATTGGGAACTTCAATATTTTCGAAAAAACTGATGCCATTGTAATAGACCATGGTGCGCGTTCTATTACAGCATTAAAGTATCCTTTTGATATTAATAATGCAAATATAAATGAATTATCTGCAATTCCTGGAATAGGGAAAAAAACTGCAGAAAAAATCGTTCTTTCTAAACCTATTACAGATATTTCAAAATTGGAAATAGATGATACTGCAAAAAGAAAAATTTCATTCTTAATAAAAAACAAATCTGCCATTTGAGGCAGATTTGTTTTTTTATTATGTTCTTTCAAAAAAATCGTCTATTTTTTTTATTTTCAATTCCATTGCAATTGGTCTTCCGTGAGGACAGGTTAAAATGTTGTATTCTATTATTTTAGAAATTAATGTTTCCAAACCCACAGGATCATCACCCGTTTTTACTGCTGCTCTACATGACATAGTTGCTATAACATTATCAAAAATCTTTTTTTCATTTTCTATACCTTCAAGTCTTAACTCATCAAGAATTTCTATAACTGTTTTTTCTGGCTCGTTTATTTTAATGTTAGAAGGCATTCCTTTTATATAGTAATCTTCATTAATTTTTGAAATTTCAAAACCAAGCTTTCTAACCCTTTCAATATTATTTTCCAATATGTCCTTTCTCACAGCATCTAAATTCAATTTTATAGGTATCATCATAAATTGCGTTGTTATATTTCCATTTTCAATAAACTCTTTTTTTAAATCCTCATAAATAACCCTTTCATGTGCTGCATGAAAATCTATAAAATATAAGGCATCCTTAACCTCCAAAAGAATATATCTATTAGCAAGCAATCCTAATATCCTATACTGAGAAAAATCCTTTGTTTCTTCTACATAATTCCTATTTTCTGAAATATTATTTTTTGAGCTATGCTCAATTATGCTTTCTTTTTTTATCCTTTCAGGTGATATTAAATTTTTAATTGGATTAGTTCTTTCATAATTCATATTTAATCCTGGTTTTTCGGTATTTTCCCGTTTTATATTAAATGTCTTATATTCAATTGTTTCTTCTTTTAAAGCGTATTCATTTTTGTTTTCCTTCTCATAATTAATTATATTCTGATTTAAATTTATTTGATTATTTTCAATATCTGAATTTAGGTTATTTTCTTCATGCTTTTCAATAGAAATCTGCATTTTAAATTTTGTTTCATTAAGAAGTGTTTGCCTTACAAGCCGCTTAAATGCATTATATAATATCTTTGATTCTGAAATCTTTACTTCTAATTTTTGAGGATGAACATTGACATCAACTTCAGATGGATCAATCTCAAAAAACACAATTCCATATGGATGTCTTCTTGATTCGAGCATTTCGCCATATCCTGCTTCAAAAACTGCGAACAACTCTCCTGAACGTATATATCTATTATTGACAAAGAATATTTGTGCGCTTCTGTTGTTCCTTGTAACCCTTGGATGTGATATATATCCTTTTATTTTATACCAGTTTTCTTCAAAATTTAATTCAAAAAAATCTTCCTCTTTTGTTTCCGGAAAAACAGTATTTATTTTTTGTATAAGCGGTGTATCTTTCTGTATATTATAAATGTTCTTTTTGTCTTTTATAAACTTAATTCCTACATTTGTGGCAAATATAAATTTTTCTATTATTTCAGTTACCATTCTTCCTTCAACAGCAGAAGATTTTAAAAATTTTCTTCGTGCTGGAAGATTAAAAAAGAGATCTTTTACTTCTATTGTTGTACCATACGGTGCCATTACTTTTTTTACATTAATAGGCTCAGAACCAACAAATTCTACTGCTGTAGCTATTTCATCACTTTTTCTTCTTGAAGTTATTTTCATTCTGGAAACCCTTGATATTGCTGCCAGAGCTTCTCCTCTAAACCCATATGTATGTATTGAATATAAATCTTCAACATCCTTTATTTTGCTTGTGGTATGTGGTTGAACTGCCAATAATATCTCATCTTCCGACATTCCTATTCCATTATCTGAAATTTTTATATATGTTTTTCCTCCATCCTGTATTTCAACAGTAATTTCATCTGCATGTGCATCAATTGAATTTTCAAATAATTCCTTTACAACTGCAAAGGTACCTGTTACTACTTCTCCAGCAGCTATTTTCATTATTACCGATTGTGGCAATTTAATTATTGCCATATTACTCGCCCCTCTTTTGTTTATATATTTCAAACAATAATATTCCAGCACTTACTGAAACATTTAGGGAATCTACATCATTTGCCATTGGAATTGAAATTAATGCATCACATTTTGATTTTACCTTTTCCCTTATTCCACTTCCTTCATTTCCCATAACAAGAGCAACCTTTCCTGTTAAATCGGTTTTATAATATACATTATTACTCATATCTGCACCATAAACCCAATATCCCTGCTTTTTTATTTCCTCAATAAACCTTGATAAATTGGTTACTTTCAATATTGGAATCCTAAAAGCCAATCCCACAGATACTTTTATAACTGTCGGAGTAACTTCAACGGAATTATCCTTTGGAATTACTATTAAATCAGCATCTGCCGCTATTGAAGATCTAATTATTGCTCCAAAATTGTGTGGATCCTGTAATTGATCAAGTATAACTATTGTGGCATCTTCTCTTAATGTTTCAAGTATCTCCTCATCCGCATATCTAAATTCTTTTCCAATATCTATAACAACGCCCTGATGTTTTGATATTCCTGACATTTTCTGCAATACCTTATCAGGCGCAAAAGAATAAGGATACTTGTTTTTTTCTGCAAGATTAATTAAATCGTTTAGTGTTTTATCCACTTTTTTGCTATCAGTAAAAAATATATTCTTAACGGGATACTTTGCTTTTATTATTTCCTTCAATACATTTCTTCCATAAACATACATTTTATTCTCTCTCCTTTAATAATTTTTTTGATTTTTCAAGTATATCGTTTAATCTAATATAATCCTTTTTCAAGAACAGATAGCCTATTACCGTTTCAAAAGCCGTTGCTTTTCTGTATTCAGGATCATTTCCTCTCTTTTTTGCACCCTTTGAATTTAATCCTCTTTTATATATATCAAATTCTTCTTCAGTAAAAACGTCTTTTAATTGATCTACAATTTTTGATTGAGCAGAAGCGCTTATATAATTTTTGGTTTCATTATGCAAACGCCCTGCTTTTTTTCTTCCATTATCTATTATATAATTAATAAAATATAGATTTAAAACAGCATCTCCAATATATGCAAATGTATCAACAGGTACTTCTTTTAAATCTCTAATATTATTTTGAAATAAACTTTCAAGCCCTTCAAACTCTTGCATTATCAGTCTCCTCTCATAATTTTATGCATCTTCATTATATCATAATTTATAATTATATTATTCTATTTAAAAACAGAAATTATGTAAATTTAATATATAATTTATAGAAAATAAATTAAAATAGTTCTTCCAGAAATTCTGGAAGAACTATTTTAAAAATCCCTCAATAATATCATCAATCAAAACTCTTTCATCATCTTCAAAAGAGTAATAACCAAGAGCAACACGCTTATAACCTAAACCATATTTAAGAGCAAAATCACGAACCTTACCTTTTGGATAAGGAGTAATGGGCCATTTAATATCGTATCGAACGCAATTTCTTAAAAACACATCAAAAAGTCTCGTTTCCTCATCACTGAGCTTAAAATAATTAAAAACAAATTCCTTAAAGTTCTTTGGTTTCTTAAAAAGCTCAGTGATGAGTTTTTTTCTTGCTAAATAAAATGGTGAAATATTATATTCCGCATCTTCAACATCTTCAGAATTCAATAATCTTCTTTCAGCTTTCTTCAAATCAAAATCACTTATCATAACATTAAAAAAAATACATCTTCTCATAATTAGCAGAGAAGAATTTAATAATCTTATCCTCCCTTGCTAATTCTCTTAACATTGTTGTTGTCGAAATAACTTTATTTGCATAAAATAAACCTTCTAAAATATTGATAAATAGCGAATTTTTATTTTTGAAAAAACACTTGCAAGTCGTGTTGGAAAGGATAAAATAAAAAAATAAGATGAAAGAATGAAATTTGAAATGAACCCCGGAAGAAAATTTATTTTCTAATAATCAGGGCATTTTTTATAAAAATCATAAAATAAATTAATGATTATTGTCCTTTGAATTAAACAAAAAAAATAACAATAAAAATATATCAGATGATATAATAATTATGTAAATTTATCGAATTTGTCAAAATAAAAATTAATTGAAATTTTACTGGAATTTTACATTATATATTGACATCTTTTTTTTTTTTTTCTGCTAAAATTATTGTGAATTAAATAAGTGAAAATAATATCTTTTAATTATACAATAATATAATATAAAAATTATCCATTTATTGGGTTTTATCTTGAATTATTAAGCTATAAAATTCACAATATTATCTTTAGTATTATTAAATAAATCACATAATGCCTAAATAAATTTCAAAAATAATTTTGAATTACACTTGTGCATGGTTAGAAATATTATTTAAATATAACTGAGCAAATTCTATAATCAAAAAATTTTCATTTCTCAGCCGGCTGAATTTTTCTCGTGCCAGATTTTATAAAAATTATAAAATCAATAAACATTGAAAAATACTTATAAGATGTTGTGAAAATCCTGTAAACAAAACATTTATATAATTGACACTATAATTTTTATTAATCTCTTCAAAAATAGAGAGAAAATAAAGTAAAGATTAAATAAAAATATTACAGGAAGTAAAACCGAAAAAAGAAGAAGAAAATAGAAAAAATGGAAAGAAAAATAAGAAAAAATCATGTAAGGAAACAAAAAAATAATAACCTTATTTGTTATTTTACTACTAATGTCAGCTAACATTGTTTTTGCTGGAAATATGATGAATATAAAATAGATTTAACCAATCTTCGTATCCAAATTGAGATTTTTAAGTGAAAAGGTTTGAGGTTAATAGTAAATCGAATGAATTGATATTACATATCTAATAAATTATGTATATCTTTTTATTTATCCCCCGGGCTAAATAATAATTTATTGGAGGAGATATAATGAAAATAGTTAATGATGAAAAAAATGAAAGTTTAAAATGTTTCGTTGTTTGTTCTGGTACATGTATTGTTATTTGCACTTTGGATACTCTTACACCGCTTTTAGATGCGATGGGTGTAGCAACATATGCTAAAGCAGAACAAACATCATTATAAAAGAGGAGTTGATTTCTATGAAAATAATTAATGATAATAACAAAGATGAAGGGTTATTATGTATTATAGGATGTGGAGTAATTTGCAGCATAGGATGCCAAACTGATTCCCCAATAATTCCTGTAATGGATGCAGCTGCGGGAATTTCTGGGAATATTGCTGCTATGGATTAAGATACTAAATTTTAATAATATTTTATATTGCCTGGGGGCTTTTTAAAAAACAATTTGATTATTCATATAATATGAAAACAATATACACGAGAGGTGAAATAATGAAAGGATTTTTTTTTAAAACAAAAAAAGGAAATGAATATTTTTATGATGATATTACAGGAAATGTTATATTTGTAAAGTCAAAAAATGATATTAAAAAATTACAAAGTAATTATCGAAAAAAGTATTTTTATGATAATAAAAAAATTAATGTTAAAAACATTAAAAATTATATCAAAAACAAAGGAAGTAAAGAATTATTTTTTATTGTTACTGAAGATTGTAATCTTAGATGTAAATATTGTGCATATTCTGGAGAATATTCTAACATGAGGACACATAATAATGTATATATGGATTATAATATTGCTAAAAAAGCTATTGATAAATATTTTTCTGATATTTCGAATACACAAAAAATAAACCCATATTTTATTCCAGCTATTGGTTTTTATGGTGGAGAACCTTTAATTAATTTTGATTTGATAAAAAAAACAATAATGTATATAAAAAATAAAAAATACAAATGTCATTTTACTATCACAACAAATGGAACTATATTAAACGATGAAATAATAAAGTTTCTTGCTGAAAATGAAGTTTCTCTTGCTTTTAGTCTTAATGGTTTTAAAGAAGAACATGATAGATTACGAGTATTTTCAAATCAAAATGGAACATTTGAAATTGTGTATAATAATTTATTAAAAATAAAAGAAAAGTATCCTTTCTATTATAAAAAATATTGTTCTATAATTGCCTGTTATGATTATGGAACAGATTTATTTAAAATGAAGGATTTTTTTGACAATAGTAATTTATCAGAAAGACTTATCAGACTTAATATGATAGGAAGTTCTTATACTAATTGGTATAACCAATACTCAAAAGAAAAAAAAGAAAAATTCTTTTCTCAAATGAGAAAACTCAAAAATTTATACTTCCATAAAATTAAAAAAAATGAAAATGATAAATTTTTATCTTTATTATTTGGGTTATCGTATTTTGCGATACTCAATAGAAATATAAATGTAAATTTATATGAAATTAGACCTTCTTTTCTTCCGTTTACAGGAACATGTGTTCCAGGAGAAAAAATAGCAATTTCACCTTCTGGAGATTTACATTGCTGTGAAAAAATTAATTATGATTTCCCTATTGGCAATGTTGAAAACTGGTTGGATTATTCAAAAATAGAAGAAATCGTGAAAAAATACAATAAAAAGTTAAAATCAGAATGTTTAATATGTCCTGTGTCAAGATTATGTCCTCTTTGTTTTGCACTATTAGCTGGAAATGGAGAATTTAAAAAAGATCCACCGGATATTTGTGAAAATGTCAAAGAAGGAATAAAAAAATCTTTCGAAGAGATTTGGAATTTACTGGAGGAAGGAGTTAATATATTTGATTTAATAAAGTTTTCAAAATATAAACAATGTGGGGTGTATATATGAAGAATAAATATTTTAAATTAAACAAAGATTATATTTTAGTTGTCGGAAAAGAAAATAAAGGTTTAATTTACGACTTAAAAGATGGAAATATGATAGAATTAGAGAAAACTTGGACTGACGTTTTAGTACAGCTAGAAAATGGCACTAAAGTTGAAAATGTAAAATCATCCTATACATATGAAGTCATAGAAAAAATCAAAGAAGAAACAATGGGAGAATTTTATGATAATTTTATATATGAAGAGAAAAATCGTAAAGGTACGATTTTACCTCCACAAGGTATGCAGAAATTACCACCTATAATTCAAAAATGCTATATCCAAATACCATCAGATTGTGATTTAAATTGCAAATTTTGTTTTTCCTTGAAAAGTTATCCGTGTTTTGTATGTACCAAAAGTTCAAATATAAATTCTATTGATTCAAAAATATATAAAACATTTCTAAATAAATTGTTAAATTTAAATGTTCATAACATAATATTTTATGGAGGGAATCCTCTTCCTTATATAAATACAGAAGACTTATTAGATATATGTTTAAATAATGAAAAAAGACCAGAAATCTGGATTTTACTTCATTGGATGCATATTAGAGATAATAAAATATTAGAATTAGAAAAAGAAATATACAAAAAAATAAATTTCTATATCATATTTTCTACAAGTGATATCTTTGATAAAGAAAACGAAAAAAATATTTCTTCATTTATGGAAACGTTAAATTATATAAAAAAATATACGAAAAATTTTGAATTAACTTTTGTACAGGATAGTGATGAAATACCCGAATTTGAAATTAAAGATACGCTGGAAATTATAATAAATAAGTATAAAACAAAAATATATATTTCAGAACTTTTAGATGAAAATAATAAGAGTTTTATGAATCATTCATTTATGAGAATAACTCCCGAAATTTTCTGGAATAATTATTATTATCATCCGTGTTTGAATGGAACCATAACCTTGAATGCAGAAGGAAAAATATTGCCCTGCCCATCAATGGAAAATGAAATAATTGGAGATATTACAGAAAATGAAAATATTCTTAAAGAAATATTTTTAGAAAACAAAATAGATAAATATTGGGAATTACATCTTGGAAAAATAGATAAATGTAAAGAATGTATATATAGATTTGGTTGTTTTGAATGTAGAGCAATAGAAACAAAAATAACTAAAAAATTAAATGGAAAAATATTATGTAAAGAAGGTGATTAAATGGAGTTAAGTGTATTTCTTATCATTATTACTGCTGTGATAATATATTATATTTTCAGAATAAAAATGGAATATGAAGAAGGGACACTGAAATATTATTTAAAAAGTCAGTTGAAACATTTTATAGTTATTATAATTATATTAACATTATTCTGGATAATACTAAAATAAGAGGAGAGGATATATATGGAAATAATAAAATTCAAAGGAGTAAAGAAGAGATATTATAGCGGGACAGAGGCATTAAAAGACATACATTTTTCAGTAAAAAGAGGAGAAATAATAGGTATAATAGGTCCCAATGGCGCCGGGAAAACCACATTAATAAAATTAATACTTGGATTATTAAAACCGACAGAAGGCGAAATAGAAATCTTTGGAAAAAACATAAAAAACATAAAAAAATTAGAAAGGAATAAAATAGGTATGGTGCTTGATACACCGGGATTATATGATGATTTAACAATAGAAGAGAACATAAAATTCTGGCAAAAAGTATATAAGAAGAACAATAATGAAATTTGGAATTTAATTGATAGATGGAAATTAACAGAAAAGAAAAAAACATTGATAAAAAATCTTTCGGCAGGAATGAGGCAAAAGGTTGCAATATTAAATTCATTATCGCATGATCCTGAATTAGTAATAATGGATGAACCCACATCAAACCTTGATCCTGAAGCCAGGAGAGATATAGTGGATTTTTTGAAAGGTTTTAAAGGAACTGATAAATCATTGATAATAACATCACATGATTTATTTGATATAGAAAGGATCTGTACGAGAATAATATTTCTCAGGAAAGGGAAAGTAATAGTTGATGGAACATTAAAAGAAATGAAAAAAGCATTAAAAATAGAAGATAAAGTAAAAATTATAGTTAGTCAAAAAATACCTGAAAGAATAATAAGAGAAAACAACATAAATCTATCTGATGAAAAAACAACAATTATACCAGAAGAAAAGCTTGATAAAATATTGGAAATATTCAGAAAAGAAGGAATTGATGTAAAAAGAATAGAAGACGAAAAAACAACACTTGAAGACATGTATATCTCAATTGTCAGGGAGGATGAAGAAAATGTGGGCTATAATTGAAAAAGAATTAAAAACATTTTTTCGTAAAAAGAAAGAAAGAAATTTATTTTTTATAGCAATGATAATATGGGCAGTAACAATACATTCAGGAAAAAAACATATATACAATCCATATTTTACTGTATGTGTATTAGTTTCTTTTTTTATTCCATATATATTTGGATGGATAGCTTTTAATGAGGAAAAAAAGAATAAGAATCTTTTATATTTATTATCTTCCCCACTTGATATAAAAGAGGTGTTTGCAGGTAAAATCATAGCTTTATTTATATTTACAATAGGTATAGAAATTTTACTTATAGCAATAGGGATGATAATAAATCCATTTGCTGCAGGGATATATCCAACAGTTTCTGATTTAATTACATTAATTCTTACAATACCTGTAGGAATGACAGTAATAAGTGCCATTATGGGAATTAGTCTTATGATTCTGGATAATCCATTTATAATAAGAATAGTACTATTTTTATTAATTTATTTTTTTGCTTTTAAAGGCGAAAAAATAAAAGAAGTACTTATAATGTCTGAATGGTATTACATACTATTGGGAATATTACTAATAATAGGAATAATATACTTAACACCACTTATTCTTAACAAAGAAAAAATTTAGAAATGAATTTGATAATCAGGAGGAAAGAAATGGAAAACATAAAATTTCTCTATAAATACACAAAAGGACATAGAGGAAGATTGATGATATCGATGATAATGATGATAATATTATCGTATGTATCAATAATGCCAGCAAAATACTACAAAGAAGCGATGGATAATGGGATACTGACAGGTGATTATGAATATTTAAAAAAGGTTTGTATGACATTAATAGTGATATACGTATTAAAGAGTATATTGAATTATATAACCTCAAAAATATTTATAATCAGCAGTCAGAGTATAATATTTGAAATAAAAAAGGATCTATTAAAAAGGGTATTAAAATTACCAATGACTTTTTTTGAAGGAAAAGAAACGGGATATATAATGGCAAGAGTTGGAGAAACTGATAAATTACAGATATTATTTTCACAACAAACATTTAAAATATTGATAAGTATAATAGAATTTATAATAGTGTTATATATATTGATGAAATATAATATAAAACTGACATTAATCGCGCTGGCAATAATGCCGTTATATTATATAGTAACAAGTAAATTTATGGGAAATATATCAAAAATTTCAATGGAATTGATGGAAAAAGGCGCAAAAATGAGTGGGAAATTAGAGGAAAGTATAAGTGGAATAGAAGAAGTTAAAAATTTAAATATAGAAGAGAAAGAAACCAAAAAGAATATAGATTATAACAAAGAATTTGTAAAAACAGCGATAAAACAGGGAATATTATACTCAATAGGAATGGAATTGTTAACATTAATAAGTGCAATAGCAGGTGTAATAGTACTATTATATGCTGGAAAAGACATAATTTTTTCAGGATTTACAATAGGAGGATATATAGCCTTTGCAAACTATATAGGAAAATTATATGCACCTGTAATACAGCTAGGAACAACAACATTAACAATACAGCCGGCAGTGAATTCATTAAAAAGAGTAAAGGAAATAATGGAGGAATTAACAGAAGAAGAAAAAAATATAAATGGTGAAGAATTGACAGAAGAGATAAAAAAAATAAAGATGGAAGATATAGAATTTTCATATGATGGAAAAACAAAAGTATTGAAAGGTATAAATCTGGAAGTAAAAAAAGGGGAAAAAATAATAATAAAAGGACCAAATGGGTCAGGAAAAACAACATTGATGAAATTGCTATTGGGGATATATGATGGATATAAAGGAAGAATAATAATAAATGAAAAAAATCAAAAAGAAATAGATATAAAATCATTGAGAGAAAGGTTTGGAATAGTATCGCAGAAAATATTCCTATTTAACGATACAATAAAGAATAACATAATGTATTCATCAAAAGAGATAAAAGAAGAAAAATACAAAGAAATATTGAAGAAAAGCAATTTGGAAAAATTAATAGAAAAATTTCCATTGAAGGATAATCATATGATAACAAATAATGGGCAAAATTTATCAGGAGGACAGAAACAATTAATTGCAATAGCTCGAGCACTGGCAAAAGGAGCAGATATATTCATATTCGATGAAGCAACAGTGCATATAGATAAAGAAACAAAAGAAACAATAAAAAGGATAATAAAAGAGGAATTAAAAGATAAAATATGTTTTATAATAACTCACGAAGATAGTTTTGATGAGATAGGAGATAAAATAATAAAATTAAAAAACATTGAAGAAGTTTCTATGTTTGAATAAGTAAAGAAAATTGCTGGAATTAATCAAATGAGGCGAAAGCCTCATTTTATTTTGATATGGTATAATTGAAGAATAGGAGGTGGAACGATGAGAACATTTTGTACGTCAGGACCAGTTGATAAGAAAACATGCTATTATGTGGAAAGACCGGATATAATGGAAGAAGCGCTTAATCATATAGAAAACTGGAGATATTTTACAGTGTCTGCACCGAGACAGAGCGGGAAAACCACATTATTAAGAGATATTGTAGAAAAAATAAAAGATGAGTATTTAACAATATTTATTTCATTTGAAAGTTATGGAGAAAAAGATAAAGAAGATTTTCTTGAAACATTAGTGATGGATATAATTGATGATATTGAATATAGATATAATGAAAAAATAGAATTACAAATCCCCAAAAATATAGATAATATAAGAATATTACTAAAAGAATTATATAAAAAATTTGGAAGAGAGATAATTTTAATGATAGATGAATTTGAAAGATTAAATGAGGAGATAATAAATGAATTTTTACATGTAATAAGAAGTGTATATCATAAAAAGGAAATATATAAACTCAGAAGTGTAATATTAATCAGTGTAAGCTATTTAAGCGGAGTATTAGAAGACAACGCCAGTCCATTTAATATAGCAGAACATATGGAAGTACCATACTTTACAAAAGAACAGGTATATGACTTACTCTCACAACACGAAAAAGAAACAGGACAATTATTTGATGAAAAGGTAAAAGAATTAATATGGCATAACGCAGCAGGGCAACCTGGACTAACCAATGGTCTTGCATATGATTTAGTGGTAAAAAAAGCAAAAGGAAAAAAGATAATAACAGAAAAGCATTTTGAAAAAACATTATATGACTATATAAAAAAATACATAGACAAAAATATGGAAAATATAATATCAAAAGCACACGAAGAAAAAGAAATAGTAATGCAGATACTATTTGAACCAGAAAGCGTTGAATTTGATATAAGTGATGAAAGAATAAAATTTCTGTATTTACATGGAGTAATAGATGATTGTGAAGGGAAATGTTGTGTAAAAGTACCGTTATACTACAAAAAATTATATAATCATTTTAAGCCAAAAATAAACGGAGAAAAAGATTACATAATAAACATATATGAAAATCTATCAAAATACTTTACAAAAGAAGGAAAATTAAAAATAAACGAATTAATGAAAAAATACATAGAATACATAAACAAAAGAGGAGCGGTAATGTTCAAAGGAAAGAAACTATATGAAGGAGTATATCAATATAATCTTGATATATTCTTGAGCACATATATGGAAGAATTGGGAGGAGAAGTATTAACGGAGGTAGAAGTAGGAGGAGGAAGAATAGACTTATTGGTAAGATATAAAGAAGAAAAATATTTAATAGAAATAAAAAGGAATCCTGGTCCGAGAAAATTTCAACTGGCAAAAAAACAATTAGTAGAATATTTAAAAAGAAGTGGCTTAAAAGAAGGCTGGCTTGTGATATATTCAGAAGCAATAGAGGATTTCAAACATGAAATAGAAGAAATAGATGGAGTAAAAATCAATGTATGGTTTATAAAAACGAACTTTGAAAGTCCATCGAAAGTGAATTAAAATAACCCTTCCAGATTTCTGGAAGGGTTATTTTAAAAACCTTTCAATAATATCATCAATCAAAACTCTTTCATCATCTTCAAAAGAGTAATAACCAAGAGCAACACGCTTATAACCTAAACCATATTTAAGAGCAAAATCACGAACCTTACCTTTTGGATAAGGAGTAACGGGCCATTTAATATCGTATCGAACGCAATTTCTTAAAAACACATCAAATATTCTCATTTCCTCATCACTGAGCTTAAAATAATTAAAAACAAATTCCTTAAAGTTCTTTGTTTTCTTAAAAAGCTCAGTGATGAGTTTTTTTCTTGCTAAATAAAATGGTGAAATATTATATTCCGCATCTTCAACATCTTCAGAATTCAATAATCTTCTTTCGGCTTTCTTCAAATCAAAATCACTCATCATGACGTTAAAGAAATACATCTTTTCATAATTAGCAGAGAAGAATTTAATGATTTTATCTTTATTACCTTCAAAAATCAATTTTAAAATATGACTCTTTGTAAAAAATGGTTTTTCTATTAATGCTGTATATGTTGAAAAGAATAATATTGGAATATTTACTTCTTTTTGTTTTCTAAATTTAATAGTATTTTCTTTAAAATTCTTCTTTATTTCTTTTTCAAATTCTTTTGAATAAAAGCTTCTATTAAATTTCTTATCGAGATTTACTTCAGGAAAAATCTTTTTTAGTTCATTTACTATATTACATATTTCAGAAATACGCATATCATTATTAATCTTTTTTACTTCAAAAATAGTATCAAACCAGTTATAGGTATAATTTAAATCTTCGAAATAATAGCCAATATAATATTCAAGTAAATTAGCTGCAATCAAATCTTTCTCTTTACCTTCATTCATTATCCACCATGCTGCATTATTTAAACCAGAACATATCATTGTTGGATGTGGAAATTTCTTTGCAAGATTATATCCTTCTATAAATAATTTATATGCTTTATTATAATTTTCTTTTTTTATTTCTTTTCGCGCTTTTGAATATTTTATTATTGATTTTTCAACGTAACTTTCTTCGTAATTTTTACTCCATAATCGTATACAATCATAATTTTCTTCATATATTGAAACAAGATATTTTAATCCTGGAAAAATTATATTTCTTGCATTTTCAGAAAGATTTTTAATACCTTTTTTTAATTTCATATATTCTTTTTTTGATTCCTCAAATTTATTTTGTTTTAATAATATATCTATTTTTTCAAATCTTGCTAATTCTTTTAACATTGTTGTTGTTGTTGTTGTTGTTGAAATAACTTTATTTGCATAAAATAAAGCTTTGTCTAAATCTTCATTCCATATTGATTTTAATAATAGCAGATAGAATTTCAAAGATTCATCAATAATATATGGATAAATGTAATTAATAACCGTTCTTGAAAAATAACCATATTCAACTATATTCAGAATATCTTTTATAGAAAAATCCATTTTTAACCTCCAGGACACTGTGTTTTAATTATGTTGTTACTATCGAATTTTTAAAACCCGGGGACTTTGTTCTTAACATTTGTTTGTAACATAAACACATAAATAAAAAATCGCCAGAATCCTGAATATAAAAAATTTTAAAAAAATTTGGTAAGTTTGTGAGAAAATCATGTGTTACATGAATTAATTAAACTGTAACGAAAATCAACTTCTGAAACACTGATAAATAGCGGATTTTTATTTTAAAAAAAACACTTGAAAGTCAAATGGAAACTGGTATAATTTTTCACCGGAGGTGAAATAGTGAAAAAAATCATTTTAATAATAGGCATAATGATAATTTTAAATTCAATAATCTTTTCTGGAGATGAGGTGGATAAAAAATATTCAACTCGTTCTTTAAATCCTCAAATTGAATTTTTTAAATAATAAACAATCTATTTTTCTCTTTTTATATCTGCATAGATATTATATCAAAACTTTAAATCTTTTCAGCCGGCTGGATTATTCTGGTGCCAGAAACTTAATTACTATTATAACTTATTAAATATAAAAGAGCAAGGAGGTTATAAAATGAAAACCATTAAAAAATTTAAAATTTTAGAAATAGGAACATACAATGTTGAAGAACCTAATTTTTGTGGATTTTGTTCATTTTGTAGTCCAATATGGGGTAAAAAAGTATTAACTAAATAATTTCTTTTACCTGGATCCAGGTTTAAAAGATATCCCCAAAATATATAGATTTTAATTGTTTAAAAAAGATAAAAATATTAGGAGGTGATTATAATAAAATATTACACATCATTTTATAATATATATACTCCAATAAATGATAATATAGTCATTTTTAATACATTAACAAGAAATTTGATTTCTTTAGAAAAAGATTTATATGAAAAAATTTTTATTTCAAATGAAAAATCTAATAATATCTTAGTAGATGAAAAAAATGAATTATATAAATTAGATTTTCTAATAAAAGACAAACAAATTGAAAAAAAACGTATGAAATATGTACTTCAAAAAAATAAATATACAAAAGATTTATTTTCTGTTTTTATATCATTAACTGAAAGATGTAATTTTGAATGTACATATTGTTATCAAGATATAAATAATAAAAAGGAATTTTCTTATTTAACAAAAGAAAAATGGAAAATTCTATACAAATATTTAACAAATACAATTGAGAAAAATAACGTATCTTCAATGGCAATAGTTTTGTTTGGTGGAGAACCTCTTTTAAATTATGAGATTATTCCTTTAATTATTGATGATTTAAGAAATTTAGAAAAAAATAAAAAATTAAAAGTTTACATTCAACTTATAACAAATGGTTCATTATTAACAAAAGAAAGAATAATTTACTTAAATAAAAGGATTGACGGAATTCAAGTAACTATTGATGGCAACAAAAAATCTCATGATAAGTTGAGATTATTAAATGATACGGGAAGTTTTGATATTGTTTTTAATAATTTTGTATTATTAACTAAATACTTTGAAGGTGAAATAACTCTTAGAATGAATATAAATGAAAATAATATAAATAATGCAAAAGAATTTTTAAAATATTTAAAAAAAGAAAAAATCAATAAAAAAATATCAAGTTTATCATTTTCACCTATATTTTCATCCCAAAAAGAAATAAGAAGGTATGGACATGAAAGAAAAATAAATTTAGAATTAGAAAGCAAAATTGCGAATTTATATCTTCAAGCGGCAAAATTCGGCTTTAAAATAGATAAAGAATTTGTTGGAGGCCCATGTTCTGTGTCTCTTGATTTATCTTTCGCTGTTGATGAAAATTTAAATATATATTCATGTCCTGGAACTTTTTACGAAGTTAAAGAAGGATATATAGATGAAAATAGTAATTTAAAAATTAATAATTCTAAGTGGTATGAAAATATAAGTTATGAACCTGAATGCATAGAAAATTGCAATTATGCACCAATTTGTTATGGAGGATGTAGATGGATGGGTGGAAATAATAAAAAAGGTGTTTGTAAAAAAGCCTATCTAGATAAAAATATTCAAACGCTGATAAAAGCTTATGTTATAAGCAATTATCCTCTGGAGGTATAACAAATGGAAGAATTATTAAAAGTAGAAAAAATAAGCAAAACATATCCAAATGGAGTAAGAGCAAATAATAATATAAATTTTAGTTTAAAAACAAATGAAATTATTGGATTAATTGGTCCAAATGGAGCAGGAAAAACAACATTAATAAGACAGATTTTAAAATTATTGAAACCAACTTCAGGAAACATTATTATAAATGATAGAGTGAAAAAAATTGCATATGTACCGCAATTACCGATTTTCTTTCCATCACTTACAGTTGAAGAAAGTATAAAAATACCTTTAAAATTAGAAGGGTTAAATTCGCATGAAGTAAGTTATAAAGTAGAAAAAATACTTTATGAAACAGGATTAGATAAAATAAAAAAAGAATACAATTATACACTTTCAGGTGGTCAAAAAAAACTAATTATGATTGCATTAGCTTTTTCACAGGAACCTGATGTGGTAATATTGGATGAACCCACTTCAATGGTTGATATAATAAACAAAGAAAAAATATGGGATTTAATAAAAAAATACAGAAAGGGAAAAGGAATATTACTAGCAAGTCATGATATGAATGAAATAAAAAATTTGGCTGATAAAGTAATTATAATCACAAATGGTGAAATTATATATAAAGGTAAGATTGAAGAAATAAATACAAAAGTAAAAACACCTGTTGAATTAAATATATCAGTTAAAAATATAGAAAAAATAGAAAATCTTATTAGAAGAGAAAATATTGTATATAATTCAAATGAACATAATTATTCTTTATTCTTTTCTGAGTTATCAGAAGCTTTGAGTTTTCTTGAAAAAATAAAAAAAGATAATTATATAAAATATTTAAAAATTGAATACCCATCCTTTGAAAAAGGAGTGTATGAACTTGTTAAAAATATTTAATCAAATAAAAACAGGAATAGAATTAGAATTTAAAGGAATGAGAATGTTTAAATTTCAAATATTTGTAAGTATGATATTAATACCTTTTTCTTATTTAATAATTGTTTTATTAAATAAGAATTCAAATATAGATTATTTAATTAGCGGATTTATGGTTTCAATGATGATAGGAACATATTTTGGAATACTTTCTTTGAGAGTTTCAAACTTAATGCAAACTGAAGTTATTGAATTATATACAATTTTTTCTGTTTCAAAGACTGTAATAGTAATATCGATGGGGATAACATATTTTTTGTTAACGCTACCAATTTTTGGAATATCTTATATTTTCATGATATCAAATAATACAGAAAAATTTTTAAGTACCTTGGTACCGTTATTAATAGGAAATATCTTTTTAATTCTAATCTCCATAACAATTGGATTAAAAGTGAGAAATTATTATACATTAATGGGGATAATGCCTCTTGTGAGTTATATTTTAATAATAATTTCCCCTATTTATTACCAAATAAAAACTCAAAATATAATAGTAAAAAGTTTACTATTTTTGAATCCAATTACTCATATATTGAATATATTAAGAGTGGGATTAAATGAAAGCTATATAATTTTCTCCTCAAAGTATTCTTATGGAATAATAATTATTATTTCATTATGGCTAATATTTTATATAAATAAAAAATTAAAAGATATATATATTTTAGAAAAAATATTTTGATAAGGAGGTGAAATTGATGAAAAATAAGAATAAAAAAATTAAAATATTAGAAATCGGTAGTTATAATATTGAAGAACCAAACTTCTGTAAGTTTTGTAAATTTTGTAGTCCAATTGGTGGAAAAATAGTTTTAGTCCCCTAAAGAAAATATATTAATTAATATCGATTGAACGCAATTTCTTAAAAACACATCAAAAAGTCTCGTTTCCTCATCACTGAGCTTAAAATAATTATAGTTGGTTATAAGCTATTAGTAGTTCATTTTTCTGTTATTCTCATTGCTGCAAAATATATTGCTTTTATTATCAATGATTCATTTGTTGGGAATACGTTTTTATTTTTTTGTTATTTTTTTATAAAAATGTGATATAATTAAGAAAAGTTAATACTCTCCGGGGCAGGGTGAAATTCCCGACCGGCGGTTAAAGCCCGCGAGTCTTCGGACTGATCCGGTGAAATTCCGGAGCCGACAGTGAAAGTCTGGATGGGAGGAGAGAACAATATATTTATATAGACATAAATGCATAAATTTGCGTTTATGTTTATATATGTAATATATATAAAATCAGGCCCTGGAGATATCCAGGGCTTTTATTTTATTATAAGGAGGTTTTTACATGGATAAGGAAATTCTTACAAAAACATTTTTTTCAAACAAACCTATAATCCTCTGGGATAAAAAAAAGGAAAATGAAGCTGATTTTGTATTTCCAGCAGAAATGGCAAACAAGGATATTATTAATTTTTTAATATCCAATGGTAGAGGATTATTATGTTTAGCAGCTGAAGAAAAAGAGCTTTTACAAAGAGGTTTTTTTAAACTTCCTTCTAATAATGCTGATATACTTAATACCAATTATTTTATTAGTATTGATCATAAAAAAACAATAACCGGTATTTCTTCAAAAGAACGTGCAAAAACTATAAAATCTATCTCTGAAAATACCACAATAAACGATTATAAATATCCAGGTCATATTCAGTTATTAGGAAGTATCGGATTAAATAAGAGAAAAGGACATACAGAAAGTTCTATTGAATTAATGAAATTATTGGGTTTTAAACCTTTTTCTATATTAATTGAAATTTTAGATGAAAATGGAAATTCCCATAATTTTAATTATATAAAATCATTATCTCAAAAGTTTAAAATCCCCATAATTTCTGTAGAAGATATAGCCGTTGAAGTATTTAAAAGCAATTTATATGTAACTCCAATTTCTGAAGCAAATCTTCCTACACAATTTGGCTCTTTTAAAATTATAGGTTTTAAAAATAATTTTGATGAAAAAGAACATTTTGCAATATATACAGGTAATTTAAAAAACACACCTTTATTAGTCAGAATACATTCCGAATGCGTTACTGGTGATGTGTTAACTTCAAGAAAATGCGATTGTGGAAGTCAATTGCATCTTGCAATGAAAAAAATACAGGAAAACGGCTCTGGTTTAATAATTTATTTAAGACAGGAAGGTAGAAATATAGGAATCACAAATAAAATAAAAGCTTATGAATTACAGGATAAGGGTATGGATACAGTAGAAGCAAATGAAAAAATTGGTATGCCAGCAGATAATAGAGATTATGCAATAGCAGCACAAATTTTAAAATCATTAAACATTAAAAACATTATTTTAATGACAAATAATCCTGATAAAGTCAATCAATTAAAAAAATATGGTATCAATGTGATAAATACAATACAACATTTAGGCGAAGTAACGCCAGAAAATAAATTCTATTTAAAAATCAAGAAAATAAAAATGAATCATAATCTTTCAATTGAGGAGGTAATATAACTATGAAAATTTTTGAAGGTATTTTTGATGGAAAAGATTTAAAAATTGCTATTGTAATTTCAAGGTTTAACTCATTTTTTTCTGAAAGATTATTAGAGGGGGCTCTGGACGCATTAAAAAGGCATAATGTAAAAGAAAGCAATATAGATATTTTCAAAGCCCCGGGTTCTTTTGAAATTCCATTTATTGCAAAAAAACTAACAAACAAAAATTATGATGCTATTATAGCTTTAGGGGTTGTAATTAGAGGAGAAACATATCATTTCGAAGTTGTTGCCAATGAAGTTTCAAAAGGAATTGCTCATTTAAATTTAATATCAGATATACCAATTACCTTTGGAATAATAACTTCAGAAACTCTGGAACAGAGTATGGATAGATCAGGTGCAAAAGCTGGAAATAAAGGTTTTGAAGCCGCAATGGCTGCTTTGGAAATGGCAAATCTCAACAAGAAATTGAAGGTGTAAAAATATGAATCATGAATATTTTATGCAACTGGCTATAAATGAAGCAAAAAAAGGAATAGGAAAGGTGAATCCAAATCCCTTGGTGGGAGCTATTATAGTAAAAAACGGAAAAATTATATCAAAAGGTTATCATGAATATTATGGCGGAAGACATGCAGAAGTTGTAGCTATTGAAAATGCTAAAAAAAGAAATATCGATTTAAAAGGAGCCACAATGTATGTAACTCTTGAACCATGTTCTCATTTTGGAAAAACTCCTCCCTGTGCAAACAGACTGGTAAAGGAAGGATTTAAAGAGGTTTATATAGGTATGCTTGATCCAAATCCAATGGTAAATGGAAATGGAATAAAAATATTAAAAGAACACGGCATAAAAGTTAAATATGGCATTTTAGAAAGTGAAATCAAAAAATTAAATGAAATTTTTATTACATATATAACTAAAAAAAGACCTTTTATTGCTTTAAAATTTGCTATGACAATGGATGGTTTCATTGCTTCAGAAAAATTTGATTCAAAATGGATATCAAATAATATGTCAAGAAATTTTGTACATAAATTAAGAATTTACTATTCATCAATTTTAATTGGAGCTAATACTTTAATAAAGGATAATCCAAAATTAACCTGTAGAATAAAAAAAGGAAGAAATCCCATAAGAATTATTCTGGATAAAGAGGGAAAATTTTATGGTAAAAAATTAAATATTTTTATGGAAAAAGGGCAAAATATAATATTCTCAAATTCAAAAAAAGAAATAAAATACAAAAATACAGAAATAGTAAATGAAACAAACATACATCAAATTTTAAAAATATTATTTGAAAGAAAAATTGATAGTATTTTAGTTGAAGGCGGTGCAACAATTTTATCTTTATTTCTAAAATATAATCTTGTTGATAAAATTCATGTTTTTTATGCACCTAAAATTATTGGAAATGGTATATCTCCTTTTAATAATTTAAAAATTGATAAAATAGAAAATTCCATCAGGTTTAAACCTGTAGAAAATAAAATTTTTGAGAATAACCTTTATTGGGAGCTGATACCATGTTTACAGGAATAATACAGCATTTAGCAAAAATGAAAATTATAAATAATAAACTTATTATAAATAATCCTTTCAAAGATATTCAATTAGGGGAAAGCATTTCAATTAACGGTGTATGTTTAACTGTTGAAAAAACAGATGATAACAGGCTTTATTTTTCAATTGGGGAAGAAACATATAGAAAAACAAATCTAAGATATTATAATAATAAAATTGTCAATCTTGAAAGAGCTTTAAGATTATCTGATTTTGTTGGGGGACATATTGTTACCGGTCACGTTGATGGAATAACAAAATTTTTAGGTTTAAGAAAATCTTCAAATACATTTTGGATGAAATTTAAAATTCCTCAAGAAAAATGGGCTATTGCAACAAAAGGGGCTATTACAATAAATGGAATAAGTTTGACAATTGCAAAAAAAGAATTAGATACCTTTGAAATACAAATAATAGAACATACATATCAAAATACAAATTTGAAATTTTTAAACACGAATGATTTTGTTAATTATGAAGTAGATATAATTGCTCGTTATTTAAAAGAACAATCCGAATACATTTATTAACCAGGTAGTTGACATTGTAAAAAAAATGTAGTATAATAAGAAAAAATTTAATATATATTTTTTTTTCAGGTGGTGTTAGGTATGACGATAAGAACAATAATAATAAAAGTTAATAATTTCAATAATAATAATATCAACCAGCGTTGGTGGAACGCGAGGTAAGCTGTCGTTTGCTATCAATTCACCGGCGCTGGATTTTACCAGCGCCGGTTTTTTATTATCTATTTAAATTTAATGAGAGGGAGAGATTTTTATAAAATTACATTTGAAGGGAGAGGGTATTATGATGAAAGAAAGTATGGAAAGAAAGGTTGACACGGTATCATTGGTAAAGGAATATATGGAAAATCCTGTATTTAAAGACGCTACACTTATTCAAAGCGAAATTTTAAAAGGAATTAGACATGTATTGGATGAAAAAGGATTTGTGGAATTATTGCCTGTAACTGTTTCACCTATTACCGATCCGCTAAACCATCCACATTTTGAAGCTGAATTTGAATATTATGGACAAAAGTATTCAGTTACAAAATCTATGATTTTACACAAGCAGGTTGCTGTTCTTGTTCACAAAAAGATTTATATTGTTTCACCAAACGTTAGATTGGAAACAGAGGACAAAATGGATTCGGGAAGGCATCTATTTGATTTTGTACAAATAGATATGGAAATGTTAGAAACACCAAGAGAAGTTGTATTTGATGTAATGGAAGATGCCATTATCCATACAATAAAAACAATAAAAGAAAAATATCCTGAAATTATTGAAAAGTATCATCCTTCTTTGAAAGTTCCTGAAAAACCTTTTAAACGTTATACCGTAAAGGAATTAAAGGAAAAATATGGCGAGGACTATGAGAAAAGAGCTTCTCTTGAAGCAACTGAACCATTCTGGATGATCGATATTCCACTTTTAGAAAGAGAATTCTATGATAAACAGGATCCTGAAAGACCTGATGTTTTATTGGATTTTGATTTGATTTACCCTGAAGGTTATGAAGAAGCTATATCCGGTGGGGAGAGGGAGCATGAATACAAACAGATTCTAAAAAGAATGGAGTTAAAGGGAACTCCACCAGAGGCTTTCCAGGATTATCTGGAAGTTGCAAAAGCTGGTTTGTTAAAACATTCTGCCGGATGTGGAATTGGAATAGAAAGATTTACAAGATGGATTTTAGCGCTTGATCATGTTGAAAAAACCAGACTTTTTGCAAAAATTCCTGGAAAGCACTCTATCTAAATTTAAAAAAGAAGCCCGGAAATTCCGGGCTTCTTTTTTAAAGAATATAATTGTTTCTTGTATAAACCTCTAATGCTTCTTCTTTAAAGTTTTCTACTAAGTTATCAACGTTGTTTTCAGAAATTCTTTCAAACATGTTGTTTAATCTTCTGTCAAGATATCCTTTTATAATTTTCATACTCTCCCTCTCCTTTAAAAAGAATGTATTAAATATATTTTCAATTTTATTCTATTCCTAAATCTATGCAATTCGGTTTCCGAACTATTATGTTATTGTAATATTATATTGCATTATGATAAATTAAAACCCAGGATTAAATCTCCTGGGTTTTAAAGTGTTCTATAGAGCTATTTATAAGATTTATAATTTCTTTTTTAGACAGATTATAATCTTTGTTACCATATTCTTTTAATATAAATAAATCTGTTAATTTTTTGAACTCTTCTGGTGAATCTACTTTTCTTAGCAATTCATATGGAGTAAGATGCTGAAATTTTTCGAAGAATCTTTTTCTTATGTATATATATCCTTTATCAATTAAATAGGGTATATCTTTCTCATCAAATTTATCTTCCTTAAATTTCTCATTTTTTAATTCTTTAAATTTAAGATCTTCTTTCTTGCTATCTTTATCTTTTTTAAGTATTTTATAAATAAAATACGCCAGTATTAATATATTTATTAAATAAACATATCTTGAGAATTTTATTATTAGGTATGCAATTTTTAGTATTAAAATTTCTGCTTTTCCATTATATGTAGTTTGTGTTGAATTTGCTGCTATCGCATTATCTTCACGATTTATTGCAGTTGGTTCTTTTGAAATTTGTTTTTCAATATTTGATGTAAAGAATTCTGGTGTTTCTAATTTATATTGTAAAGGTTTAAGATGCGCTATTGTATTTAATCCCATAAATGTAATAATAAAAAATAAAGCAAGAGAAATGTATAAACGTTTTTTATCTTTTTTTGTCATATATTTATAAGAATAATATGCAATTACCAAACTTGATATTACCCCTAACACTAATACTCCTAAAAATAATTTTTCCTTTTGTGTCATGGTTTCCTGTGGTTTATATACCCTTGTGTATATTGGATTTGTTTCTGATTCTTTAAATAATCTTTTGACCCTTTCTTTTTTTTCAGTATTTTCATCTTCAACATTTATTTTATTATTTTCTATATTATTCTCATTTTCATATGTTTTATAATATTTTTTATCCATAAAGAGACTAAAATCTTTAAATGGATTTATACTTGTTTGAAAGGACACAAATGAAAATACAAAAAATATAGCAAAAAGTGTTATATATAATTTCTTGTTTTTTTCTTCTTTTAATAGTTCATATAAGAAATACAACAATACAGCTCCCACAAGAATATGATTAATTGTATTTCTTAGAATTACTGCTGCTATTATGTATACATAAATATATCTAAATAAATCCTTTCTTTCTTCTGGAAGAAAATAATTCACTATAATTATCAATGTAACATTATATGCAAAAAAAGGGCTCCTATCTAAAGCCATTTCAATGGAAAATGCAGTTCCAAATACCAGAAATAATGCGAGAAAGGCTATGTAATACGGCATATTCATCTTTTTAAACTTTTTAAATAATAATGTATAAATTTGAGTAACTATAAAAAGGGCTATAAAGTCTATTGCATTAAGCGGCAAAAGAGAAATTATAACTAATTGCTCAAATAAATTGCGAACTTTTTTATCCAACCCCATCACCTCAAATACTTGAAAAGACTTCTGTTAATGAATCATCTGGCGAAACTAACCTAACAATTATATGATTTTCTTCAAGTAATATTGCTTTTTTCTCCAATTCAATAGCTTCAACCCTGAAAATCTCCTGATTATTTACATCCAGTTTCCCTTCGGTTTCAACTCTAAAACCATATGGCATAACCAGCACAATGACTTTTGAAACTTTTGAACGCATTTTTATTAAATATGGAATTATTTCATCGGTTAAATGTATTGATATTATTATTACTGTATCTTCAAATGTGAGATACGGAATTTCTGATTCAAGTACTTTTTCAAGGTTTATATCACTATTATTATCCCCATATGCTGAAGCTATTGTATCAAAATATTCAACCCAATCGTTTGAAGATATTTTTTTTATTTCTTTTCCCAATATAACAAGGTTAAGGTCCTGATATTTTTCTTTTTGATATTTTACAATACTTGCGGTCGCCTTTAATGCATACTCTTCATATACTTTCCTTTCATTTTTCCAGAAGATATTTTCTTTCGGAATACCATCTGGCAAATTTAAATCAACAAACATATATACCTGTCCTGTTGATGTATGTGCATATTTTTTTACCATTAACCTGTCATATTTTGCCGAAATTTTCCAATTTATTCTATTTAATGGTTCATTATTGTATTCATCAATATTTTCAACATAAGTAACGTCTTCCAATACTCTTATATTAGATTTTTGAGCTGGCAATAACTTTTTCAAACTTTCTTTGTTAAACTCAGAATATATAAATTCCGGCAAAACTTCAACCTTTTTTTCAACGATTTTTGTTTTCCAGAATTCAAAACCCAATGAAGTATTGTATTTAATGCTAATTCTTCCTATATCTTTAATTCCTCTTGTCCCAAAGGATATATTAAAAATCAGTTTTTTTCTTTCACCTGGTTCAAGATAAACCTTTTGATTTAATGGTCGAATTCTCTGAAGTAAGTTCGATGGTGAGACAAGTAATAAAATACCATCATTAGAATTGTTTTTTAAATATATTCTGTATTCAAAGATTTCATCAATAAATGCCTTTTCATATTCTAATTTATATTCTATTTCTATATTCTCAATAATTGCTTTTTTTCTAAAAAAATCATACCAGATATATCCCAATAATGCCAACAATAGCAATGTATAATTGCTAAAATAAAATATATTTATTGTTACCCCTATAACAGAGTACCAGACGAGACCTTTTATTTTATATCTCACTTATATCACCTTATAACTCTTACTTCTTCTAATATATCGCTTATTAAGTCATATGGTGATACTTTTTTTATTTTTGCTTCTGCTTTGAGAATTATTCTATGTGCCAAAACATATTTTGCTATGTTTTTTACATCATCTGGAATAACAAAATCCCTTCCTTCTATTGCAGCAACGCTTTTTGATAATTTCATTAAAGCAATAGAACCTCTTGGACTGGCACCTACCTTTATATCTTTGTGATTTCTTGTTCTATTAACTATTTCAATAATATATTCTTTTATTTCATCGGAAACAAGTACATTATTTACTTCTTTTTTCACTTCTGATAATTCTTCAGCAGAAGATACACTTTCTATATGATTTATAGGATGTTCTTTTTCCTGCGAATTTAACATTTCAACTTCATATTGAGGATCAGGATATCCTAAGGATAATCTAATCATAAATCTATCTACCTGTGCTTCTGGTAATGGAAATGTTCCTTCGAACTCAATTGGGTTTTGCGTGGCAATTACAAAAAAATGTTTTTCAAGTTTGTGGGTTATTCCATCTATAGACACCTGATTTTCAGCAAGTGATTCAAGCAATGCTGATTGTGTTCTTGGCGTTGCTCTGTTTATTTCATCACCAAGTAATATATTGGTAAAAATAGGACCTTTTTTTAAGACAAATTCATTTTTATTTTTATCGAATATATATAAACCTATTAAATCGTTTGGAAGTAAGTCCGGTGTAAATTGAACCCTTTTAAAATCAAGATTAAATGATTTTGCAATTGCTCTTGCAAGTATTGTTTTTCCTGTTCCTGGAACATCTTCTAATAAAACATGTCCTTCACTAAAAAACGTTGCTAATACATATTTTATTTTTTCATCTTTTCCTTTTATTACTTCATTCACATTTGATATTATTTTATTAGTTAGTTTTTCTGCTAACATTTAAAATCCCCTTCCTGCTTTGATTTTATATTATTACTTGTTTTTTTCTATTCTTATGCTTTCAACATCCCAATATACAACTAACCCATCAAAATTACATTTTTTTACTTCTTCAATTATCTTTTCTATTTTATCGCTGGAATCTACTATTTCAACTACTATTGGCAAATCTTCACTTAATGTAAAAAAATCAACTCTATGTACATGATGTTTTTCTCCAAAACCCATTATCCCTTTTAAAACAGTAACTCCTTTAATTCCATGGTCATAACATAATTTTACTATATGTTTATATACAGGGGTTCCATCGCAATGATCACCTTCACCAAGATAAATTCTTAAAAATTTCATGTTCCCAACCTCCCCAATGCATAGCCAAGAAATGCAAATAAAAGACCTAAAAACACGCTTATTGATAGATACAATAATGAATATACATTAAACCCTTCTTCACTTAAAACTATTGTTTCATACATAAATGTTGAGAATGTGGTAAAAGAGCCTATAAACCCTGTGGTGAAAAATAACATAAAATTTTTAGGTAGTTCAAGTCTGTATATACTCAGCGACATTAAAAAACTCAAAACAAATGCACCTATTAAATTTACCATTAATGTTCCATAAGGCATATTTGAAAATGGAAATGCTGTATTTACATATTTTGATACAAGATACCTCGATATTGCTCCTAAAAATCCTCCAATACCAATATAAATCAAGTTCATACAATTCCTCCAGTATCTTAATTTTATAAATATGGATTATTATCATAAATTTAAACGGAGCCAGAATGGGCTCCGTTTAAATTATTTTACTTTTGCTTTTAATTCTTTACCAGCTTTGAATTTAGGTACTTTTCCACCAGGAATTTCAATAGTTTCCTTTGTTTGTGGGTTAACACCTTTTCTTGGTTTTCTTTCTACAACTTCAAAAGTACCGAATCCAACGATTTTTACGTTGTCGCCTTTTGATAAAGCTTCTGACACAACGTCTACAAATGAATCAACAAATAAAGCTGCTTCTTTCTTTGTAACGGATAATTTTTCAGCTAATGCACTAACGAGTTCCTTTTTGTTCATACATGCACCCCCTATGTATTGATATAAACGTATTTCAAGGCAATTTTACCACATTTTTTTGTTAAAATCAAGCATCTATGTTAATTTTAAACATTACAAAAGACTTTATTTTTAAAAGTTCTCTTCTTATTATATGAATATTATTTATTTTCAAGGTTTTCATCATTAAAATATTACTAAAAAACATGTCACTATTTAGAAACCAATCAGGACTGGATTTGTAATATTTCTTTCGGTATAATATATCCGGAAAGCTTGGGGACGTGGTGCAGTTGGTTAGCATGCCGGTCTGTCACACCGGTGGCCGCGGGTTCGAGTCCCGTCGTCCCCGCCAAAAAATCCGGATCTTATGATCCGGATTTTTTTTATACATATATCTTTTTTATATTCTTCTTTATAACTTCTTCTATTTGTTCTTCATATATTTTTGTTTCCTTTTTCTGTTTTTTCAATCTTATTATTTCTTTAGTAATATGAGAAATTTCATCTTGTATTGTTAAATCAAATTCAGGTATTTTTATATTTTCAAGCAATTTTTGTGTAAAAGACATTCTTCCGCCACGCTTCCCGCCATAGGATATATAATACTCTCTAAAAAATAGCGAATTTAAATATCCTAAAAGAAAATATATATCTTTTTCTAAATACGGTTGAATAAACAATACATCTCCTGAAGGGAAATAACTTTCTTCTGAAAAACTAAAACGATTATATGGTTTTCTATCTAATGCTGGAACATATATTCTTTTACCTGGATTTTCCATTAAAAATTTATAGTTTCTTGCCGCCTGCCATTGATACCATTTTGTTCTCCCTGGCAAAAACCTTTCTGACATTTCTTTTTTGTGTTTTAATAATCTTATGTATACTTCTGGATACTTTTCTTTCAAAATTTTTTCTTCAATGCTTTTATCTATAAATATATATCTATGAAAACCATTTACTATATATCTATCGCAATTTTTAGCTTTTATAAACGGTTTTATGAGTTCTTTTGATGAGTTATCCATTTTTTGATACTCATTTTCAGAAATATAGAAAGCTTTTTTATATCCAGATACAAATCCTACACCTATTTTTGCTATATCTTTTAATAATTTATATTCTTGAATATCCCATTTTCGCATTTCTGATGTTGACCATACAGTATTTTTTTTAAATGGCGGTAATTCATAATATTCAAAAAGCTCACTGCTTTTTTTTTCTTCCAGAACTTTTTCAATATCTGATCTAATTTTATTTATATCATTTATTTGCTGGTTTTTGATATTTAATACTTTTATTTTTTTTTCAAATATTCCTTTTTTATATTTAAATATAATTGTTTCAGGATTTTTTGAAAATAACCTTATTTCTCCAAGATCTATTATAATCTCAAAAGATCCGTTTTTTATCATAAAATTTCTTAAATATGCCGCATGTGTGTTAAAAAAGAAATGGTATGGAACTATATATATAAGTTCTCCTTCTTCTTTTAATAACTCTATTGATTTTATAATAAATGCATAATAAATATCCGCTTCAGCATTTTTTGCAATCTTTTTTATTTGTTTGGATAATCTCTTTGGTAAATCACTATAATGTACATAAGGTGGATTACCCATAATAAGATCAAATCTTTCTTTAAAGTTTTTTGTAAGAAAATTTTCTGCTAATATTTCATATTGTGGATATTTTTCTTTGCATAATTTATAAAATTCTTTATTCATCTCTATTCCATATACATTATTAAATCCATACTCCTGTAATTTTTTTAAAAAAACTCCCCTTCCGCATCCAGTATCCAGGGTAAGGGAGTTTTTATTTTTGCCGGTTAATTTAACCATTAATTCTGCTATTAATTCAGGTGTTTCTACAAAACCTATTGGTTTTTTATACATTTTATCATCCTTTGTTTATTTTATTTTCTGCTGCAATTACGCCTTTTTCAACCGTTGTTACCAGCTTTTTTGTATCTAAATCTGGATTATTTTTCAACTGTTTGTACATATAACCTATCGCCTGCATATCAATTTTTGCATAAAACAATGGAGATCCTTCTTTTTCACTCCTATTTCTAAGAAGATAGCTTGGGTGAAATGTTGGGAATATATATATATCGCCATACCATTCTTTGAATCTTCCTCTATGTTTTGTAATGGGAACTGTTTGCTTCAAAAAATAATTTAATGCTGTAGAACCTAACGCAACTATAATTTTTGGTTTTATTGTCATAACCTGCGCAAGGAGAAAATGACTGCATTTTTCCATTTCTTCGCCTGTGGGCACTCTGTTTTTAGGTGGCCTACATTTTACCACATTGGTAATATATAAATCTTCTCTATTTATCTTTGCCACTTCTTTTAACAATTTATCAAGTAAATTCCCTGCTCTTCCTACAAATGGTCTTCCCTGTAAATCTTCATTTGCACCAGGACCTTCACCAACAAACATTATAGGTGTATCTAAACTCCCTTCACCTACTACTACATTATTTCTTGATAAACTTAAAGAACACCCTTTACATTTTTTTATTTTTTCGCTAATTATATCCATATCTTCCATTTTTCCCATTGTTTTCCCTCCAGAATTAGAACATATTTATATCTACACCTTTTTCTTCGGTATATCCAAATGATTTCTCAGGTATATCTGCAATAAAGAACTTTAATTCAAATTGTTTAAATGAAAATTCTGGCAATAATTGTAAATCTCCCTTTAAGTATATTGACCAACATATGATCTTTTTATTAATTTCAAACTGCGAAAATGTCCATTCGTTATTTTTTATATCATATGTAAACGAAATCTTCGCCCAATCATATTTAGTCGCTGTATCATAACCTATTCCAGTTTTTAAATATTGATTTTCAATATCATAATCTATTGAAGTCGTAAGACTTTTAGACGCATCTTTGGCTTTGTAGCTCAAATCGTAATGAATATTGTTATAATCATTAAATAAATTTAAATTCCCTTTATATTTTCCACCATATTTATCGTAAAAAAGATATTTTGATTTTATTTGAGGAATTGTTTCTTTCCAATCTTCTTTTTTAAAATAATAATCATAAAATATTTCTATTTTATTTTTACCAAAGGTTATTATATCGTTATTTTCTATCTTTATTATAGGTAATTCTTCATCTTTGTGATTGTATTCAAATTCATATTTATGCTTTAAAATTGCAATCTTTAAAAAACCATTGAAATTTGTCGTAATAAATTCAAAATTTTCTTTTTCCAGAGATGTTTTTGTATTATTTTCAAATTCTAAAATACTATATTTTAAATTATATTTTGTTGTAAAAAAATGCGCAATAAATCTATCTTCTCTATTTTCTTTCATAAAATCAAAAGTTCTATTATATCTTCCATCAAAAGAGTTTTTTACATCTAATATATCCCACGATGCATCGATACCAACAAAATCGGTTAATTTGTTTGTATGCGTAGCGGGAGTGGAAATCCATTTCGGTTCATTAACTAAAACTCTATAATATTGATAATCTGAAACACCATATTGAAAAACAAAAGCTCTAATTTTAAAGTTACCTTTTGTCCCATAGGTAAAATAATTGTATATTCTATCAGGATATATATGTTTAAATGACATTCTCATCTCAGGAGAAAGAGATGAGTCTATTGAAAACCAATTATTATAAAAAAAATCATTTGAATATTTTATAGGTGTAATTTTATTGTATATTGCATCTTTTAAATATAAATTCAAACTTCTTAAATTATCTCTTTCATATAGAGCTGAAAAAGATGTTTTTATTTCATTTTTTAGAGAACCATTGTATATTTTTGAATTTGTAGATGTATTTATACTTATTTTCTTTTTATCCCACGAATCCGATAATTTAGTTGCAGGTCCAGTAATATATAGACGAGTAGAATTTAACTTAAAATAACTTTTTTTATATTTTTTTTCCAGTGAAGGTGTTGTAAGTTTTAAAAAAGTTACAGAACTTAAATTTCTATTTCTCCATGAATACGCTGAATATAATGAAAACTTACCTAAATCTGTTTTTATATCCTTTAAAGACAGAGAAAATGCATCTGAATTGTTTGAAAAACTATGAATAACCTGTGCAGAATAAGTAAGGTTTTCCAATTTTTTTGTTAATGAAAATTTCAAATCTGAAATGCTTGAATTTGAAATACTATTTGAAAACGCAAGTGTTCCAAGAATCATAGGAATTGAATATGTATAACTCATTTTTTGTGAAACTGTATTTTCTTTTGTATTTCTTGAATATTCCTGTGAATAAGATAGTATAGATTTGTCTGGAAATGTGTGATTAATTTTTACTGTAATAGTAATTGAATCATTTTTAAATGCAAAAGCAGCCAAAAATGGAGCTTTCTGTTCTTCAGCTAAACTTTGAAAATAGAAAGGAAAATAAAAAACTGGAATACCAAAAAATTCAAGTGTAACGTCACGCGCAATAAGAAATTGATCAGGATAGATTGTTACATGAGAAGATTTAAAGTAATATGTAATACATTCCTTACATGTTGTCATCTTTACTCTTTCGGAAAATACAACATCATCATCTGTTTTCTTTTTTGAAATTTCAGACCATACGCGTATTTTTACATTCTTTTTTTTTTCATTTTTAAATGATTCTATTGAATATGTATGATTTAAAATTACATCTTTACTTTCAAAATTAACTTCCATTTGAGACGCTTCTATGGTTCTTTTGCCCTGAATATATGTAACATTATCCAATAAATATGCGTTTTGAATTTGATTTTTATCATTAAGAAACCCATATCCTCTTGGAGCTTTAATAATTGAATCTTTGTATTTTATAGTTGTACTTCCTTCAAATGTAATCTTTGTTCCATCTATAGTGATATTCTCGGAATCAATAAATACCTTTTCAGAATATCCGTAATTTGCAAGAAATACCACTACAATACCAACACCAATTATTCTTTTTAAAGGTTCAATTAATTTATATGCTGCTCTTGTATCAAGTAATATAAATAATACAATTCCAACTATACCAAAAAATATATTAGGCAGCCACGGTGCAAGATATGGATTTATAATCTTCTCCTTTCCCAAAGCACTTAACCATGCACCAGACCCCTGATATAATACAACAAGTATAAATGTTGAAATAACACTCCACGATTTACTTTTCAGGTTTATAAATAATGAAAGCGCTACTCCAAGAAGCGCTATAACCATTGGCGCAACTGAATTAGAAAATTTTTCCTGATAACCAACAATTAAAGCTGATGGATCTCCACCAAGTCTTTGGGTTATTTCAATTTTGTGCTTTAATTCTTTTGTTGTCATATCATTTGGACTTTTTGAAAATCTCAGATATTCTTCAACATCCTTTGATATATCCAATTTTAATTTTTTAAATGTAATATCAAGTTTTAAAAGTCCATCATCTGTTAATCTAAAAATTCTTCCATTTTCCATATACCAGGTATCTTTATCCTTAAATGCCTTTTCTGCATGAAAAACCGTTGTTTTAGAATAATCCACCTCATATAATAATATTCCATACAAAATACCCTTATCTTTATCTATTTTCCTTACGTATAAATACTTTTTATTTCTTTCAACCTCAACGAATTTATTCATCTCTATGTTTGCTTGAGCACTTTTATACACATACTTTGAAATAGCTTCTTTTGCTTTCATATTTGATTTTGGAACTATTGTATCGTATAACGCAAAAGTAAAAATTGAAAGAATAAACGATAACACCAGAAAAGGTAATATTATCTTTTTTGATGGGATACCCAAGGACTGTAAAGCTATAATTTCATTATCATTAGATAACCTTGATAAAACCCAGAATATAGAAAAAAGTATTCCCACGGGAATACCCATCACAAGAAAATATGGAATATGGAAAGAGATTAATATAAACAATTTATCAATTCCAACTTTATTTCTTACAATTATATCTGATAATTGATACAATAATTCAACACTTACAAATACGATAAATCCAACAAGTCCCATTAAAAAAGGGGATATAAACTCTTTGGATATGTATTTCAGCAATTTTGTCATTTATCTATTCCCCCATTGAATAAAATATATCAAATCCTTCTTTTGTACATTTATATCTATCCCCGGTCAATATAAATATTGTATACTCTGCAATGTTAGCACTTAAATCAGAAAACTTTTCTATATTTGAAAGTATTTCAATATGTGCCATAATAGATCTAAAATTATCTTTTGAAACTTTCAACATTAAATTTCTTTTAAACGCTTCATACAAACTATCTATTTCATTATCGGTATTACAAATTTCTTTAGCAAGTTCAAATGACTCTCCAAGAACATTCCCGTCTTCTATAACATTTGAAAATAATTTTAACGCATCACCTAACATTCCCTGAGAAATTTCAAAGAGATCTTCAAATTGATATGGATTTATAGAATTCGGTAATTTTAAAAGATCCACATTATTTTTAGCCATTGTTTCACACATATCTGCCATGCTTTCAAGGATTCCTATTATTTTATTGCCTAAAAAAACAATTTTTAATGATTTTCCATAAAGATTATTGGTTGCTATAATCTCCATAGCCTTATATTCAAGGCGTGCTTCTACAAAATCAACACGCGCATCCTGTTCTATAATTTCTTTTGATAACTTCATATTTTTTTCAAAAAAAGCATCTTTGAACTTTAAAAACATTCCCTGGACAATTCTGCCCATTTTTAAAATTTCGTTATGATATGAAATTATTATATTCTTTGTTTCTTCTGGTAATAAATCTATCATATCAATCTCCTACCAAAGCCTAATTTATTTATTAATACTTTAAAAAATGAATAATCATTTTTCTGTGCAAGAGTTACTTTCTTATCAGATGATGAAACTAATACAGCCATTCCACTTTCAATTCTATGAACTATATCGCCATCAACAGTTACATATGCATTACCCGCATCAATATGATGAATCATTATTTCAACATAATTATCAGGAGAAATTACCAACGGTCTTATATTTAAAGAATGTGAAGCTAAAGGATTTATAGTTATAAGATTTAATGAGTGCTCAATTACCGGTCCGCCCATGGACAAAGCATAACCCGTAGAACCTGTTGGAGTTGAAATAATAACTCCATCTCCAGAATAATTTAAAACGCTTTCTCCTTTTATTAATATTTCAAGATCAACTGTTCCAATAGGCTGACTTTTCTGAATGGTTATATCGTTTAAAGATAATATTTTCTTTCCTCCAACATAGCATTCAAGCAAAAATCTATCTGAATAATGCAAATTGTTAGAAGCTATGTCTTTAGCAGCCTGTTCCATTTCTGTGCTATCATATGCAGTTAAAAATCCCAATGTTCCAAGATTTATCCCAACTATAGGTACAGAATATTCAGCAGATAATTCTGCAACTCTTAAAACAGTTCCATCTCCTCCCAAGACAATAAAAACATCAGATTCCTGATAAAGAGTATTATCAGGAAGTGCAGAACCTGCTGGCATTACCTTTAAAATTTCAATATCATTTTCTTCAAAAACATGAAGATAATTGTCTATTATTTCCTGTTTTTTTGCTTTTATAGGATTAAAAAATAAAATTCCTTTCAAGATTATCACCTCAAAACTCGAGCAAGGTCAAAAAGCGTATTAACCAAAAAGCTATCGAGTAATATTAAAATTAATATTGACACAAATGGTGTAAAATCAAACATTCCAACAACCAATCTCCCACCAAATAACCTTCTTACAGGTCTATTTATAAGTTCAGAAACCTGATCGAAAAAATTTCTAATAGGATTATGATAATTAAAGGATATAAATGAAAAAATAGAAGATATAACTATAGATATTTCAAAAAAGTTTATTACTATTCTTAAAACATTTGCTATACCATAAAAAAGATTCCCTAATATGAACATTTTATCAACCTCCTGTTGTATAATTTCGTTTTCCAAATATAAGAGATCCAATTCTCACCATTGTTGTGCCACTTTCTACAGCAATTTCATAATCATTGCTCATACCCATTGATAATTCAGTAATTTTTTCATATTTTACATTTAATTTATCTCTTAATTCTCTCAATTTATCGAAGATATTTTTTATGAGCCCTTTATCATCTGTATATGGTGCCATTGTCATTAAACCCACAACTTCTAAATTTTCATAATGCATCGCCATTTTTATAAATTCTTCAACTTCTTCTGGAACAATACCACCTTTTGTTTCTTCTCCAGAAACGTTTACCTCTATCAATATCTTTTGAATTTTATTGTGTTTTTTAGCTATTTTATCAATTTCCTTTAATTCCTTCTCACGATACACAGAATGTATATATTCAGCAATTGGAACTATATATTTAACTTTATTTGTTTGAATTCTTCCTATAAAATGCCATGTTATATCATAACCCTCTAATTCCTGATGTTTTGCTCTTAATTCCTGAGCTTTGTTTTCTCCAAAATTCTTTATTCCATATTCATATGCTGCTTTAATATAATCAACTGGAAATGTTTTAGAAACTGCCACCAATCTAATTTCGTCAAATTGTCTATTTGATCTTTCAGCTGATTCTTTTATCTTTTCATTTACAAAATCAAGATTTGATTTTATAAATTCCATATTAATTCCCCCATAACGAATATAAATTTTTATTTGACTTTTCAATTCCTAAATGTTTTAAAGCTTTTTCTGTTATCATCCTGCCTCTATGTGTTCTTACCAAAAATCCTTTTTGTAATAAATATGGCTCATATACCTCACTGATACTATCAGCTTCTATTCCTAACGAGGCTGCAAGCGCCTTCAATCCAACCGGACCACCATTATAAAAATCAATAATGGTATTTAATATCTTTCTATCCATTTCGTCAAGACCTTCTTTGTCAATTTCAAGAAGTGTCATTGTTTTTTCTGCAGTATCGACATCTATTAATCCACCATTATTAATTTGAGCATAATCTCTAACACGCTTTAATAATCTATTTGCAATCCTTGGTGTTCCTCTCGAACGTTCCGCAATTAATAAGGCGGCATCATCGGTAATCTTTACATTTAATAAATTCGCACTTCTTATGATTATTTCCTTTAATTCATGCGGTGGATAAAAATTCATTTCCATAATTATTCCAAATCTACTTCTTAATGGCGCAGCAATTAATCCTGTTCGAGTTGTTGCACCAATAAGTGTGAAATGATTTAAATCTATTCTTATTGACCTGGCACCTGGTCCTTTGCCTATAACAATATCAAGCTGAAAATCTTCCATAGCAGAATATAAGATTTCTTCAACTGATCTGTTTATTCTATGAATTTCATCTATAAATAACACATCTCCATTTTGTAAATTGGTTAAAATAGCTGCTAAATCGCCAGCGCGTTCAAGAACAGGACCACTTGTTATCTGTATATTAGCTCCCATTTCATTTGCTATTACATTTGCAAGAGTTGTTTTACCAAGACCAGGTGGCCCTGCAAGTAAAATATGATCCAACGGCTCTTTTCTTTCTTTAGCCGCATCAATGGTTATTTTTAATTTTTCTTTTACTTTTTCCTGACCAATATATTCATCTAAAAATTGTGGTCTTAAATTTATTATTGTACTTTCTTCTGGCTTTTCCTGTGGGTCAAAAATTCTTTCGTCCATATATTCCCTCCAAAAAACTTCGCTTTTATTATTATATCATATTATGATATACAAAAAATATATAATTATTGACAAAAATTATAAAAAAACAATATAACATATTAGAAACAATATACCTTCATAATTTAACACATACATATGGTAAAATATTTATAAAAGGATTTATTGACGGAGGTGTTTCAATGGCAACTATTTTCTGGTTTTTAGTGGTAATAACAATTGTAGTCTTTTTTCATGAATTAGGACATTTTTTATTTGCAAAATTGTTCAAAACCAAAGTAGAAGAATTTGCAATAGGAATGGGACCAAAGTTATTTAGTATAAAAGGTAAAGAAACAGAATTTAAATTTAATCTAATTCCTCTTGGCGGATATGTAAAAATTGCCGGTGAAGAAATGGAAGATACTGATAAAATTTCTGACGATCCATCTTTATTTTATAATAAAAAACCATGGCAGAAATTTCTCATTGCTTTTGCTGGCCCGGCATTTTCAATATTACTTGGATATATAATCTTAGCCTTTTCTGGAATGATATATGGATTTAACGAAGTTAAAATTGCAGAAGTAATACCTGATTCTCCGGCATTTTATAGCGGTCTTGAAGCTGGTGATGTAATTCATAAAGTAAATGGAAATCTTGTTTTTGACAGTTCTATTTTAAGCTTTACCATAAAAGAAGGAAAACCTGTAAAACTTGAAGTTTTGAGAAATAATATACCTGTAGAAATTACTGTAAAACCTGAAAAAACAATACCTGAATATGTTATCGCATTTAAACCTGATACAAACAATATCGAATTAACTAATAAAAAAATTCTGGAATTCAATACACATTCTGCAAATGAAATAAAGGACATTTTGCCTAATCTGGAAAAAAATGACCGTTTAATTTTGAAATTAGATGATGGAAATACTATAGAAGGAAAAATAGTAACTTATTCTATTATTCCTGAAAGATATGCTATAGGTGTATACTTTGCCTCATTTTCAAATGAAATAAATAAAGATATTGAACCTTTTAGAGCAGGAGATAGAATTACAAGTATAAACGGCATTGAAATAAAAAATGGTATTAATCTTATAGATGCACTTTCTAAAATAACTCTTGAACCTGGAACTGAATTAATCAGAATAAAAAATGGGAAAATAGTAGAAAATTACACAGGAAAAGAAAATAAAGACCTGAATATAACTGTATTAAGAAACAATCAAAAAACAAATATAAAAATTTCTAAAGATGCATTTATACAGATTTTACAGGAGCCAATGGTTTTAAAATTTGATTTTGATAAATGGAGACCAAAAGGTTTTGAGGTTATTACTACTTCAATTCAATGGGCAAATACATTGTTAAAGGCTATGGTTGATATGATTGGACAATTATTTACTGGCAAGGTTAAAACCAGTGAAGTTATGGGGCCTGTCGGAATAGCTGGAGTTGTTGGTCAAGCTGCCAAAGCCGGTCCTGAAGCTTTGATTTCTCTAATTGCATTAATCACCTTGAACCTTGGTATTGTTAATTTATTGCCTATACCTGCCTTAGATGGCGGAAGGATAGTATTTTCTATATATGAAATGATTACCGGAAAAAGAACAAATCCAAAGGTGGAAGCTACAATTCACACTATTGGTTTTATACTCTTAATGATATTATTTATTTTTATTACTTTTAATGACATATCAAGATTTTTCAAATAAACTTATAAATTAATTTTTAGCCATAATATGGTGAAATTAAACAAGAATCTTTGAATACGAGAGGTGTTTTTATGTTTTCAAAAAAAGTAGTAACTGTTGGAAATGTTAAAATAGGTGGAGATAATCCCATTGTTATACAATCAATGACAAATACAGACACTTTAGATTTCGAATCCACATTAAGACAAATAATTAGATTATCAAATGCAGGAGCTGAAATAGTAAGAGTTTCTGTAAGAACACTTGATGATATACCTTCATTTAAAAAATTATGCGAAAATTCCAATGTACCTCTGGTAGCAGATATTCACTTCGATTACAAAGTAGCAATTGAAGCTATAAAAGCTGGTGCTTCAAAAGTAAGGATTAACCCGGGTAATATTGGCGCAGAATGGAAAGTAAAAGAGGTTGCAAAAGTTGCAAAAGAATATGGAATTCCTATAAGAGTTGGTGCAAATTCAGGTTCTATAAAGAAAAAATATGAAAACCTTGTCCCAAGATATAGGGCATTAGCAGAAAGTGCTCTTGAAGAAGTAAGAATACTGGAAAAAATAGGTTTTGATGATATTGTTATTTCCATCAAATCTACTGATGCAAAAGAAAATTTCTTAGCAAATAAATGTCTTGCTGAAAAGGTTCAATATCCTATTCATATAGGTATTACAGAAGCTGGAATTTATGAGGATGCTGTAATTCTTTCTTCAGCTGGACTTGGTGCTTTGTTATTAAATTATATTGGCGATACAATAAGAATTTCAATTGCAGGCGATCCGGAAAAAGAAGTCGGTGTTGCAAGAAAATTATTAACATTATTGGGATTTAAAAAAGGACCAAGAGTAATTGCATGTCCAACATGTGCAAGAACAGAAATCAACGTTGAAGAACTTGCTTTGAAAGTTAAAGAATGGACCAAAGATATAGACAAAGAAATAAATATAGCTGTAATGGGGTGTGTAGTAAATGGCCCGGGAGAAGCTAAACACGCTGATATAGGAATTGCCGGAACAAAAACAGGTGGAGCAATTTTTGTGAACGGTGAAATTGTCGAAAGTGTTTCACATGAAAAATTAGAAGAAACATTCAAAAGATATATTGAAAAAATGAATCCTGCGAATTAATCGCAGGATTTTTTATTTCTTTTCATTTTATACATTAAATCATCAACCAGCTTCAAATTTTCCTCAGGACTTAATTCATGTGATACTTCAATTATTCCATACGAAAAACTTATATTTTCTTTTATTTTTAACGTTTTCATTTCGATTCTTTTCATAATTAAAGTGGCATCTTTTTTATTTGTATTTGGAAATATTATTACAAATTCATCACCACCATATCTTGCAAAAATATCAGATCCTCTAATGGTTTCATGAACAATTCTGGCAAATTCTTTTAATATTAAATCTCCAACATTATGCCCATATCTATCATTAATCAATTTAAAATCATTTATATCAATAAATGCTATAGAAAATATTTCATTATATCTTTTTGATTTTTCACAAAGTTTTTTAAAATACCCTTCAAAAAATGCTCTATTATATGCTCCTGTTAAGTAATCCCTGATAGATGCCTCATAATATTTTTTTCTCTCTTCATTTAATTGATTGTATAAATCTTTAAAGATTATAATAGCATCTATTATATTAGTTATTTCATCCATTAAACGAATTTCATTTTTTGTAAATGAATCTTCACCCACTTTTTCATACAATATAGCTCCAAAAACCTTATTTTCTTTTTTTAATGGAACCCCATATACGCTATATACCTTTGGATCTGTTACATGATAAATTTCATATCCTTCAGGAAGTTTAAATTTCACAGAATTTGGTATGTATATCTTCTGGGCTTTATCAATTACAAAATTAGTCAAACTCTTATTATCTCGTGGAAATATTTTATTGCTATATTCAATATTTTCAATATAGCCAAAATCAATATATATTTTATTATCTTTTAATGTTGCAATTACAAGAGAATCAATAATTCCTTCTTCTCTTAATGTTTCAAAAATCTTATTGTATAATTTCATACTATCAAAACTTTGTGGAGAAAAAAGCGATAAAGTTTCTCGTCTTAATTTCTCAGCAACTTCAAGATATTTTTTATTATACAAAATGATATCACGTGTAATATCAGCAACATATATAACAGAATAGGCCTCATTATTATATATAATTCCACGAAAACCTATTTCATATAAAGTATTCTCTATCTCTTCAAGATATGAAAAATCCATTTCGTTCTTATTATCCTTAAAATATGTTAAAACCTGAAAAATCGGCATAAATTTTTTGAAATTAGGAAATTTTTCTATAAACATATCAAACGCATTTTGAGAGCAAATGGGAGGGATTTGCTGCAAATCTACCTGGAATCTTTTTGCTAATTCCGTCATTTTTTCATTTACATATATGTACTTTTTATCTTTTAAAATTGCAATTCCAACATCACTTTTATTTAAAAATTTTTCAAATAATCCACCAAGTAATTCTTTGTTTATATTTTTCCCTCCTTAATTATGAGCTCACTAAGAATTATAACATAAATATTACTTTTATAAATGACAATATAATAAAAACACATTCCAAAATCCGAATAATTTTCTAAATCCAGTAATCATATTAATTATGTAATATTATTTTAACAAAAATAGTTAATCCCCTTTTTAAGTGGAATGTTTTTTGGTGCAAGTAGATAATAAAATTCGGTGTGCTAACTTCCTGATTTTTTATGATATAATTTAATTATCATATATATCCTTAAAGGAGGTTAGCATTATGAAAGAGAAAATTCTTGAACATGTAGAAAAAAATAAAGATGAAATTATTGAAACTTCAAAACGTTTTATATCTATAAATTCCGTAAATCCCCGTGCAGGTGGCCCCGGGGAAAAAGAAGTTGCTGAATGGCTTGAATCATATTTAAAAACAATGAAATTTGATGAAATAAAACGTTATGACGCACCAGATGATATTGTGGAATATGGTTTCAGACCTAATATTGTAGCTATTTATAAGGGAACTTCACCAGAAAGAACTATATGGTTTATTACACATATGGATAAAGTGCCTGAAGGGGATCTTTCATTGTGGGATCATGATCCATTTGATCCAGTAATTAAAGATGGAAAAATATACGGAAGAGGTGCAGAAGATAACGGAAGCTCACTTGTTGCAACTCTTCACGGTTTAAAAACATTAATGGATTTAAATATTAGACCTAAAAACAATATTGCTCTTGTTTTTGTTTCAGATGAAGAAACAGGTAGCGATTATGGTATAAAATATCTTGTTAAACAGGGAATTTTTGATAAAAATGACTGGTATTACGTACCTGATTCAGGTAATCCTGAAGGTTCTTTTATAGAAATTGCAGAAAAATCCATATTATGGTTAAAAATAGTTACAGAAGGAAAACAGGCTCATGCTTCTGCACCAACTGTTGCTAAAAACGCTCATAGAGCTGCAATATACTTTGCAAAAGAATTAGATGAATTTTTACATGAAAAATATGTCGCAAAAGATCCTTTATTTAATATTCCGTTTTCAACATTTGAACCTACCAAAAAAGAACATAATGTGGATAATATAAATACTATTCCAGGAACAGATATAATGTATTTTGATTGCAGAATTTTACCTCAATACGATTTAAATGAAATACTTGCAGATGTGGAAAATATAAAGAAAAAATACGAAGAAAAATTCGGTGTAAAGATTCATATTGAAACACCACAAATGGAAAAGGCTCCTGATCCAACTCCAGCGGATCATCCATCTGTATTGAAATTAAAAGAAGCTATTAAAGAATTAAGAAATATTGATGCAACAGTTGGCGGAATCGGTGGCGGAACATGTGCTGCCATTTTAAGAGAAGCAGGATTACCTGCTCTTGTATGGGGAACCATGGATCACACTGCACATCAACCAAATGAATATATAAAGATAGAACATCTAATTGCAGATACAAAAATCTATGCATATTTAATGGCAAATTTTTAAACAGGAGGGAATTACAATGGGCGTTTTAGACGGATTAAAACCTGAAAAAGTTTTTAAATTTTTTGAAGAAATAAGTATGATTCCAAGATGTTCTGGTAATGAAAAAGCCATTAGCGATTATCTTGTTAAATTTGCAAAAGAAAGAAATCTTGAATATATTCAGGATGATGCATTAAATGTAATTATTAAAAAACCTGCAACCCCTGGCTATGAAAATGTTCCTGGAGTTATTATACAGGGACATATAGATATGGTATGTGAAAAAACTTCTGATAGTAATCATGATTTCTCAAAGGATCCTTTAAAACTTCAAATAGATGGTGATTTCATAAAAGCTACAAATACCACTTTAGGTGCTGATAATGGAATTGCTGTAGCTTATGCGCTTGCAATACTTGATTCTGACGACATTGAACATCCGTATATTGAAGTGTTGATGACAACTGAAGAAGAAACAGGAATGGGCGGAGCTAATGCTTTAGATCCAGAATTATTAAAAGGAAAGGTATTATTAAATATCGATTCTGAAGAAGAAGGAATCTTTTACGTAAGCTGTGCTGGTGGTTTAAGGGATATAATTACATTACCTATTGAATTTATGGATGCACCATCAGGTTTTAAATCATATGAAATAAAAGTTTTTGGTCTTCAGGGTGGCCATTCAGGAATGGAAATAATAAAACAAAGAGGAAATGCAAATAAACTTCTTGGAAGAGTTTTATATGATTTAAATAAAAAAATAGAAGTTTATGGTATTTCAATTGATGGTGGAGATAAGAGCAATGCCATCCCAAGGGAAGCTACTGCAAAAATTCTTGCAAAAGATAAAACAAAATTAATTGAAATTATAGATTATTGGAAAAATGTATTTAAAAATGAATTTTCTATTACAGATCCTGATGTTGAATTATCTGTAAATGAAATTGAGCATTATAATAAAGTTATGACAAAAGATTCGTTTGAGAAAGCTATAAATATTTTAATGCTTGTTCATGACGGAATTCAATCAATGAGTAAAGCAATAGAAGGTCTTGTAGAAAGCTCAAGTAATCTTGGCGTTGTTAAAACTTTCGATAATAGAATTGAATTTACAAGCGCCACAAGAAGTTCTGTTGAGACATTAAGAGATCTTATTCATAATAAAGCTGAAATTATAGCAAAGTTAAATGGCTCTAAAATTACAACAAATGCTCCATATCCTGCATGGGAATATAAAAAAGATTCTAAAATTAGAGAATTAATGAAAAAGGTTTATAAAGATATGTACGGAAAAGAACCGGAAATAACAGCTATTCATGCTGGACTTGAATGCGGTATTTTATCCGGAAAAATGAAAGATGTGGACATGATTTCATTTGGACCAAATATTTATGGTGCTCATACACCTGAAGAAAAATTGAGTATTTCTTCAACACAAAGGGTATGGGAATTTCTTCTTAACGTATTAAAAGAAATGAAAAATTATTGAAAAACCCCCGTCTAACGGGGGTTTTCTTTATCAAAGACTATTTATAACTCTTTTAGATATTTCGTTATGTTTTTCTATAATTTTCGGAAGTTCTTCATCTAATATTTCTCCATCTTTTATTCTAATTTTACCATTGATTACTGAAAGATCTACCTGTTTTCCATCACACATTAACACTGCACCAAGTGGATCATCAAGGCCTCCTGCAAACTCAAGTCTATTAAGGTTAAAACCTATAAAGTCGGCAGCTTTTCCGATTTCAAGACTTCCTATATAATCATCCATTCTTAACACTCTTGCTCCGCCCATTGTTCCCATCTTTAACGCTTCTCTTACTGTTAAAGCATCCGCACCATATTTTACTCTTTGAAGCAACAATGCATTTCTAACCTCTGCTATCATATTATTTGTATCATTACTTGCGCTTCCGTCTACTGCAATCCCTATGCGTATTTTATCTTTCATTTCTGTAACTGGTGCAATGCCCGAACCCAATCTCATATTTGATGATGGACAATGAGCCATTCCAACATCATTTTTTGCCAATTTATCTATATCGCTTTCGTTTAACCATACAAGATGTGCAAACCATGCTCTTGGATTTAACCATCCAAGTTCTTCCATGTAATCTACTGGTCTTTTACCAAAACGTTCTATACAATAATTCTCTTCATCAAGTGTTTCTGCAACATGTGTATGGATTAATACGTCATATTCATCGGCAATTTTTACTGTTTCTCTCATTAAATCTGCTGTTACTGAAAATGGAGAACATGGAGCAAGTGCTACTCGTAACATTGAGTATTTTGATGAATCATGATATTTTTCTATTACCCTAATGCTTTCTTTTATGATTTCTTTTTCTGTTTGAACAACACTATCAGGTGGCAGTCCACCATCTTTTTTACTCATTGACATACTTCCTCTTGTAGGATGGAACCTAATACCAGTTTTTATAGCCCCTTCCACTTCAGCATCAAATGCCTCATTTAATCCATATGGATAAAGATATAAATGGTCTGTAGTGGTTGTTACACCTGTTTTCATCATTTCATAATTACCAATTATTGAGCTGATGTAGAATCCTTCTCTATCTATATTTTTCCAGCGTTCATATAAAAATACAAGCCAGTCAAAAAGTTTTGCATTTTGTGCTCCTTTTACATTTCTTGTTAATGTTTGATATAAGTGATGATGCGTATTTACAAAACCTGGCATTATAAGCATATCTTTACAATCAATAATTTCATCAACTTCCTCATCGAAGTTCCCGCTACCTATATCTTTTATCACATTATCTTCAACAAGAATATAGGCGTTTTCAATTTCAGTATCTTTATTATCAAAAGTGGCAAGATATGAAATATTTTTGAATAACTTTCTCATTCGTCAAGCCACACCTTTCTTAAAGTTGCTTTATGTTCTTCCCTATATTGTTCAAGCATTTTATCCATTTCTTTTACTTTTCTCTGATGTTCTTCCCAATATGCCTGTTCCTTTTGTGCATTTAATTCTTCAAGCGTTTTTCCCTGTTGTTCTATCCATGTATAGTATTTTAGATTATGCCATCTTTCTCTGTTATACTTGTCTCCTTCGAAGATACCTGATGTTTCCTGATAAAGGAATATTCTTTCCACTCTTGATTTTGCTTCAGCTCTATCCAATTTTCCATATGTTTTTGTCATCTGTTCCATAACTGAATGATATCTATCTATATTATCTGTTGCAACAACAAAGATATTATCATCTGATTTTAAATTATAGAATTTAGCCATTTTTATTGCACCGATAACATTAGCAACACCTGATATACCAAATTTATCTGAAATATATTCAACCATTTCTGGATCTACAAATTCCTTAAGGAATTTTTTACCTTCTTCATCTGTTAATACCTGAAGCATCTTTTTACTGTCTATATCGTCAACAAGTACTACCGCATCATTATTCATTACATTATGAATCCATGTAACGTGTTTATCCCCAATTCCCTGAATATCATGTCCGCCATATCCATTTAATGAAATTGTTGGACATTGTACAGGTTCCATAGCTACAACCTTAACTTCAGGAAATTCCTGTTTTACTCTATCTCCACTGGCAATTGTTCCCGCAGAACCTACTCCCAATACAATTGCTGCAATTCTTTCATTACCTATATGATATCTTCTAACTGTTTCTATCATTGTATTACCTGTTACATAGTAATGAAATCTGTAGTTCCCAAATGCTTCAAACTGGTTCAATATTCTAATATGTTCTGGATCCTGTTCGTATAGTTCTTTGGATTTATCATATATCTCTTTAACGTTTGATTCACAACCTGGTGTTGGAATAACGTCTGAACCATACTTTCTGATAATATCAAATCTTTCCTGACTCATTTCTTCAGGCAATAATACAAGAGAATCATAGTTCATTCTTGAACTTACAAATGCTCCACCTATTCCATAATTTCCTGTTGATGGCCATACCAATTTATGTATTGATGGATCAACTTCATGTGTAATTGTTTTTTCCATCAATACAGAATATGTTGCTCCAACCTTATGACTTCCTGATGGAAAATCTTTTGCATATAGCACTATAATATTTGCTTCAACACCTGTTAATTCTTTTGGCATAACAAAATATCTAATTTCATTGTTTTCATCCTTCCAGGATATATTAAAAAGGTTAATTGGATGAAGCGGATCCTTTTCTTTCATTTCAATAGCTCTCTGTCTAATCTCTGGATCGATTTTTTCTGGATGTAGCATTTCTTCATATGTAGGTCCTACTATAGGCACTTTTTTCATACTATTACCCCCCTGAGTTTTATATTATATCTTCCATAGATATTGGAATTTTTGTTATTTTTTTACCTGTTGCATGCGCAACCGCATTTGCTATTGAAGGTGGTGCTGTCATCAATGAAGGCTCTCCTATACCTTTAGCCCCAAACGGCCCATATGGAAATTCTTCTTCTACAACATCAGCAACAATTTCAGGTATATCCTTTATTGTTGGAATTATATAATTATTAAAGTTATCTGTTATAATTTTTCCTTCTTTTTGCTTTATTTCTTCCATAATAGCATGCCCCATACCCTGAACAGCTCCGCCTTGAATCTGTCCAATTACTCCGTCATAATTTATTGCTTTTCCTATATCGTGGGAAATCCACATCTTTTTTACATCAATCTTTCCTGTTAATGTATCAACTTCAACAAGGGATAATTGTGTAGAATAAGTATAAGTAACATATGCCTCGCCAACTCCATTTTCCATATCAAAATGAAGTTTAGGTGACTTAAACCAGCCCGATTCATTGAGCTTTACATTGGCATCATTGGCCATTTTAGCAATTTCATCAAAGGTAAAGTTTTTATCCTTTATTTTATAATACCCAAGATTAATTTCTATATCAGATTTTTCAACATCAAATTTATCAGATAAAAACTCAAGTATGTTGTTTTTAATCTTTTCTGCAGCATCTTTTGCTGCATTACCACTAAATATTGTTGTTCTTGAAGCAACTGTTGGACCACTATCCTGAACAATAAATGTATCTGTCTGCAATACTTTTATTTTTTCAAGTTTTTGCCCTAATATCTCAGAAACAATCATTGATATTGCCGTTTTAGAACCCTGACCAATTTCAGTACCCCCAAACATTATGTTTATTGTTCCGTCTGGAAATACATGAACTTCTGAATTTGATGCATCAAGATGTTGCCCGCCAGCACCAAGACTAACCCCGTATATAATATGAGACCATCCCAACCCACGTTTTTTTATTTTATTTGTTTTATTAAATTCTTCAACTTCCTTTTTTAGCTCTTCATAATTTGATAGTTTTTTAATATTTTCCAGTGTTTTTTTAGCTCCAACAGAAAATTCTAATTTATGACCTGTTGATGTTTCCGCACCAACTTCAAGAGCATTTTTATAACGTATTTCCCACGGATCTATATTTAATTTTTCCGCTGCTTCATCCATTACTCTTTCTATAGCAAATAATACCTGTGGTGAACCAAATCCTCTAAATGCACCACATGGAACTTTATTTGTATATACACCATAAACATCTACATGTACATTTGGAACTTTGTATGCTCCAGCTGCATGTGTAAGCGTTCGATACATTACTATTGGCGATAATGTTGAATATGCTCCCATATCAAGATAAGATTCAACCTTTACTCCAAGTAAAGTTCCATCTTTCTTAAACGCTACTTTATAATGAGATTTTGATGGATGTCTTTTACTTGTTTCTTTTATATCGTGTTCTCTGGAATATATTAACTTCACAGGCCTTTTTGTTAAATATGAAAGCAAAGCTGCCTTCGAAGCAATATATGATGGAACATCTTCTTTTCCACCAAAACCGCCGCCAGTTTCCATTTGAATTACATCTACTTTATTAAATGGAATGTCGAGTATTTCAGAAACGTCTTCCTGAACATAGAAAGGACATTGCATCGAGGCATATATTTTCATTATTTCACCATCATAATATGCTACCGCTCCCTGTGTTTCAAGATATGCCTGTTCCTGATAATCTGTTCTGAATTCTCTTTCAATTACAAGATCAGCATTTTCAAATGCTTTATCTATTTCTCCACGTCTTATTTTCTTATGAAATGCTATATTGGATTCAGGATCATGTACTTTTATTTCATCTTTTATGGATTCTTCTATAGTAAGTACCGGCTGTAATTCTTCAATTTCAAACTTTACTTTTTTAATAGCTTCTTCTACAGCTTCTTTTGTCTCACCTGCAATTAATGCAATAGCATCATGTTCAAAACGTATTTTCTCCCCAATAGGAACCAAAAACCACATATCCTTTATTAAAACTCCAAATTTGTTTGTTCCCGGTACATCTTTATATGTTGCCACTTTTATTATCCCGGAAACGTTTTCAGCCTCAGATATATCAATACTTTTTAAGATACCATGAGGAACATTTGAATAAACAACACCTGCATAAATCATTCTATCTAAATATAAATCAGGTGTATATTTGGCTTCGCCATATGCTTTTTCATGAGCTTCTATTCTTTTCGCAACCTTTCCAACTATTTTCATATATTATCCCCCCGAAATACTATTGAATTATTTTTTAACTCTAGATTAAATTTTACCTTATTTTAGGCTTATTTTAATAACTCGTTTTAAAAAGAAAAAGTTTCTTTTTTAAACTTAAATAAACATAACGTCGTTAAATCCGTTTTATTCGAGAATATAGAAAAATATTCTTTTTATTATATTGATTTGTCCAGGATAAAAATATTATAATATAAAAGTTTCTAAAATATCGATTATAAAAGAAAAACAACCCCTTACAACGGGGTTGTTTTTCTTTATTGGATTCTCAATAGCTTTTTTACAAAAGTTAGATTTTCATCATTTAAAAATGGATTACCAGGAAATATCACAAAATTTTTATTTAATACAAAACCTCTTTCTTTATTTTTATATAAAATTCTCCATGCTTCATTATAATAAATATAATTAACCTTTATATTTTCTATTTTTTCATCAGTTACAGTAAAACGAGATGGAATTAATGAAAGAACGTATTTATTCTTTTCATCAAGAATAATACCTATTCGTCTCTTTGTAGCGATTTCTGATAATCTTTTTAATATTTCTTCATTATTTATGCTTTTGGCATTTATAATTATTGCTTTTGATGAATCGTTAATCTCGTTTATTACTTTATATGAATTTTCTAACTTACTTATCTCGACATTTATTACAGAAATTGTATCTTGATTTAATAAATTTACCTCCTTGCTGTACCATAATAAATTATTTATATAGATCTCCATTTTTGCGTTTGATATATCAGGTGTTTTAAAAGACAATGGAATCAAAGATTTTTCATATGGTTTCAAAATTAAATCTTTTTCAAAAACTATATTATCATTAATTTTTATTTTTACCGGAGAATTTTCTACATTATTTCCTGTATTATAAAAATAAAGATTCAATGTATTTTCCGAATTTCTATATAATTTTATATCAGGAACATTGAAAATTCTAATTCTATTTTCTGGTTCGTACCATATTGGCGATGATACTATTTCATCACCATCCATCTGTTTAAAGTATACAAAAAGCCAGAAATATGGTGAGGTTACCTTTATTTTTACAACTTCATTAATCTTATTCCCATTAGGTGATAATTCATAAATTTTATCTGGAGTATATACCTTTAATTCTGAAAGAGAATTTTCATCTTCATATTCAATTTTCAAGGATATTTCCCCGGGCATTTTATCATAATAATATATATCTCCCATTTCAGCATTATCTGTTTCTACCCATATTTTTGCATTCTTATCTTCAGTTCCATATGTTTTCCTATTCCACATTGCTTTTAATAAACCGTCTTTACTTCTGGATAATACCCATACTCCTGTTCTTGAATCATTAGCAGTTCCCCAATTTGCTTTATGATTGTCCTGTCCAATTGTAGCGCCAAGATGCCAGCCTTTTTTCAAGGCTACAATATAATTTGAAAACATTTCAGGTGTAATTGTATCGTTTTTTGACCAATTTCCATTTCCAACTTCAACAAGATTTAAATAATTATCTGCTTCAGGATAATATTCAAATTTTTTAAATGTACCAAACATCGATATTGGGTGATTAAATTGGGCCAAAGCTTTTTCATTTATTAGCCACTTATAAAATTCTTCTATTGTGGTATCAATATTTCTACTTGTCCACTCTTTTGACCCATATACATTAATATGCCCACTACCAGCAGTCCACTCAAATCCAGCAAGTGCAATAAAATTTTTTGTCGTATTTTCTTCCGCCATTCTTTTCATTACTAAAAATTTATCTTCACCATTATATAATGCTTCAAAATAATAAGCATGGTCTGTAACAGCATGAAAATCAAGTTTGGCAATATCTCTTGCATATTTATATGCATCTGCTGGTGTAGTGTTTACTGCACCATCAGAAAATGCAGTATGCGAATGTGGATTACCAAAAAGTAATATATATTTTTGTGGAAAAGAAAACAAAGATACTATCATTAAAATGAAAATAAACAAAAACAGTTTTTTCAATTATCTCACCCTTTCCTTAAATTAGTTAGTTTTAATAACATTGTATTATATCATAATTTAAATACCTTTTTTAAAATAAAATACCTTTACTTTTTTAGATTAAAAAATTGTGCTATAATTATAATGTAGGGGAAGGAGGGATCTTTATGGATTTCAAAAAAGCCAGTGAAGTTTCAAAAGGAATAATTGTCGATCTTGTAAATAAAACTTTTGCAGATTATGAAGTACCTGTCAATTGGACATTAACCTCATTTGAGCTTGATATAAGAGAAAATTCAATTTCTCTTGATGACTCTTATATAGTATTTGAGGACGAAAAACCCATTGGATTTTCATTGGTTTCAATTAGAGGAGCAAGGGGAAGAATCGATGCTTTTGGTTTTTTAAAGGAATACAGATTAAAAGGCTACGGTTCTGAGCTTTTATACTATACACTTGAAAAAATGAAATGGAAAGGCATTTCTAAAGTTACACTTGAGGTTGTAGATACTGAAACAAGCGCAAAAAAGTTTTATGCTAAACATGGTTTTAAAGAAAAACGCGTTTTGGAAAGCTTCATACGTTATTTAGAAAAAACTGATGAGATTAAATTTGGATATTCTATTGTTGATCATAAATGGATTCATGATAGGGCAGTTGAAGCTTTGCATTATATTGGAAGAAAACCAAATTGGCAAAGAGAGCCTAAAACTTTAGATCTTTCCTATGATAGATACCAAATGGAAAAAATCACTTCAAAAGGCTTTTCAATTGGTTATGTTGTTTGGGGAATGACATCAAAAGGGGCGTTTATTGTAGATGTTGCACCTTTGGTTGATGAAACAAAATATGAGGATATTGTAAAAGACCTTTTAAATAGATTCGCTGATTTAAAATTCAAAGACGTAACTATGGTATCTCTTCCAGAAGATGATCCTTTAAACAAAATACTAAAAAAATTCAACTTCAATGTATTTTTAAAACAGGTAGAAATGGAAAAAAGAATACATTAATTAACAAAATTCAAAAATTATTATATTAACCTCTCAGATATTCTGAGAGGTTTTTTTTATATAACCATTATCATTATATTTTTGTTAAAATAAATAAAATTTATTATTATATATATTTTTACTTTGCAAATCTTGAAATAATTTTTTTTCAATGATAAAATATAAAAAGGTTATCAAAAAATAAGATATTTTTCACAATATTGATATGCTACATTTTAAAAAGGGGGTATTTTGGTGATTTATAAAAAGTATCTATTTTTACTAGTTCTTTTAACATTACTTTTATTCTTCACTTCTTGTATTAATCAAAATAAAAAAACTACTCCTCAAGTTAATTCTCAACCTGAATCTTCTAATATTTTCGCATCCATTCATTCAAATCCTTATTTAAAAAAAATTAAAAATATATCAGCTACTTATGATTCAACTTCTAATACCTTAATTCTTACATGGGATTTTCCAGACAATGCAATTTTTAAAATTTATAAAGGTTCTACAGATTCTAATCTTACTTTTATTGGCAAAACAAAAAAAAATTTTTTTATAGATCATTCCCCATCTAAAGAAAATGTCTATTATTATATAAATGCAATATACGATAATAAAGAAAGTGGACTATACAAATTTGATGCTTCGCTTTTATTGAAAAAATACATTTTACCTGAAGGTTTTAAAATTTCATATGACAATCCTTTACCGCCAGATAAAGGAATTTGGTTGAAATTCGAAATATACACTTTAAATAAGATCACTCCAAAAAGTGATTATTTAATACTCACCTTAGATCTAAACAATAAAAATTCTAACGATTCGAGATTTGAATCTGCTATTGTTTTAAAAAAAGGATATGATAACTTTGATGACGTAACTTTATATTATGCCTGGATATATTATCCTGAAAATTATTATGCAGAAAGAAATTCCAATATTAACAACTTTAGAATTAAAAGAGCTGATGGAATTTATGCTCAATTATTTGGAACAAAAGATCCAGGATGGATTTGGTCAATTTGGAAAGAAAAAAATAAGCCCTTTTATTTTAATAATGTTGTTCAATTAGACAAAAACAAATATAAATTCAAAACTATAATTAGGCAATGGGAAGACAGTCAAATTAAAAACAAAAAAATAAAGATTATTTTGGAACCTGAGCTTAATATTAACACCTTTACAGATGTCAATCTAAATTTCGGCGGTATATTTATTCAAGATAATCCTAATTCTTCAATAGCATGTTGGTGTGGAAACATTCCTTCTGTTAAATATTCAAATTATCAAAATACTAAAAATATTATTGAATACAATATAGAATATTATGATTTTGCATCTCCAGAAACAGAAAGTGCTATAGGAAATTTAGAATATTTATTACCCTCAATAAATAAAGATTTATTTGTAGAAATTTCTCCTAATCAATTTTTTACCCAAAACTATACAATAGAAAATATTGTCAATACACTTTCTAAAAATACTATTGAATTTCATGTTCCTATGTATATAAATAGAATAGTAAAGCTAAAATATGAAATATCGGATGATGGAATATTTAAAAATGATATAAAAGAAATAAAAGCAAATACTGTTTGGATAAGAAATGATATCTTAAGGGAAAAATTAAAATATAATGAATATTTACTAGAACCAAATTTAATTGATTTTGATAAAAATAAGATTGAAGAATTATATTTATACTATTTTCCTTTATATAACACTGTTGAATTTAACCCATCAAGTGATGATATCGAGGAAATTTATAGTTCTAAAACCATTGGTATAAATTCAATTACTAACTTTTCAGAATCTACATTATCTATGAATAAGGAAAATTATAGTTCTATTACAGTTGAAAAAGGATTAGTTATAATGTATAAAACTTATTCAGGAAAATATATAAAAATTGAATTTGAAGATTTTTATCCTATGACTATAGATGAAATAAAAAATTTAGGAATAAAAATATATTAAAAACGAGTGGAGGGATTATAAATGAAAAAAAGAATACTATTCGCCATTCTTTTGGGATTCATAATATTATTTTCTTCCTGTGTAAAAAATATGCAAGAAAACTCAATGAATTTATATGTACATATAAATTCAAATTTAAATCTTTCAACAAAAGGATTTGAGGAAAATATAAATATAACAAATATCAAATTTAATATAATTAAAGATGGAAATATTTTATATACTCAAAACTTCTTGAGTAATGATATAAAAATTGAAAATTTACAACTAAAATCTGATAATTACACTTTAAAAATTACAGCTTATGATAATGAACAAATAATTTTTTATGGAGAAAAAAATATATTCTTAAAATATGGAGAAAATCAAGTAGTTATTAATACAAAATTTGCAATGGGTAAATTAAGTATAAATTTCAAAAATGACGTTGCAGACGAATTTATCTTAAAAAATATGGAAATTTCAGGAACTTTAGATTCTTCACCAATAAATAATTTTGTTATGAATCTTGAAAACTTTGAACATATTGAAAAAGATTTGTATCCTGGAGTATGGGATATCACTGTTGATGCTACATTAACAAATGGTCAAGAACTTAAAAATATTAAAAGATCCTTTGGTTTAGAAATATTACCTTCAACAGAAAAAGATATAACGTTTATTATAAAAAAATCTGAATTAGGATTAATAATAGAAATAAATTCTTTATTTGATAAACCATATTTAGAAAAAATTTCCAATATTACAGCTCGTTATGACGAAGAAAAAAATATAATCACTTTGTACTGGGAATTCTCAAAAAATGCTATATATAAAATTTACAAAAGTGGTGATGGAAAAAACCTTAAATTCATTGGAAAAACAACTCAAAAAATTTTTGTTGATAATAATCCTTCAAAAGAAATGCCTATTTATTATATTAATGCTATATACGATAATAAAGAAAGTGGATTGTATAAAATAAATGTTATAGATAAATTTATAGAATTTTCTTTACCCGATGGATTTAAATATTCATATGAAGAGCCTGATTTTTCAGCTAATGGAGATTGGGTAAAATTTGATATTTATACTTTAAATAAGGTTACTCCTCCTGATATTCAATATTTAATAATGGAAATGGATTTAACTGAGGAAAACAAAGAAGATAACAGATTTGAATCATATGTATTATTAAAGAAAGAAAAAAGCCCTTATACAGATGTAAATAAATTTGGTATATGGATATATTATCCAAAAGATTATTATTCATTAAAATTATATAATAGTAATAATTTAAGATTTAAACAATTAGATGGAACATACGGACAATTATTTGGTACAAAAGATCCATGGTATTTCTGGTCTGTAAGAAAATTCGAGTGGTACCCTTTTGAAAATCAACATTTTAAAGTAACAAAACTAGATTCAGGAAAATACTTATTTAAAACAATAATAAGACAATGGGAAAATACACCTATTTTATATAAAAAATTTAAGGTTAAAATAATTCCCGAAATAGATATTGATACACAGACATCTGTGGTTACCAATTACGGAGGAATCTTTTTTTATCCAAACTCTTATAGTGGAGGTACAATATATCCCATTGTAAAAAATTATATTAAAATCTCAAATAACGAATTTGAATATGAAACAGCTTATCATGAATTCGCTTCTGAGGAAACAGAAAAAAATATAGGAAAAATCGAAACTGCACTTCCAGAAGTCCATAAAGATCTATTTATCGATGCTTATTCATATGAAAATTATTTTTCTTTAAACGATGCATTTAATGGTTTATTGACAGATTTATCAAAAGACACAATTGAATTAAATGTAAATATGCATATCAATAGAATAATAAAATTAGATTATGAAATTTCAGATAATGGTATTTTCACTAATGATATTAAGGAATTAAAAGTAAATACTATTTATTCTTATTCAATATCTGATCAAACATTAAAAGAAAAATTAAAATATAATAATCCATATTTAATAGATATAAATGAAATTGATTTTGATATGAATAACACCAGAGAACTGAGATTTTATGCAGGAATTAGTTTACGAAATAATCTCTATTATCAAATATATCCTAATAATAATGATGTTAGTGAAGTTTATATTGCTTCATATTATGACTTTGAATCTATTACTGATTATAATAAAGCTATACAAAACATGCAAGAATATTATTATAATAGGTTAAAAATAGGTGATGTTATTTTATACAAAACCAAATCAGGAAAATTTATAAAAATTAGAATAAAAGATATATATCCTATGCCAAAGGAAGAAATAGAAGCTTTAGGTATTACTGTAAATTAAACAAAACTCCCGGAAAAATCCGGGAGTTTATTATATCATACAGGATATATACTTTCATCTTCAACAAAATCTTCTGTTTCTTCAACAAGTTCGAAATCAACCTGTATTTCTTTTTCATATTTGTCTTTTAGATATTTCTTTCCTACTTCACCAAATAGGATATATGTCAATAAATCTTCATCTGTTTCAGCTAAAACACATATTTCATTTCTTGCTTTTTCTATTTCAGGTTTTAATAAATCTGCTGGTCTGCAGTCTATTGGTTTTTCGTTTCCAAGTGCTTTCTTTAAAAGTTCTTCATCTACTGGTGCAGGTGGTCTTCCATACATTCCTTTTAGGTAATTTTTAACCTCTTTTGTAATTGACTTATATCGTTCTTTATACATAACATTTAAAACTGCCTGAACACCAACTATTTGACTTGTAGGAGTTACAAGTGGTGGATATCCAAGATCTTTTCGCACTCTTGGAACTTCTTCTAATACTTCATCTAATAAATGCAACATTTTTTGAGCTTTTAATTGGGATACAAGGTTTGAAAACATTCCGCCTGGAATTTGTGCCTTTAATATTCTTGAGTCAATTGATACCATTCGCATATCGTCTTCTATATGATTTTCCCTTACTTTCCAGAAATAATGCGCGAGATCATAAAGTTTATCGGAATCAAGCGGTTCTCCTAATGCAAAGTTAAATGGTTCAACTGCCGGTTGAGAACTTGCATTTGCAAATGGGCTTAATGCTGTATCTATTAAATCAACACCAGCATCAATTGCTGCTTGATATGCAATAGAAGCCATACCTGCCGTATTATGAGAATGCAATTCTATTGGTACATTGTATTTTCTCTTTAATTCTTTTACTAAATCATACGCCATTTTAGGAGTTAATAATCCAGCCATATCTTTTATAACTATTGAATCAACACCGTGATCTATTAATTCTTTTGCATAGTTTAAATAAAATTCAAGATTATGAACAGGACTTATTGTATAAGATATTGCACCCTGAACATGTATATTCCTCTTTTTAGCAACTTCTATACTCTTTTTTAAGTTTCTTATATCATTTAAAGCATCAAATACTCTTATTATGTCCATACCATAATCCGCTACTTTGTTTATAAATAATTCAACTACATCATCAGCATAATTTCTATATCCAACAATATTTTGTCCTCTTAATAACATCTGTATTTGCGTGTTTTTTAACTTTTTTCTTATTGTTTTTAGTCTTTCCCATGGATCTTCGTTTAGATATCTTATACATGAGTCGTATGTTGCACCGCCCCATACCTCCATTGAATGAAAACCTACTGTATCAAAATCTTTTAAAACAGGCTCAAATTCAGAGGTTTTCATTCGAGTCGCAATTATTGATTGCTGGCCGTCACGTAATGTGGTATCAACAAATTTTGTCATAGTTTCACCTCCACTATAAATTAAAACATTATTTTTTTAAAAAAGGGTTAAGAATATAAGAATTTAGTTTGGTAGGAAAATTATTATTCTAATGGAAAAATATAATGATAGAATTTTCAATAATTTAAAAAGGTGTATAATGAATATGTAGGTGATTTTATGCGTATTAATGTTAATAATTATTATTCTCCTACTGAATTTAAAGAGAAATATCTTGAGAGTAAGTTAAGAAAAATCCTTATTGAAGCTATAAACAATAAGGATAATGCTTTGTTGTTTAAACTTGGAAAAATCAGTTCAATGATAAAAATAGGTAATATTTCAGAAGCCGAAAAAGAATTGGAACGCATAGACAGAAATATCAATGAGCAGGGTATAAAATCTCAAAAAAATAAAAAGGGTATTTCCAATTCAAATGAGCATGTTGTTAATAGGAATATTAATAATAAAATATCAAAAAATAATTTTCCAGAAACTTCGGAATCTGTTGTTTATCTTCAGGATGATTCGCCTGATTCAGCTGTTTCATTTCAATACCCAACACCGGTTAGTGAAAATGCTTCTTTTTTATTTATAAAATCTCATGAATCAGAACATGCACGAGAAATTATTAAGGAAGCTATGTTTAAAGGAAAGATGGCTCAGGTGTATGTTCGCTATTTTACTTCATATGATCCAAATGGACATCTGGTTTATACAGGTGGTGTAACCTGGGGAAAAATTCTTGATTCTAAAGCATAAAATTTTTATATAGGAGGAAAAAAGTGAGAAGTGAATTTTTTCAAAATGTTTTTGGTGAAAACAGTGAGATATTAAAAAAGTACGGTCGTACTCTTAAAATCAAAAAAAATCACGTTTTACATTCACCAAATGAAAAATTAGAACAAATTAGTATTATATTATCCGGTAAATTGAAAGTTGTAAAATATGCTCCAGACGGTAATGAACAGGTTTTAAAATACTTGAAAGAGAATGAAAGTTTTGGTGAGGGACTAATTTTTTCTGATGAAAATTATCCATCATATATTGTTGCGGAAAAGGATTCTGAAGTCTTTGAAATATCAAAAGAAGGTGTTTTGAAGTTATTTAAAGAAAATGAGACTTTTCTTATATTGTATTTAAATGAAATCTCCAAGAAATTATTAAATCTTTCTAATATTGTGGATATTCTAATTATAAAATCAATAAAGGAGCGTTTAATTCGATATTTCCTATTATTACATAAACAGCAAAAATCTGATATTATTTATTTTAAATCAAAGCAGCAAATAGCAAATGATATCGGCAGTGTTCGTGAAGTGGTATCAAAAAAGATAAAAGAATTAGAAAATGAAGGTTATATTAAAATTATTGATAGAAATCATGTCAAGTTGTTGAATATTAAATCTCTAAAATAAAACCGTGTTTAAAATCACGGTTTTATTTTTTTATATTGTCTATAATAGGGTATGAATAAAAAAAACAAAGAAGTAGGAGGTTGATACAGTGAATACCATTGTATTATATGGAATAGCCGTTTCATTTTTAGGTTGGTCTATTTTTAAGAGTAAAGATAAAACAAAGGAAAGTTTAGTATTATCAAAAAATTTGTTGGTAAAAACTTTTATTGAAATTATTGGAGTTATGGCTTTAGTAGGTTTAGTATTGGCTATATTGCCACCGGAATTAATTAAACAGTTATTGGGAAATTCAAACGAGTTTTTAAGCACAATATATGGTGCAGTTATAGGTGCTTTAACTATAATACCAGCATTTATTGCATTCCCGCTTTCTAAATCTCTCTACCAAAGTGGAGCAAATTTAACAGCAATTGCAGCATTTATCACAACATTAACTATGGTTGGATTCGCTACTATGCCAATTGAAATTAAATATTTTGGAAAGAAATTTACATTGCATAGATTATGGCTTAGTTTTGTTGCTGCTATATTAATTGCTACAGGAATGGCGGTGATATTATGAAGAAGATATTGGATTTAATTAAAAATAATAAATTAATCTTTGTAAGTATCGTTTTGTATGGAATTGCATTTTTTGTAAAACCAGAAATTTTCTTTAAAGGGTTAGAAATGACAAAAGGATTTCTAATTGAAATGGTTGAGGTTATGCCACCTATTCTTATAATCTCCTCATTGATTACTGTATGGGTACCATCAGAAGTTATAATGAGACATTTCGGTGAAGAATCTGGATTTAAAGGAAAGTTGTTATCAATGTTTACAGGTGCAATTTCAGCCGGTCCTATATATGCAGCATTTCCAGTTGCACAGGCTTTATTCTTAAAAGGAGCAAGTATTGCTAATTTAGTTATAATTATTAGTTCATGGGCAGTAGTTAAGGTTGTTATGTTCATGGTTGAATCAAGCTTCCTTGGATTGCCTTTCGCTTTAACAAGATATGCTTTAACAATTCCTGCAATATTTATTATGGGATATATAATGGAAAAACTTGTAAAACGTGAAGATATATTAAATGAAATTGAAAATACAGAAATTGTATATAGGAATGAAAAAGAAGTATTAAATGATTTACCAAATATGAATTGTGGTGCTTGTGGTTATGCAAATTGTAAGTTATTTGCAGAGGGAGTTATAAAAGGCGAAGTTACAATAGATGATTGTGTAATTAGAGCAAAAATGCGTAAATCCGCTTAATTAATAACATAAAAATAAAAGGCCCTTCGCGGGCCTCCTTTTATTTTATACCTGACATTCTGTACAAATACCATAAATCTTTAATTCAAAATCTTTGATTTCAATATCTTTTTTAGGTAAAAGATTTTTTATTGCTTCTTTACTTACTTCCATTTTTACTGCTTTCCCACAATTTTCACATATGAAAATTGCATTTACTTCATCTGTTACATCATCAATTAATTCATACCTAACAACACCATCATCAAAATCTATTTTTCTTATTATTCCAAGTTCTTCCAAAAGTTCTATTCCACGTTTTATAGTCATTTTACTGGTTTTGTGATTTTTTCTTCTTCTAATTTGCATATACACATCATCAAGACTCATTAATTTTCCATTGGATTCGAGAAAAACCTTAAGAATTAATTCCCTTTGGGCTGTCATTCTTTGTTTTTTTTCTCTGAGAACTTTTTTAAGCATTTGTTGGGACATAGTATTAAATCCGCCTCCTCATTCTTTAGTTCGACTAAATTTTACATCAGAAAGAAAAATATTTCATTTAAACACTATTAAAATTGTGTGCATTTTTAATTAAATTATACAGTATGTATATCTATTTTCCAGCCTGTTATTTTAGCGGCAGCACGAGCATTTTGCCCACCCTTACCTATAGCAAGAGATAATTGATTTTCCGGAACATGCACTAATGCAAATTTTTCTTTTTTGTCTAATTTTATTTCTACTACCTGAGCTGGTGCAAGTGCATTTCTTATTAGTTCTTCAATATCATCAGACCATTTTATTACGTCTATTTTTTCAAGATTTTTTAAATCTTCCAATATTTGCGCAATTCTCATGCCATTTTCTCCAATACATGCCCCAATAGCATCAACTTTAGGATCTTCTGAATATACTGCAACCTTACTTCTAACTCCTGGTTCTCTATATATTTTTTTTATTTTTACTATTCCATCTTCTATCTCTGGGATATTCATTTTAAATAACTCTTCTACAAATTCAGGAACACTTCTTGAAACAAGAATTTTTGGACCTTTAGTTGTTTTTTGAACACTTTTTATATAAACTTTTATTATGTCTCCATTGTACATTTTTTCTCCCGGAATCCATTCTTTTGCTGGTAACTTTGTTTCAAGTTTTCCTATTCTAATATCTGCATATTCTGGAGTTACTTTTAACACCTCAGCTGTTGTTATTTTTCCCTCTAATGTAGAATATGTCTGATATAACTTTTCTTTTTCTATTTCCCTTATACTTTGTTTAATTACCTGTTTAGCGGTTTGTGCAGCTATTCTTTTAAATTCTTTTTTAGGGTTTATTTTTTTCTTGATAATATCTCCAATTTGGGCTTTAGAAGATATCTTTTTAGCTTCTTCTAATGTAATTTCTTCTCCTTCATTTTCTACTTCTTCAACAACCTTCAACAGCTGATATATTGTGATTTCCCCATGATTTTTATCAACAATAACCTCCACGTTTTCCATTTCATAATTGTTTTTATATGCCTTTTCTATAGCCTTTTCAATTATTTCAAGTAATACTTCTTTTTTTATTCCCTTTTCTCTTTCTAATTCTGTTAATGCTTCTCTTAATGCAAGATTCATTATAATCACCTCCATTTACAAATCTATTTCTAAGTTTGCTTTTAATACTATATCATACGGGAATTCTATTATTTTACCACCATCTTTTTCTTTTATATAAATAGTTTCGTCATTTATATCTTCAATATATCCCTTTATAGCTGTTCTGTTTTGTACCCTTTCTTTTAGAATTACTTTTACTAACTTCCCTTTAAATCTAATAAAATCCTTTAAACTTCTTAAAGGTCTATCTAATCCCGGAGAACTTACTATTAAATCATATGATGTATCTATAAGATCTTTTTCGTCAAGATATGATTCTATTGTTCTTGAAAATCTTTCACAATCATCAATTCCAACATATCCATCTTCTTTATCAATAATAATTTCAAGCTTTACTTTTTTTCTAATTTTTTTAATCGATACGTCGAAAATTTCTAAATCCATATTCCTGGCAATTTCTTGCGATTCTTTTAAAATCAGGTCTTTTAAATCTTTCATTTTGCACCTCCTTTTATAATAAAACAGAATTCGAGGGCTACTGCCCTCGAACGATTATTTCTATATCTGCAATTGATTATACCATAAAATATAGGTAAAATCAAGTAGTTTAAATTAGTTGATTTTAAATCCGTATACTTCTTTTTCAAATTTAATTATATCTTCTTTATCTGTAATAACCTCTTTGTCAGTTGATATATTTTCTCCAAAAACATCACTTAATATTTTTTTTGCTTTTCTACTTGTATTATGTTCAATTTCAGAAATCATTCTCAATAATTGTCTTCGATTTTTTGTAAAAATATCAAAAACTCCACCTTTTATCATCTGTTCAATTATATTTCTTGTTATGCGTTTTTCCTTTGTTCGCTTTATAAAATCTTCAAAATCCTTATAATTCCCTTTTTCTTTTATATCTTTAGTTAAAACCTCTTCTGCAAATATACCTACTCCTTTTATAACCCTTAAAGGTAAATATAATGCATTATCTTTGCACATACCTTGTGGATAAAGAATACTTGCATTTTTAATTTGAATATTCATATACTTACTTTCTTCAAAAAGAGTTTCTGACAAACCTTTAAACTTTATATATTCCAAAAAGAATTTACATCTTTCTCTTGTTTTTATTTCAGCCAGCCAATAACTAAGATGAGCATATGCAACACTATGTGATTTATTAAACGCATATTCTGCAAATTTTTCTATTTTAGAGTAGAGCTCCTGTGATTCTTTATTTCCAATCTTTTTAGCTGCATTAAAAATAAACTTTTCTTTCAACTTTTTTAATTTTTCTATATCCTTTTTTGACATTGCTTTTCTAAAATCGTCTGACTCTTCTGGGGATAATCCTCCCAATTTTTGTGCAATATACATCACCTGTTCCTGAAAAATAATAACTCCCTTAGTCTCAGGCAAGAGTTTTTTTAGATATTCCCTGGAACTACCCTCAAGATACTCATCAAACATTCCAGAATTCAAAGGTCCCGGTCTATTCATTGCAAGTAAAATTGTTAACTCCATAAAATTTTTAGGCGCTAATTTTCTGGATAGTTTTTTACCCAATCTGGATTCAAGCTGGAATATCCCTTCTGTTAAACCAGCAGAAATTAACTTATATACTTCTTTATCTTCTAAATTTACAAATTTATCTTTAGCATATTTAAAATTAAAACGTTTTAACAGGGCAAGTGTATCTAAAGACAATATATCAAATTTTTCTATACCTGAAAGCTTTAATTCATCCATTTCCCATAATGTAATTGGAATATTGTTTTGCCTATAATCAAGAGGGATTTTTAATCCCATATCTTCTTTTGATAATATCACACCAGCCGCATGTACAGATTCAGCTATTTCCAATCCTTCAAAATAAAATGCAAGAGTATAAAACTTTTTTAATTTTTCATCCATATTAGGATATCTTTTCATATTTTCTAAAGACCTAATTGGAAATTTTAACTTTTGAGACATATCATATCCTAAAATTTCTTTTGCTTTTTTTACAGCGCTTTTTTCTTTCATTCTTACATATGTTCTAACCTGAGCAATACTAAAAATTTCATTTAATTTTTTTATGACATTATCTCTATTTTCAGAATCTATATCCAGATCTATATCTGGCAATTCTTTTCTAGACGGATTAAGAAATCTTTCAAAATATAAATTATATTTTATAGGGTCTATTAGCGTTATTCCCAACATATAAACTATTAGCGAACCAACAGCAGAACCTCTTCCTGGACCAACATATGCCCCTGTATTTCTAGCTGTTTCAACTATTTTTTTTACAGTTAATATATAATCTGAAACTTCCATATCCTTTATAACCAATAATTCTTTTTTTAATCTTTGCATATATTCATCTGGCAATTTTGCCATATAGGGCAATAGCGATTCATATAATCTTTTAAATCCTCCCATTTGAGGCAAATTTACATAAAAATCTTTTACATTATAAGAGGGAGTTGTTGAGTTTATATATTTTAATATATTACTTCCCAAATAATCTTCTATTTTAAGATTTCCTTTTAAACATCCACCAGAAATATTTTCAGAACCCAATAATTCTTTAACCGTCTGTGTGGGGAAAAGTATCTTCTCTTTTATCTCATTTTTTTCAAAATATCTTACATTTATATTTTCTTTTTTTCCGTTGTAAAATTGTATAATTTCCAACAACTCTTTTGAATTTACAGGAAAATAAATTTTTCCCTTCATTTCAAATAAAATATATGGTACTATTTTATATTTTTTAGCTAAATTAATAAATGTTGGCCAGGATTTCGGATGTGATTCGCATAAAATAATTGAATCATATCCAAATCTCTTGGCCATAGGAAAAAGGTCATTTATTTGTATTAGAGATTTACCTATACTTTTTGATGTGACTACAGGTCCTAAAAATTTTTTCAAATAGCTTCACCTCATTATATTAATTGGATACCTTTTTTAACAACTCTATCGTTTCTTCAAAAGAAAGATCTAATATATTTTCAGCAATTTCAGTTAATTCTTTTAAAGTCATATAATCAAGAGCATCAATATATGGTTCTATTTTTTCACCAAATTTTTTTCTTAATAATGAACGCGTTAGTTTTCTTTCTCCAGCTAACATTCCACTTTTAAATCCCTGTTCTATTCCCTGTTCTATTCCCTGTTTTATTCCCTGCTCTATCCCTTGTTTCATCCCTTGCTCTATAGCATCTTTATATGCACCATTTACAGCTTTTACAAAATTTTCAAACATTTCTTCCACCTCCTCCTCTTCAAATATCTCTTCATCTAAATTCAAATCTCTATTTCTTTTGACGAGAGTTTTTATCACTCCGTTCACGTAATTTCCAAATTTTTCCTTTTCTTTTTCAGGTAATTTTTCTAATTCTATTTTTATTTCCTCTATTATTCTGGTTACTGTTTTGTTTTCTGCCTTATTTAATGCCAGTAATAACCCTAATGCCTTTTTTATTTTTATTAATTGTTTTTCAGGTATTTGAGTTAAATCAATCACCTCATATTTGAACTTTGGTGTATATTCATCAAACATTTCCCAATTTTCTACTTTTTTCATAAACCAATTTTCAGCCGTCCATTTTCTTTTTCCTGTATAAAACACTATTGGCATTATTGGTATTAATTTAAATCCTTTTGTTCTCGATTCTTTTTTATGTTCATTTATATAATTTTTCCATATTCGCACCATATATTCGAGTATTCTAAATTGCATTAAATAATCTACAGTTGATTGATGTTCTATCAATAAATATAGATATACCTCATTTTCAAAATATTTTACTTTAAATAGTAAATCACTTTCCTTATCTCCATATTTTATATCTGTAAATTTTGTATGTTCTATTGTTATATCTTCTGCTGAAATCCCATAACTTTTTAATTTAGGAATAAAGATATCTATAAACTCAACGATCATTTCCTTATCGGATAATATCTCTTTAAATAGTTGATCATATATCCCCATTATTTCACCCCTTGTTAACTTTTTCATATTTTATTATATCATAATTTTTATTTTCACATCATCAATCTCTTTAAAACTATGATATAATTGGTTTAGAAAATTTCTACATAACAATGGAGGAATGTTAATATGCCCATAGATGGACTTTTGTTAAATAAATTAATAAGGGAAGCCAAAAAATTTGAAGGTCAAAAAATCCGAAATATATATCAACCGGTAAATGATGAAGTGCTTTTGCAACTTCAAAACGGTTTTTTGTTGTTTGTATTAAAGAATCCCTCGTATATAATCTCACTTGAAACAAAACCAAATATGCCTGATACACCACAAAATTTTTCAATGTTCCTAAGAAAAAGAATTAAGAATGCTAAAATTATGAAAATAGAGCAACTTGGACTTGATAGAGTTGGATATATTGAACTTTCAGTAATAGATGAAACCTTTGAAATGAGAAATTACAAATTGTATTTTGAATTAATGGGAAGAAATTCAAATATATTATTGGTAGATGAAAATAATAAAATCTTAGATGCATTAAAAAAAGGGATTACACCTTCAAGAAGTATAATGCCTGGCGCAGAATATATTCCATTTTATAAAGAAGAATATATCAACATATTAAAACACGATAAAATTGATTTTGATATAGACAGGCAATTAATGGGTTTTTCAAAGTTAAGCAAAAAATTCTTTTTTGAGTATATTGAAAAATATGATTATATATCCTTTGTTTCTGAATTCATGGATAATTTAAATGTTTATACCTTTGATTATGAAAATAAAAAGGAGATCCTCGCTTTTAGACCTGTAAATTATGAATATAATGAATTTAAATCGCCTTCAGAAGGCTTATTAAATTTCTTTGAAAAGCAAAGTATAAATTCAAGGTTTTCTGAATTGAAGAGAAGATTGGAAAAGATAGTAATAAAAGAAATCGAAAAATATGAAAAACTTCATAAAAAGCTAAAATTAGAAGAAAAAGAAATACAAAAAATTCCCGAACTTGAAAAACAGGGACGATTATTGCAGGCTTATCTGTATATGTTTAATCAGAAAACTGATTTTGTTGAAGTAGAAGATTGGGAAACTGGTGAAAAAATGAGAATCAAGCTTAATCCATTAAAAACACCAAATGAAAATTTACAAACCATATTTAAAAAGGTTCATAAACTTAAATCAAAGGAAATTCACTTAAAAGAAAGACTAAAAATCACATCTGAAATGATTGACTATTTGTATCAACTATGGCAGAGCATAGAAATGGCAGAAGATATTGAAACATTAATGGAAATCAGGGAAGAAATGATTCAAGAAAGATTTATTAATGAAAATAATAAAAAGAAGAAAAGAAAAAAAATCATTTCAAAACCACTTGAATTTAATTATAACGGCTTTAAAATTCTCGTTGGAAAAAATAATATTCAAAATGACCAGATTACAAGAGAAGCTGATAAGGAAGACATATGGCTTCATGTACAGGGGATTCCCGGAGCTCATGTAATTATAAAAACAGAAAGAAAAAAAGATATTCCACAAGAAGTTATTGAATATGCTGCATCTCTTGCTGCATATTATTCAAAAGGGCGAATGTCTTCAAAGGTTTCTGTAGATTATACTCAAAAAAAGCATGTATGGAAACCAAAAGGGGCAAAACCAGGAATGGTCTTATATAAAAACTTCAAAACCATATACATAGAACCAAAATCCCCATCCTGAATCAGGATGGGGATTGTTTAAAAATTACAATTGTTCTGCAAGTTCTTTCGCTGAAGATATTGCATCTACTATTTGGCCAACTTTGTTTGCATCACCTATTACATATACATTATTAAATTCTTCTTTGAGTTTTTCATATAATTCATTTACAGGTTTTGTTCCTGCTGTAACTACAATATCATCAAATTCGCCTAAAGAAGTTATTCCTTCTCCTATTTTTTCAACAATAACTTCTTTACCTTTTATTTCTTTTACCATTGTTTTAGTATAAATATTTATCTTTGGAGCATAATTTTTCTGGAACAATTTACTTGCAACTACTTCCATTCCCCTTCCAACTTCTTCCATTAATTCAACAACAGTTACATTTTTACCTTCATTAACAAGTGCTTCTGCTGCTTCTAACCCAATTAATCCACCGCCAATTACCAATACATTTTTACCTTCAACCTTTTTACCGTCAAAAAAGTCAAATCCTGTAATGTAATCTGTTAAACCAGGAATTGGTGGAACAAATGGCTTTGCACCAGTAGCAACGATTATAATATCATAATTTTCTTTTTTGAGCATTTCTGGCGTTACTTCTGTATTATATTTTATTTCAACTGATTTTTCTGTTTTTCTTATAATATCTTCAAGTGTATCTTTCATATAAATCTTTCCTGGAGCTCTGTAAGCTAATACCCATTGACCACCAGCATAATCATTCTTTTCGTAAATAGTTACTTCATAACCTTTCTTAGATAAATATGTTCCTGCAAATAAACCTGCAGGTCCTGCACCAATAATAGCAACCTTTTTCTTTTCAGGAATCTTTTCAACAACAAATTCACTATGAACTTCTGGATTTGCAATACAATTAATTGGTTTTCCTGCTTTAACATTTGCAAGACAGCCCTGCAAACAACCTCCACATCTTACAAAATCATCTGAGTTAGATAAAATTTTATTAGGAAAATCTGGATCTATTATTAATTGTCTTCCAAATACAACTCCATCAATTGTTCCGTCATCTACAAGTTTCTTATATCTTTCATCAATTTGCATTCTTCCTACTGCAATAATAGGAATTTTTGTTAATTTTCTAATTTCTTTCAATCTATTATCCATTATATCTGTTGGTAATGACATGTGATTATAATACCATGGTGCTGAATCACATGCGTTACCCCAACCAACGTGAATAATTGATACACCAAACTCTTCTGCTAAAGCAAATATCTTTGTTAAATGTTCATCTGTAATTCCACCTTCAACAAATTCGCTTCCTGAGATTCTTAAAATTAAAGGTATATTTGTAACTTCCTTTACAGCTGATAAAACTTCCCTGGCAAATTTAAATTTATCTTTTCCATATTCGTCATCTCTTTTATTCAATCTTTCAGAATAGAATTGATGAACAATATAACCATGACCAAACTGGATTTCTATTCCATCAGCACCTGCTTTTTGTGCTCTTTCAGCATTTTCTTTAAATGCCTGTATTAATTCCTTTATTTCATCAAGAGTTAATTCTTCAGGAGTTACTCCTGTAGATGGGCATTTTACAGCAGAAGATGATTTTACAACTTCAGATGCTTTTGGATTTGCTGCCCTTCCAGCATGATTAAGATGTACAATTAATTTGGTGTCGTATTTGTGTAATGTGTCAACAATTTTCTTTAATCCTTCAATGTGTTCATCAGTATCCAACATTACCTGTTTTGGATGTTCTTTTCCTGATTTTAACACTGATATAGGCTCAAGAATAATTGCTCCGACTCCACCTTTTGCTTTTCTTTCATAATATTTAATCAATTCTTCTGTAATAAAACCTGTCTTTGGTGTAGCTAATGCTGTTTTTACAGGTGACATAAAAATATGGTTTTTTGCTTCAAAATCCCTGAATTTCAAAGAAATCACCCCTTTTATATTTTAATATCCCCTTCTACCTAATCCTGCACCTCTTCCCATTCCATGTCCCATGCCGCGACCCATTCCTCTTCCCATTCCAGCACCTCTACCCATACCTCTCATTGCTGGATTTTCAGAATTTGGTCTTATAGCATCTTTAGGACATTTTTCCATACAAATACCACATCTTGTACATATATCATTATGTATATATGGATATCCATCATCTTTTAATTCAATTGCGCCTTCCACAGGACATACATTTACACATATCTTACATTTTATACATTCGCTTTCTTTTACCCAGGGCATATAATATCCCCTCCTTTACTCTTCCACTTCTCCTGCAAGAATAAATCTCAATTCTTCCATAGCGTCTTCAACTGTTTCACTTTCCACTATAATAGGTTTATAACCAAGTTTATCAAGTTTTATCATTGAACCTTTTCCCATGCTTAATCCTACCCATACCTTACAGTGACCCAAAAACTCCAATATTTCTTCAACTTTTGCGTGCATATGCGTTTCTGCATATGGATTTTTTATCTCTTCTACTTTTTTAAAATTTTCTCCATCATATTCATATACTACATATAATTCTGAGTGACCAAAATGTTCATCGTTCAAGTGTACTCCGTCTTTTGTACCAAATGCTATTTTCATCATTTCACCCCTAATTAATGTGTAGCGTGTTCTACTTTTTCTAATTTTCCATTCTTATAATTTTCTATGATATTTGAAAGTTTATCCTTTTTTGTTAAATATACTTCAATACCTGCAGCATTTAACACTTCAAATGCATTTTTACCAACACTTTCAAGTATTAATACATTAACGCCTTTTTCAGCAAGCATTTGTGAAACCTTTGGTCCCATTCCATGTGCTTCGCTTGCATTATTTTCAACAACTTCTACAATTTCATCATTATCGAGGTCATAAATTACAAATAACTCTGCCCTCGCAAATCTGTCATTACTTAATGATTCTAAGTCTCTTCCCTGTGATGGTATAGCTAATTTCATCACTAACACCTCCGTTTATTTTAATTTTTCCATTACTTTTTCAAAGATTTCTTTTATTGCTTCAGCCGCTTTACTGTTTTCATAATTCACTACAGGATTAATTTCTAATACTGCTTTTAATACTATTTCATCAAAAGGTATTTCTCCCAATACTTCTATGCCATCGCTTATACAATAATTGATTATTTCTTTACTTACATCTGGATTTAAGTCGTATTTATTAATAACTACACCAAAATCCCTTTTAAAGTATCTTACTGTTTCTACTATTCTCTTTAAATCATGAAGTCCTGATGAGGTTGGTTCTGTTACAATTACAACATAATCTGTTGCTGTAATTGAAGATGTTGCAGGACAACCTATACCAGGTGCTCCATCTATTAAAACAATATCTTTGTTATTTTCTTCTGCCTTTTTCAAAGCGAGTTTTCTAACTTCTGCTACTAAACCTCCTGATGTTTCTTCACCAGGATTTAGATTAGCATGAACAATTTCTTTTCCATCAGATACTACAGAATAATAATATTCTCCCGATAAAGCTGTTTCTAATCTTATTGCATTTTGAGGACATGCAATAACACAGGCATTACATCCTTCACATGCATATGGATCAACATCATATATTCCATTTTCAAATGTAATAGCTTCAAATCTACAAACATTTTTACAAATACCGCATTTATCGCATTTATTTTGATCTATTATAGCCTTTTTTCCACCATAATATTCATATTTTTCTTTTAAATCACCATTAAACATTAAGTTTAAATTTGCTGCATCAACATCACAATCTGCTAATACTGCATTTTTCAACAAAGCACCAAATGATGAACTCAATGTGGTTTTTCCTGTTCCACCTTTTCCACTAACTATTGCAAGTTGTCTCATTTAACCAACCCCTTTATTTCATCAAACACATTTAAGAATTTTTCTTCCCATTCTGGTAAATACTCAGAAAAGATTTTTCCTTCTGAATATAATTTAGCAATTTCTCTATCAAAAGGTATCTTCAATAATATTGGTACATTTGCTTCTCTGGCATAATCATCTATAATTGTTGTATCATCACTATCTCTATTTACAATAATACCTGACGGGATTCCCATTTCTTTCACCAGATCTACAGCAAGGCTTAAATCATGCAATCCAAATGTAGTTGGTTCAGTTACAAGAATAGCAAAATCTGCATTTCTCAAACTTTCAACAACAGGACAAGAAGTTCCTGGTTGTGAATCTATTAAAACAACATCGGCATTATCATCTATATGTTTTTTTAATTCCCTTATAATCCTTACTCCTGAAGGTTCTCCAATATTTAATAATCCCATTCCAAATTCGAGATTTTCATTGATTTTACCTAACTTGATTTTACCGAGGCTTTTTGGTTTCTCTGTAATTGCATCAACAGGACATACCATTGCACATGCCCCACAACCATGACATAAACTTTCAAAAACCAACGTTCCCGTTGGAAATACTGAAATTGCTCCGAATTGACAGGCTTTTGCACATTCACCACATCTAATACATGCATTATTATCAACTACTGGTAATAACATATCTACACTTTCTTCTTTATAAAAGTCTATATTGAAAAAAAGATGATCATTTGGTTCTTCAACATCAACATCTAATAATTGAATTTTATATTTTTTTGATAATGCATAAGCTAAATTTGTTGAAACTGTAGTTTTTCCTGTTCCACCTTTACCACTTAAAACGGTTATTCTCATTTCATAACCTCCATTCTATATATTAGGACTATATATACAATTCATATATATCATACCACTTTATTTTTAAATTTCAAAGAGGGTTGTCATTATGGCAACCCCCTTTTTAAACAATTATTTTTTACCACCAGCCTCTACCAAACCCACGGCCTCTGCCAAATCCTCTTCCATATCCATAACCTGCTCCGTATGTTCCTCTACCGTAACCATATCCCCTACCGAATCCTCTTCCGTATCCTCTACCATATCCAAAGAATCCTGCAAATCCTCCAAACCAACCTCTTCTTACTGGTGTTGTATAATACCCTGGATTACTGCATGGTCCCCTTCTTAAACCTATTGGACCTGTACCCATTGGGCCTGTACCATCAAATCCTGGCATCATCTTTCACCTCCCTGATTATATCTATCGAGTTCTCTTAATCTTTCTTCTACAAAATGCAACTCCTCTTCAAGATATCTTTTATAATCCAAAAGCATAGCTTTTTCTTCTTCTACTGAATATCCATAGTAATCATCATATGGTTCATCGTAATATCTTCCGTATCCACCAAAACCTCTTCCATAACCACGTCCAAATCCTGCTCCTCTACCGAATCCTCTTCCATATCCTCTACCCATGCCTCTTCCAAAACCATATCCACCATTTCCGTATCTCATATCCTCACCTCCGGATAAATTATATATGTTTTTTGCATATATCCATTTTTATTATATACCTAATACATATATATGTCAAGTAAACATTGTAAAAAAATTTTTGCACATCAATGAAAATTCCTCAATAAACATATAAAAAATATCACCGTCTGAATAGCATTACTTCAGACGGTGATCGGTTATTTCATTTAATTAAATATTTTTTATTAAATCATTTTTTGTGCACATTTCCTCTGTTTTAGGACCATATGAAATATGAGATATTTCTATTCCTGTTTTTTCTTCAATAAACGCCATATACTTTAAGAAATTAACATGATTTGTATCTGGCCAGCCTTTTAATGTCTCATATACAGGTTTTCCAACAAAAAAATCATATGAAGAAGATGGAATTTCTTTTATTTCACCATTTACATCATATGCAACACACACTTTAATTTCATCAAAACCATTTAAAACATCGGCTTTGGTAATAACAAATTTTGTCAAACCTGATCTCAATTTTGCATATCTCAAAGCTGGTAAATCAAGCCAGCCAACCCTTCTTGGCCTTCCAGTTGTTGCACCAAATTCATTTCCAAATTTTCTTATTTTTTCTCCAATTTCACCAAATTCCTCTGTTGGAAATGGCCCTTCACCAACCCTTGTGGTATACGCTTTCAATACTCCCAATACCTCATCTAATTCAAATGTTGAAAACCCTACAGAAGATACACCATGAGCCATTGTTGCACCAGAGGTTACAAATGGATATGTCCCAAAATCAAGGTCAAGCAATACACCCTGAGCACCTTCAAAGAGAACAGAAGTATTTCTGAATACCTGCGCCATATCTATTGCTGATGTGAATTTGACATTTAATTTTTCAAGCTTTCTTTTTTGTTCCATTAAATAATTAAAAATTTCTTCAGATGTAAAATTAAATCTTTCTTTGTATATATTTTTCTTTAAATACATTACTTCTTCTAATCGTTCTCTTAAAAGTTTTTCATCAAATAAATGATATATTTTAAATCCTTCTCTTGATACTTTATCTGTATATGCTGGACCTATTCCTTTTCTTGTTGTACCTATTGGATTTTTTCTTAATTCTTCAAGGATTCCATCCTCTTCTTTATGATACGGAAGAACAAGAAAGGCTTCTAAATCTATGTATATTTTTGATGAAACTCCTGGAAAATCTGCTTCTAATATTTCCAGTTCTTTTATTAATTGTTCAATATCTATAACCATTCCAGCACCTAAAAATGCCTTTGAATCCCCCTCAGGAATTATAGACGGAAGCAAATGATTTACATATTTTTTCCCTTTATAATATATTGTATGACCGGCATTGGCACCACCAGAAAACCTTACTATCCATTCGTAATTTCCAGAAAAATAATTTACCACCTTTCCTTTTCCTTCATCACCCCATTGAGCACCAACAATAGCAACTCTTTCCATACTTTTGCTTCCTCCTTCCAACAAAGTAAAAGAAGCCCTATAAAGGGCTTCTTTTAGTATTTTTATGTAATTGTAATATTGTATATTTCCGCATTTTCTTTTCCTCCATACAAAAATACACATGTATTATATCATAATTATCCTGTGATTTCAATAATCATTTTTTAATTTCATATAATTATTGTATAAGATTATAAATTTTTCTATAGAAATATTTTCCGGCCTTGTTTTTGGATCTATATCTGATTTTTCAAGTAATTCATCAAGCCTATCCTTTATTAATCCCTTTAAATTATTCCGTATTGTTTTTCTCCTCTGCGAAAACGCAACATGAACAAATTTGAAAAATCCTTTTTTGTTAATATCAGGAATATCTTCTTTTGGAGTTAATTTTAATACAACAGAATCAACTTTTGGATTTGGAATAAATGCATGAGGTGGAACATTTAATACTTTTTCCACCTTACAAAAAAATTGGACAAATATACTCAAAGGGCTATAATTTTTCCCGCTTTTTGCCATCATTCTTTCGCCATATTCTTTTTGAACCATTAATAACGCTAATTGAAAATCTGGCGTCTCAAAAAAAATCTTTTCTAGTATTGGTGAGGTTATATAATACGGAATATTGGCGATATACTTTGGTTTCTGAATTTCTGATATATTCGCTTTTAAAAAATCTATAAATTGAATTTCTACATTTTGATATTCTTTAAATCGTTCTAATAATAATGGTTTAAGTCGTTCATCTATTTCAAATGCATATAGTTTTGCCCCGGTTTTAGCAATTTCCTCTGTTAGTGTGCCTGCACCAGGTCCTATTTCTATAACTGTATCCTCCTCTGTTACAGAACCTTTTTTTACTATTTTTTTAGCATATTCAGATGTAGACAAAAAATTCTGTCCAAGACTTTTTTTTAGTTGTATATTATATTTTTTTAACCAGTCTGATGTCTTCATTCTTCTCGCCTCGCATGTAAATATATATACTTGACAAAGTATAGTTTTTGTTGTATAATATCAAAAAAAGAAAATAACTGCCAATAAACCCAAATAAATGCCAATATCAAAGTTAAACAACTTGTAGTAATTCCCCCTGTTTAACTCTTTAGCAGCCCGAAAATCGGGCTGCTTTTTTTTATACATTATATTTTCTTTAAATAATCAACAACATACATTTTCCAGATATTTTTAAATATTATCAGCAAAGGAATTGTTATTAATACACCAACTACACCGTATAATTGGGCAAAAATCAACATTGAAGTTAATATTAAAAACCAGTTTATATTTACCTGACCTCCTGAAATTCTTGGTGCAAGCACCCACATTTCAAGTTGATTGGCAAAGGTTATTATTATTACTCCCTTTAATAATCCCATTAAACCAAAGTTAGTAAATCCTAATAGTAATATTGGAATTGCTGTAATAAATATTCCTAAATATGGTATAAAATCTGTAATACCTGCAAGTATTCCTAAAAATAAAGCATAAGGAAAACCAAATATCAATGCCATTATCCAGGTTATCACACCAACTGATAATGCTGTTATTATCTGCCCTGAAACAAATTTTCTCAAATCACTATATGTTTTTATTAAAAAATCCTTTGTGCTATCTATTTCGGAATTTGGAAAAAACATATCAATAAGATTCCACATTCTTTTACTTGCTATTGCCATATATCCTGATGCCACTATTAATAATAATGCAATAGTTAGAAAATTGGATATATTAGAAGCTAAATAACTTGCAAATTGAACTATCATATTTCTTAAATAATCTCCTGCAGTATCCAATAATGTATTTACAACTTCACCAGTTGTCCCGGGAATCCCCTGGAAATCAAATTCAGCTATTGAATCAAAAACCTTTTTACTCTCTTCTATTGTAATAGGAATTATACTATAAAAAGCATATACTATTGCTCCATAAAATATCAATGAAGCTATAGGAACAGTAAGTTTTCTCGGTATTTTTATTTTTTCAAGATATGATGCAATTACATCTATTAAAATAGTAAAGAACATGGCTATTACTAAACTTCCAACTATTGTAGAGAAAATTTTTAATGATATCATAAACACTATTAAATACATCATTATAAACCAAAAGCTTTTTTTCATTATTCTACCTCCTTAGAATTAAATATTATATCATATGGAGGTTCAAGATCTGATTCCAGAGTTGTGGAATGAACATTTCTTTTAAAATACCACCAGAAGATATATGGGTCTGTTGCATAGACATCTGCTATCGAATATATCTTTGAATTTTTTATTATTACATTATCTATTAATATTTTTTTATCATTATATGATTCATCATATTCTATTTTATATTCTTTTTGAGATGCTAATTTTATAGAATTAGCTGGATTAGCCAGATAACGTTGTAATATAATCAATGCACTATTTTCATCTTTTTTCTTTTTTGCCTTTTTAGAATTTAAAAAATCCTTTGTCATTAAATAGCTATTTTGTGTTGTAAGTCTTTCATCTACCAAATACACTTCAGAATTAAATTTATTTTTTAGTTTTATTGCAAAATCTATTGTTTTAAATGTTTGTGTGGAATATCTCCCGGACATTGATATTGGAAGACCTACTATAAATATATCTCCATCTTTAAAAATTTCATTTTCAAGCACCTTTAATAATTTATCGCTTCCAACACTGTTTTTTATTGTTGGAATTTTCAAAGCAGCCTCTGCAGTAGCTATACCTGTTTTTTTTAATCCATAGTCAAGCGCTATAAATTTCAAAACGTTAACATCTCCTCTATAATATCCTTTTGAGTTTTTATAATATTATATTCAATTTCTTCATTTTTCAATATCTTTACAACTTTTTCCTTATCTTCTTCGGAAAATGCAATTACAGGATTAGCACCAAGTGCAAATAATTTTGAAAAAACATTATTTTCTCTTAATTTATCTAAAATATGTATTATATGTTTTTGCTCTAATTTTATATACATATTTAAATCCCTTGTAGTTTTGAACATTTTTACTTAACCTCCGCAAATTGGTTATTTAACAGAGAAATAAACTGTCTTGATTTGAAATTCATAAAGAAATTTATAGAACTCTTTAATAACCATTTATCAAGAATACTTTCTTTAGCTTTTACATTTTTATGTATTAAATCAAGCTTAAAGTCGTCTACTGCTTTAAGTCCATTTGATGTATTTACAACTATACCGGAATTTATCAGTTCGTCTGTTATAGTCTTTACAAGTTCTGTGTCATTATTAAAGTATTTTTCCGATAATGCATTTATGGTAATGTTTGTATTTTCTTCTATCATTTCATATACTTTCTTTAATACTTCTGGTGAAGGATAATTTCTTGAAAAATCATACATTAATTTTGTTGAAAAATCTGTATTATATGCCATAACAAATATTATATTTTCTTTTTTATTATGTGGCCATGATGATACAAGATCCAATAATTCAATACGCGTCTTAGGAACATCATATAACATAATTATAGAATTTCTATCCTTCTGTTCTAAAGCTAACCCATCATTTGCAAATTCTGAAATTAATATTCTCGAAGGTCCTTTTTTATTAATCTCTCTAATATTTATTTTTTCAAAAAATGTATGCATGTGCGAATAATACAATATATAATCTTCGGAATATTCATATGTTTGAGAAATATAATTCTTTAAATTTTTATATGGTGTGACATTATCAACTATAATATTGAGATTTTTGGAATTATATAAATAATCCTTTATAAGTTTTAGCTTGTTGGAATTTATTTCCTTTACAACTTCAAAAGAAGGAACATTGGAGTTAACATTTGCAACTCTATATCCACTAAGTTTCAAAAATTCTTTTATGGTTTCATCATAAAATGTCCCTAAAATGTTTATATTATATATTTTAGTTCTAACTACTTTTCTAAACTGAATATACTCTGGAATATTTGCTATAGCCTGATGCGAGAATGAATAGATTGGTTCATCAATTAAAAGGTTTTTAGAAAACTCATTGAGCTTGTGTATATTTTGCATATACGCCGGTACTGTTAAAAGAATAACTCTTTTACTTTTTAATACACTATTTTCTATATGAGATTTTTTATTATAATAAATTTTATCGGAAGAAATATATTGATTAATAATTTTATAAGTATATTCAAGCAACAAGTGCGATGCACCTATGATAATGAGTTTTTCTCCCTTTGATACAGTATTTTTAATCTTTTCAATTAATAATGTATTTTTTATCTTAAGAGGTGCAAATATTGCAGTTCTATTTTGTTCTATAATATCGAGCAATATTTTATACTTATAATTTGTAAGATGATGAACATTATCTTTAGCATGTAATGATATTAATAAATTTCCATGATTTTCTTTTTCAGTTAAAGAATCACCGACAAATTCTATATCTTTTACATAAAATTTCAATACCTTTTGATTGTTATAAAATGTTCTCTCAACTCTGAAATTACCAACTATATTACATTTTATATTCCCCGTAATATTTTCCCTTTTATTTGCTAATACACCATAACCAACAATTTCAAATATCATACCCTTAGGTGTTTTTGCTATTGCTGCTATATTCTCTTCTTCAGCACCAAAAAGTTTTACTTTTTCAAGTACTACATCCTTTATTAAAAATGTCGGCTCTGGATTTTGATAACCAAATGGTTCTAAAAGAGCTATATCGTCAAAAAAATTACCCCATAAATTCTCAATTTCCATGTCTATTTCTATTTCAGATTCCGGTTCTTTATCGCCATAAATATTTGAGTATACTTCATTAATCTTTTCTCTAAGCATTTCTATTTTTTCAGAATCAATTGTAAATCCTGCAGCCAATTCATGACCACCATATTCCTTAAAGAAATCTTCATTTTCTTTAGTAATATTTTTCATTAATTCAATAAGACTAACTCCCTGCGGACTTCGGGCAGACCCTTTTCCAAGATTATCTTCAGAAGTAGTTGAGACAAGAAGAACAGGCTTGTTAAATTTATTTGAAAGCTTAGAAGCCACAATTCCAAGAACCCCTAGATGCCAATCCTGGCCGCTTAAAACAAGAACCTTTTTATCATGAAAATCCGGATTAATATCCATTAAACTTAATGCTGATTTATATATACGCCTTTCATGTTTTTGCCTTTCGGTATTTAAGTCTAATAATTGTTTAACTTTCTTTTCTATATTTTTTTCTTCTTCCGTAAGCAATAACTCAAATGCTTTCATGGCATCAGCCATTCTTCCAGCTGCATTTATTTTAGGTGCAATTTTATATGCTATAACATAAGATTTTACATCTTCTGGCATCACACCAATTTCCCTCATCAAATGCCTTAATGCAGGACTGGGATCAGTTCTTAACTTTTCAAGCCCTCTCTTTACAAAATACCTATTCTCGGATCTTAAAGGAACTATATCAGCAATAGTTCCAAGAGCAACAAGATCCACAAGAGAAAACGGATCAAATTTTATATCATTTATTTTCTCATAAACTGCAAGTAATACCTTAAAAGCAACACCTACTCCCGATAATCCTTTAAACGGATATTCATCATCATGCCTTTTAGGGTTTACAATAGCATCTGCTTCCGGTAAAACCTCCTGCATTTCATGATGATCAGTAATTATAATTCTCATTCCTTTTTCTTTTGCATGAGCTATTTCTTTAAGTGACGTTGTTCCACAATCTACAGTAATAATATTTTTATATCCCTTATTATATAGCTCATCTATAGCTTCAATATTTAAACTATATCCTTCATCTATTCTATTTGGAATATATGCTTCTATATCCCATCCCAATGCTTTAAATCCCTGGTAAATTACAGCAGCCGCTGTAACCCCATCAGCATCATAATCTCCATATACAACTAATTTTTCTCCTTTATCCCTTATATCAAATAAAATATCAACAGTTTTATCCATATCCTTCAAAAGATATGGATCTATAACCGTTGATTCATCGGGATATAAAAATTCTTTTATCTGCTCTATATCGGTAATTCCACGTGCAATAAGCAGTTTAACCAGAAATTCGGATAATCCTAATTCTGAGGAGATATGCCTTGCAAGCTTTAAATTCTCCTCAAATAAAGGATTAGCCGAGTCCCAAAAGACCCTCCAATTCTTTTTCAAAATATTCTCTCCTCTCTTATTTATTTTTTTTATTTTGTTATAATTATACAAAATTTATAGTACCAAAATCATTAGAGATATATTCCATTAATTTTAATTTAACGTTAATTCATTTCTTATTTCATATTTATTTCAAATTTTGTATATTGTGATATAATAAAAAAGAAATCTTATTGGAGGTGAATTTATATGAATAATAAAAAGATTCTATTAATTTTATTAATGTTTTCTTTATTTATTTCTATTTTCGCTGTAAACAACAAAGATTCAAGAAAAACCCTTTTAATTTATTCAAGAGGTTATTCATTTTTATCAACAAAAGTAGAACACAAACTTAAAGAAGCATTAATTAACCAGGGAAAGTATAGACTTGTAGAAAGAGATATAAACGTAATGAATGAAATAGAAAGAATCTTACACGGTCTCACATCAAAAGATAATTTTAATTTAAATCAATTAGCAGCAGATTATATTGTTTATATAGAAGTTATAGATGCAGAATCATATAGAAAAACCGATGAATATGATAATATCTGGTATGAATACCACATTGAAGGGGCATATAGATTAATAGATATTGAAACAAGTCAGATTCTGGAAATAAAAACTATAGATGCTGTTGGAACTCATTACGTTTCACAATATGTTTCAGAATACGAAGCAAAAGAAATGGCAAGAGAGGAAGCCATATCAAGTCTGGTAAATACCCTTGTATATAGAATGAATAAATTATTTTTAATTAGCGGTAAAATTATAGGTATTGAAGGAAATTCACGTGTTTTAGTAAATATTGGAAGAAATAATGGAGTATATAAAGGAATGATGTTCTCATTCGCAAAAAATTACGAAATAAATGGTGATGTATATAGAAAAACAAGCGGAAAATTAGTCACAAAAGAAGTTTCCTCCAATTCCGCAATCTTAGAGATTTTAGAAGAACCTGAATTCGCTCTAGATAATACAGTCAGTGTAATAGAAAATCCGGATATTTCTCCATTTAGAGCACATTTTTCTTTATCAATGACAACAAAACTCCCGGATATTTATTCATTAAGAATGGATTTTCTTATTGACAATTATAAAAACTTCACATATGGTGTTTTTGTAGAATTTTCAGATGATATAAATACATTTTACACTTCTACAGGATTAAATATAAGATACACACCTGAATATACATTTGGAAATTTAAATCTGGGGGCCGATTTGTATATCTCAAGTTATTACAATACCGAAATTGATTACAATGAAGACTATATTGCTGATGTTGGTATTGGTATAACTCCTATAATAGGATTAGAACTAAAACCACATAAGAATTTTGGAATTATCATAGAAAGCGGTTATACTTTTGAAAGCTCAATAGGTGGTAATTATCCAGCTAACAATGCACCTTATATAAAAGCTGGGATTGATTTAATATTCTAAATTAATTCAAACCCGGGATGCAATAAAATCCCGGGTTTATTTAATTTTAATTATTATGTTACCAAAAAGAAATTATTTTTTTGAACATTCTATTCAAAAAACAGTCTAATATGTCGGATAGCAAATCTATCCTTTATTTTTTGAAATATTATTAGCAAATAATTATTACGATTGCTAAAAATAAAAATTAAAAATAGATGTCTCAGGAGGTGATGGGTATGCTAAACCCAAAAAACTTTACAGAAAAATCGCTGGAAATAATAGAAAACGCCAGAACAATTGCCAATGGATATGGCACCAATGTGTTAACACCTGAACATATTACACTTGCCATTCTTGATAGCGATGATGAACATGTAAAAAAATTATTTGAAACAATAAACGTAGACGCTATAAAGGATAATATAGAAAGTGAATTGGCAGAAAACGCACAATATTCATACGGAAACCTTACTGATAATAGGGTATATATTTCCAGCACATTAGAAAGAATCTTTGAAATTGCAAAAACAGAAGCAAGAAAAACCAAACATAAACTTATTACAACATTGCATTTATTACTTGGAATAATGCTCGATGGAACATCTTATTCAGCAAAATTATTCTCAAAATACGGATTAACAACCACAGAAGTTTATGAAGAATTAAAAAACATAAAAGTAACCAAAGAAGGAACAGAAGAAAAAGTTGGAGATGTTTTAGAACAGTTTACCATTGATTTGACAAAAATGGCAGAAGAAAAGAAATTAATGCCTGTTATTGGAAGAGATATTGAAATCCAAAGAACTATTGAGATATTAAGCAGAAAAACAAAAAACAATCCTGTTCTCGTTGGTGATCCAGGTGTAGGTAAAACAGCTATAGTAGAAGGATTAGCACAGAGAATAGTAAAAGGTGCTGTTCCAGATGCATTAATAGACAAAAGAATTTTACAGCTAGATATGGGTAGATTACTGGCAGGCGCAAAATTCAGAGGAGAATTTGAAGAACGTCTAAAAAATGTAATCGATGAAGTAAAAAAACAGGGTGATAAAATTATATTATTCATTGATGAATTGCATACAATTATCGGCGCAGGAAAAGCAGAAGGAAATTCGATGGATGCTGCAAATATGTTAAAACCTGATCTTGCACGAGGAGAATTAAGAGTTATAGGTGCAACAACACTTGATGAATATAGACAGTATATTGAAAAAGATAAAGCTCTTGCAAGAAGATTCCAACCTGTTCAGGTTGATGAACCTTCATTAGAAGACGCAATAGAAATCTTGAGAGGTATAAAAGAAACATTTGAAAAACATCACAATGTTAAAATTTCAGATGAAGCAGTAGTTGCAGCAGTGAAGTTATCACATAGATATATAACAGATAGATTCTTACCAGATAAAGCTATAGATTTAATCGACGAAGCTGCAGCAAAAGCAAGACTTGAAAAGAGCTCTAAATTATCCAATATTAAGAAATTGGAATACGAAGCAAAGGAATTAGAAGAAGAAATTAACGACTTAACAGTAAAAGGAAAATATGAAGAAGCTGCTTTAAAGAAACAAAAATTATTTGAATTGGAAAAAGAAATTGAGAGACTAAAAGAAGAATACGAAAAGGAAAAAGACAAAGAAGAGGAAGAAGTAATTGTAGATGAAGACAAAATTGCAGAAATTATTGAAAAATGGACAGGAATTCCAGCTAAAAAAATGCTCGAAGAAGAAAGAGAAAAATTACTTAACCTTGAAAAAGAAATACACAAAAGAGTTGTAGGGCAGGAAGATGCTATTGTTAAAGTTGCTCAACATATAAGAAAAGCAAGGGCTGGTTTAAAAGATCCAACAAGACCTATAGGTTCATTCTTATTCCTTGGTCCAACTGGAGTTGGTAAAACAGAATTAGCAAAAGCATTAGCTGAAGTATTATTTGATACAGAAGACGCACTAATCAGAATTGACATGTCTGAATACATGGAAAAGCATGCAGTTTCAAGATTAATTGGTTCACCTCCAGGATATGTAGGATATGAAAGAGGAGGTCAATTAACAGAAGCTGTTAGAAGAAAACCGTATTCAGTAATACTAATCGATGAAGTAGAAAAAGCACATCCAGATGTATTCAATGTATTATTACAGGTATTAGACGACGGAAGATTAACCGACGGAAAAGGTAATACCGTAGACTTCAGAAATACCATTATTATAATGACAAGCAACATCGGTTCTGAAGGGATTTTAAAAACATTAGAACACAAAGGGCACCTTGGATTTGTAAGCGAAGAAGAAAAGGCTTCTACAGAAGAAGAACTGGAAAAATTGATAAAAGAAGAATTAAAGAAATTCTTTAGACCGGAATTCCTTAACCGTTTAGATGAAATAGTGGTATTTAAACCATTAACCATAGAAGAAGTAAAAGAAATTGTTGGAATATTATTAAAACGCACAGAAGAAAGATTAAAAGAAAAAGATATAGAATTAATGATTACAGAAGACGCAAAAGAATATATTGCTAAAAAAGGTTATGATAGAATCTTTGGTGCTCGTCCATTAAGAAGAGTTATAGAAAGAGAAATCGAAATGGAATTGGCAAATAAAATAATTGCTGGCGAAATTCCTCCAAAAAGTAAAGTAATTATTGACTTAAAAGATGATAAATTATTAATTAGAACCAGCAACGGTGAAATAAAACCAAAAGAAGAAAAGAAAAATTAAATAATTCATATTTAAAGGCAGGTGCAAAACCTGCCTTTTTATTATTTATTCTTTAAGGATTTTCCTATCCGTCTATTGAAAAATTAATTAGATTAAAAAGCGTGGTGATTGGATGAAACATCTAAAATTTCTTTCAATAGTATTTTTAATATATTTATCTACTTTCATATTTGCAAATAACCAGATTACATTACCAGCAAGCATAATTTCTATTGATAATATCTTTTCTTTAAAAGATATTTTTCCTGAAATAAAAAATGACAGAACACTTGCTTTCTTTACAGGCGAAACTATAACTTATGACGCTTCAAAACTTAAAAATATGATTGAGTCTCTTACAAATTATGAAAATATAACCTTTGAGTCAACCATAATAACAATATTTTATATGCCAACTAAAACAAAAAATAATTCTAATTTAAACAAAAATGATACAAAATATATATTGGAAGATTATTTTAAAAATATATTCCTTGAAGATTCAAAAACAGCAACTATCAATTCCTTTGAAATAAGCAAGTTTTATACAGACACAAAAGTCTCAACTGTACTTGATATAAATTATCGAAGAACTATGAACAATGTATTTGGTAATTTTTTAATACTTGATGATTTTAATAATAAAAAATATATATCCTTCAAAGCAAATGTTTCAAATTATAAAAATGTATTTATAGCAAAAAACAATATAGATTATAAAACTCCTTTAAATGATTCACTTTTAGCAACAAAAACCGTTGATATATATTCTCTTAATTTTTCACCACTTATAGTTGAAAAAAAAGATTTAATAAAATTTCAAGCTAATAGAAAAATAAGAAAAAATGAAATTATTTACGAAAATTCAGTAAAAAAGATACCTGATGTAAAAGCCGGCCAGATAATCCCTGTCGAAGTTTATGCTTATGGTGTAAAAATATTATCGTGGATGCGCGTTTTAAATGATGCAATAATTGGTGAAATTGTTTCAGGAAGAAATGAAAAAACAGGAGTATTAATAACAGGAAAGTTATACAAAGGACCAAAAGTAATTATTGACATAGGAGGTAACTAAGATGAAAAGGATTTCGTTTATTATCATGATAATCTTATTATCAACATTTTTATTTTCGGATTCATTATGGAAAAAAGCCCATACAAAAAATTTATACTCAAATCCAGAAAAGGTATATTCCCTGGGAGATATTATAACAGTAGCTGTTTCTGAAGCACCATCTTTAAGTTTATCAGATAACAACCCTGATCCTTTTTCTGGTGTAATGGGAACAGTTGGCGCAATATTTAATACAATAGGAAATCTTGATCTAACTAAATTTTTACCTCTTGGCGCAAATTCTCCAGATAAGGTTAGCGTTTCAAATAAAAAAACCTCTTCTCAAAGTCAGGCAAAGGTTAGTTTATATGTTTCTGCAAAAGTAGTTGAGGTCTTAGATAATGGCATTGTAAAAATATACGGAGAAAAGGAATTTAAGGTAGATTCACAGAAAAAGATAATGATAATAGAAGGTTATGTTGATCCGCAATATATTAAAGATGGCGTTATAGACTCTAAAAATCTTGCTGAAGCAAAAATATGGTATCAGGGAGATACTGATTTACAAAAAAATCCCAACAAAAAAACATGGTTGGCATGGATGCTTTCTGGAATATCAAATCTATTCTTTTAAGGGGTGACTATGGTGAAAAAAACTTTTATTATATTTAGCTTAATTATAATGCTTTATTCTATATCTTTTTCAGCTGTAAGATTAAAAGATATTGCCTATTTTAGAGGTGCAAGAGATAATCAGTTATTTGGAATTGGTGTGGTAACAGGATTAAATGGCACAGGAGATTCAGGGAAGGTTACATCAGAATTACTATCAAATATGATGAAAAATCTTAACATCAATATTCAAAATTCATTCACAACAAAAAATTCGGCTATTGTTTTTGTTTTTGCTGATATACCGGCTTTTTATAAAGAAGGTATGAAACTGGATGTTGTTGTAACAGCTGCAGGAGATTCAAAAAGCCTTGAAGGAGGATATTTAATACAAACTCCTTTATACGGTGCAGACGGTCAGGTGTATGCTGTTGCTCAGGGAAGTGTAATTACAGGTGGTGTAGAAGTTAGCAATACTGCAAACCTTCAAAAGAGAAACAAGGTAAACGGTACAATTCCCCAGGGAGCAATAGTAGAAAATGAAATACCTGCAAATATCGTTTCAAATGATACTGTAACAGTGCTACTCAGAAACCCCGATATAACAACAGCAGCAAGAACAGCATTATCAATTAATGCTCAATTTGGTCAAAAATTAGCTAAGGCTATGGATCCTTCTGCTATACGTGTAAAAATACCTGATGTTTTCTCAGACGATTTAATTTCATTCCTCGCATTAATAGAAGATGTTGAAATTGATCCAGATTCAAAAGCAAAAATTGTTATAAACGAAAAAACAGGAACTATAGTATTTGGCGGAAATGTAAAAATAGCAGATTTTACTATAAGTTATGGTAATTTTGTTATTACTGTTAATAATGGAAAAGTGGGAGATAATGATGCAACTATATATAATTTGGTCAATGCATTAAAAGCAGCAGGTGCAACTCCCCAAGATATAATCGCTATTATACAAAATCTTTCATCTGCCGGATATTTATATGCTGAACTGGTGGTGATATAATGAATATTTCATCAATAACATTAAATGGCGCTCCAAAGGATTATCATAATCTAAAAAAAGAAGAAGTTGCTGCAGAATTGGTAAGTTCAGTATTCTCAAAAGTATTTAAAGATATGTATAACTCAAAGGCATTTGAAAACACCTTACTTCCAAAATCTAATACAGAGAAATGGTTTAATGATATGATTATCGATCAATATTCAGTACTAATAGCCAAAAACAACATGAAACCTCTTATAAACGACATCCTAAAAGCTTATCAAAAACCTTGAGGAAACCATAATGGTTTCCTCATTTATATTATAAATTTATTTTTCAAAAATTTAATTTATATGTTAATTTTTTCATAATCATCACTTTAAATTTTTATTTTATGATATAATTAAATTGATTTTATTAATTATTAAAATTATGGAGGTGGAGCATGAAAAAGGTTTTACTTGTATTTACCATTCTTATCATTTCATTGAGTATTTTTGCTGATATTTATCAATTAATTCCGGAAAATTCCAAAACAGTTTTTGTTTTTCACAATGCACAAAAAGTATATGAAGACCTAAAAACAGTTAATTCATTTGGAACTGTATTGGACGATCCGCTATATGCAGAAACATATGCTGTCGCATATATCGATGCTATAGCTCAATCTCTGGAAATGGAAAGCTCTGATATATACGATGCATTTAAAAATAACATTGCTTTTTTTGTAGTTGAACCTGAAGATAACAATTACGATTTCGGTATTATACTCGGTCCTTTAAACGATGGCGAAAAGTTTGTTGAAGTATTCAAAAAATTAGCAGATACATTAATCCCTACAGACGATGTAAATCTTAACCTCAGCTATATAGTTAAAAAAAGCGATTTACAGGATTATTTAATCATTACATCAAATGGTGATTTTTACAACAATACAAAAATTGGTTATACGCCTAAAAAACGATTTAATGATACAGGTATTTATGAAGAAATTCAAACAAGCAGCTTAAACGGTTATGGATTCTCATATATAAAAGATTCTATCTTATATGGAAAATTCTATATCCTGGATAATATACCTGAAAATATAAAAGACTCATTTAATTACGAAACAGATAATTTCTATGGATTATATTATTCAAAAACAAATTATATTCCAAAAGATTTTGATACAAATATCCCAGGTTTAAATATCTCCGGCGATACAATAAAAGATATATTAAACAAATCAAATTGGGTTGAGCAAAACATGAATATGAATATAAATAGCGATGAAGAAACTGGAGAAATAAATATAGATCTTATCTTCTCTTTGGTCGCCAACACTGGATTAACAATTAAAGAAGTTGAAGATATTCTTTCAAAAAATGATACCACATACAAAGTAATATCAGATAATTATATAAAAATCGAAGAAAATGTAGAAGACAAAGAATTAAGCATATATATATGGAAGGATGGAGATTTATTATACGTTTCAAACAAAGAAAAAGAAGAAGTTTATAAATTCCAGAAATCAAAAGAAAAATTATCTCAAAACAAAGTATACAATGAATTAAAAAACAAGGTTCCAAATCCACAATTTAGCATAATGTTCTTTGATTTAAAAAATATAATAAAATTTGCAGAAGATTATCTTGGAATTTCAGGATTAACAGAAAAAAATTATGGCGGATTGGCATCTGCTATATTAACAAAGGATGTTGAAGGAAATCCTGTAGTTGAAATTAATTTTGTTATGAAATAATACTACTATAAATAAAAAAGCTGGTTCATTTTCGAACCAGCTTTTTATCATTTAAGCTTCTTCAACAGTATCTACAATTTTAACGATTTTATCGAGCTTTGTCATTTCAAAAATCTTTCTAACCTGTGATTGTAATCCTGCTAAAACAAGTTCTTTATTAAGATTTCTTGCTTCTTTTAATAAACTTACAACTGCCCCTAATCCAGCACTGTCAATATATGAAACCGCTGACATATCAATCACAAACTTAGTAAATTTAGGTTCAGCAAATTTCTCTTTTACCTTTTGTTTAAACGTTGCGGAATGATAAGCATCAATTTCACCTTCAACCTTTATTAAATAATAGGAGTCCTTTTCTGAGAAATCAACTGTGAAATCCATTATTCCACCTCCATAATCATGTACTATTAAGATATCTCAACGATATTATACCATATTTTTTTTCAGATTCAAAAACATTTAAAAAAAGATAATTTTATTCGAATAAATAAATTTAAATAGATAACTTGATTTTTATAAAAAAATAGTATATAATATTAATGATTATAAATCAAATACTTAATATTTTTAAGGAGGGGTTTTATGAAATTTATTCCTGTATTTTTTATGGCTTTAGGATTATTTATTATTACTTCAATTACAATAAGCTGGCCTACATCTTTTTTGATAATCTTTGAAATACTCTTTGGAATTTTTGCATTAATATTTCCATTTCTTGGAAACAAAAATACTGTACTTGAACTTTCAACAGATGGCGAAAAGGTAACATTAAGGGGTGAAGAAGCCGAAGAAATAATAGATGATATAACAGAAAATCTATGGAATAAACGTTTTTTAACCTCAAAAAATCGAAAAATAAAGTTTGTATCAGATTTGATTTTTGGTTTATTAACAGGACCTATATTACTACTCGATGCATTTGATATATATAACTTTAATTTTGGATATAAAGATATTTTTTTTGTGATAGTCGGCGCATGGTTAATATCCTATGGAATAACAAAAATCTTAAAACGATAAGCGGGGTGGGACAATGATATACGGCATATTATTTATAATTTTAGGAGCTTTAATATTATTATCTCTTTCAGGAAATATTATAACAATAGGAATTATTATAAAAGGTTTTTTAGCCGCAGCAAGTATTGTATTTGGTATTTCAAATTTTAAGAAAAAAACAGAAGAAGCCCTTGCTTCAGTTATATTTGGCCTCTTACTTGTAATTGATATCACAATCGGATTTAAAAATCCTCTTTCCTTTGGTGATGTATTTATGCTCTATATTGGAAGTTTATTATTTTCCGCCGGATTAATTGGAATCTTTTCATTTAAAGTTTCTATATCCATGAAAAAAAACGATAAAACACAGGAAGAAAAAGTTTTTACGCCTGAAAAAAATTCTGAATTAAAAGTTTATATTGATACCAGCTGGAGTGATAATAGCGTAACACTAAACGAAGACGAAAAAAATAAAATTAAAGTTATCGAATCCTATAAAAATTCCTTATTTAAAAATTATATTCTTTTTGAAAATAACGAATTAAAGCTTAAAAACAAATTACGTTTTGACTCAATAAAATCCATGGAAAAGATGGCAAATATAATAAAAATCCCGGAAAATTATGAAACACATATTGAAATAAATTCAAACACAGGAAATCTATTACTGGATTTATTTGGAATAAACAACAAAATAACAAAAATTGACGCAAAAGCTTCAAAAATCCATATAATCCCATCTTCAAAGAACGACAGTGAAATTTATATAAAATCATATCTAAGTAACATTATATTTGAAATACCAAATGAAGTTTTTGTAATTCTAAAACACAATGGAGAATTTTCCATGAAAGATTTAAATAACTTCATCAAAAAAGATGACAACACATATGTTTCAAATAATTTCGAAAACTCCAAATACACATGTACTATCAATTTAGTATCAGAGATGTCAAAGATATCGTCCTTTTAAGGCTTTCCAATATGGAAAGCCTTAATTTTTTAGGGAATATTACCTCAATAATAGAAATATATTAATGAGTATATTCGCAGGAGGCGATTTTATATATGACAAGAGGTTTATATTTCTCAACAATGGGAATGCTTGCCAACATGGCTCAACTGGATAATATTTCAAATAATCTTGCAAATGCTGATACTGCAGGATATAAAAAAGATGAAATAATGTTTAAAGCCTATCTTGAAAAAGAATTTAGAAATTATGATTCTACCGATATAAACCGCGGAAAACATGTTGGTTATATGGAAACTGCTTTAATTGCCGATGAAACAAAACCCATATTGGAGCAAGGACAGATAACAACAACAAATAATCCTTTAGATTTTGCAATTTTTGGAGATGGCTTTTTTAAAGTTATGAGAAATAACAACATTTATTATTCAAGAAATGGAGAATTCAATAGAAATGATAAAGGATTTTTAGTTACTTCTGAAGGCGATTATGTTTTAGACGAAAATAATAAACCTATACAAATTCCACAAAATTTCAATGTTGATGAAAAAGGAAATATTTACAATGGTAATCAATTAACAGGTCAAAAAATAGCAATAGTAAATCTTGAAAACCCTTCAAAATTTGGAATAAATCTCTTTACAGGAAATGAAATAAAAGCTGATAATTTCAGGATTATTCAGGGAAGTATAGAAAAATCAAATGTGAATACCTTAAAAGAAATGATAAATCTTATAAATGCTAATAGAGCATTTAATATATTAGAAAAATCTGTAACTACCCAGGACACAATGACAGGTAAGGTAATAGAAAGCGCTCAAAGAATTTAAAATAATATAAAATAACCTATTTAAGATAATTCAAGGAGGAAGATATTATGTTAGTATCATTATATTCTGCATCAACAGGAATGATTGCTCAACAGAGAAGACTTGATACTGTATCAAACAATCTTGCTAACGTTGACACAACAGGTTATAAAGCTCAAAGGATTGAGTTTCAGGACTTGTTATACACACCTATAAAAGAAGCTGGAACACCTACAGCACAAAACTCAATGCTACCAACTGGAGAATATGTTGGTCATGGTGTTAGAATAGCAGCAACAAATAGAATATTCACACAGGGAAACATTGAACAAACTGGTGGAACATTTGATTTAGCCATTTTCGGAGACGGTTTCTTTCAGGTACAAATGCAGGACGGAAGAATTGCATATACAAGAGACGGTGCATTTAAAATCGATGCAAATGGAAGGCTTGTTAATTCAAACGGTCTTTTGATGGTTCCAAATATTACAATACCAGCAAACGCAACAGGTGTAAATATATCACCTGATGGAATTGTAAGTGCAAAATTACCAGATGGAACAACTCAAAACGTTGGAAATATAACATTGGTAAAATTTGTAAATCCAGCTGGATTAAAAGCTATTGGAAATAATCTTTATCTTGCAACAGACGCTTCAGGTGTAGCAACTGAAGGTATACCAAATCAGGACGGCTACGGTTCAATTGAACAGGGTTCTCTTGAAAAATCAAATGTAGATGTAGTAAAAGAAATGGTAAATATGATTGTAGCTCAAAGAACATATGATTTAAACGCAAAAGCTGTTCAAACAGCAGATGATTTCTTAAGAACGGTGGGAACACTTAAGAGATAATAATTAACTGGGGGATATAATATGAATATTGACGTTAATTTGATGATAGATTATGCAATACGAATAGGAATAAGTATTATAGTTTTATTTCTTTCAAAATACTTTTCTAAAATTGTATATAAAACCATTATAGCGGTAACAGAAAAAACTGGAAAAGAACTTGAATACAAAAATACTTTAAAAGTATTAACAAATATAGTTTCATATACTCTTGGTGGATTCATAATATTATCCCTCATATTTAAAGATTTTATGCCCTTTCTTACAGGACTTGGAGTTTCCGGAGTTATTGTGGCATTTGCAATTCAAGAACCTTTATCTAATTTTATTTGTGGAATATTATTAATGTTTTCAAAAACAATAAAAGAAAAAGATATTGTTGAAGTTAATGGAATATCTGGAATAATAGATCAAATAGACTTGAATCATACAATACTAAAAACCTTTGATGGAAAACTTATAAGAATTCCAAACAAAACAATCTGGAACAGTTCAATAACAAATTTCTGGCCTGAAGACATACGAAGAAACGAGATAAATATTGGAGTTTCTTATGATACAGACCTGAATAAATTCCTTAATATTATAGATGAATATTTAAATTCTTCCTCTTTAATATATAGAGATGAAAATCATAAACCATGGGTTTTATTTTCTGGATTTAATTCATCATCAATTGACTTTTCTTTAAAATTCTGGCTTAAAAAAGAAGTTTATTTCGAAAATCCAAATAAAATTGCAGCAGAAATACATAAATTACTTAAAGAACATAATATTGAAATCCCATTTACTCAAATAGACGTTAACTTAAAAAACAACGCCAACCTTTAATGATTGGCGTTGTTTTATTATTTATTATTATTTCCAACTATTTAAGTATTCAATTTGTTCAGGAGTTAACTCATCAATTTCAATTCCCATTGTCTTTAATTTTATTTTCGCAATATTTAAATCCACTTCATAAGGAACAGGTCTTACAGAAACTTCTATTTCACCTCTATGTTCTTTAATATATTTTGCACCTTCTAATTGTAAAGAGAAAGATAAGTCCATTATTTCTACTGGATGTCCATCGCCATTTACAAGATTTACAAGTCTCCCCATTCCAAGTAAATACAATTTATTTCCATTTGGCATTGTATATTGAGTTACACCCGGTCTTACCTCTTTCTTTTCTGTATTTATTCTTTCAAGATCTGCAACCTTTACTTCAATATCGAAATGTCCTGCATTAGCTAAAACAACTCCATCTTTCATCATCATAAAGTGTTTTTCAGTTATTACATCAATATCTCCTGTTACAGTAACAAAGAAATCTCCAATTTTTGCTGCTTCATCCATTGGCATTACAGAAAATCCATCCATTACAGCTTCTATTGCCTTTATTGGATCAACTTCTGTTACTATTACCCTTGCTCCTAACCCTTTGGCTCTCATTGCAACACCTTTACCACACCAGCCATATCCAGCTACAACAACATTTTTACCCGCTACTGTAAGATTGGTTGATCTTATTATTCCATCCCATGTTGATTGCCCTGTTCCATACCTATTATCAAAAAGATATTTCATATATGAATCATTTATATCTATTACAGGAACTGGCAATTTCCCATCATTTAAAAGCGCCTTATATCGCTTTATCCCTGTAGTCGTTTCTTCATTAATCCCCCAAATATTCTCAAGCAATTCTGGAAATTTTTCAACTATTCTAATTCCAAGATCTGCACCATCATCTATAACAATATTAGGTTTAATTTCAAGAACTTTATCTATATTTTTCCAATATAATTCTTCATCTGTTGACCTTTTTGCATATACATTTACACCATATGTCTTCAATGCTTCAGCAACATCATCTTGCGTGGACAAAGGATTACTACTTGTAATAGCAACATTTGCACCAAGCTCATGTAAAACAACAGCTGTATATGCTGTTTTTGCCTCTAAATGAATACTCATTGCCACATTAATTCCTTTAAAAGGTTGTTCATCCATATACATTTCTTTTAAAGTATTTAAAACCTTCATGTGCTGTTTAACCCATTCAATCTTCTTTCTTCCTGATTCTACTAAATCCATATTCTTCCCCTCCTGTTTTTTATCTTATCCCTTACTAAAATTATACACTATTTTTACAATAAACAAAAATCTTTTTGTGGTGTTGATTGAGAAAAATAAAAACTCCCTCAAGTAGAAAAATAATATTCACTCAGACGGCAAGAATTTCTAATCCTTGTTCTATAAAAAACACTCCTAAAAAGGTTTCTTCAGGCGGTGAAATTTCTTATAATTGTGAAAAATAAAAACTCTTTCAGACAACTCTAACGCTGATCCTCAAAAACTGCTCATATTCGCGGGGTCGCTTAGATTCTGCATCCCTGCAGAAGCTGCGCTCAAAAAAACATCCTGTTTTTTTGTCCCTCTTCATTCGCAGTTTTTTCGGGCGTTCTTCGAGTCTTCATTCGTTTTTATTTTTCACAATACTTTTGCTGTTCCGGCTCACACAATATTTCCGTTAGGGAAATTTCAAGCCTTCATTCACCTTTTTATTCATGTTTTCTTTTATGTTTTACTTATATAATAATATAATTAAGAAATAAGAAAATAGAAATAATAATATGAGCGAAAACTTGAAAA